>JAYTPA010000035.1:0-17985 GCA_043747495.1 Bdellovibrio sp.
GATTTTTTATCTTCCGCTAATTGAATGGGTAAAATTTCGTTCGAGCGATTTAATGCAAACTGTGTGGCTTTTGCTGGTTCTGACTCAGTCTGCAAATTAGAAATATCCAGGACAAGGATCGATTTTGAACTTTCTAACAAAATAGCTTTAAGTTTCACTTCATTTTTTTTTGTTGATGAAGATTCTAAAAAATTATTTTCTGGTTTTTCGGATTCGAAATCTGAAACTAGAACCAAGTTGCCGCCTTTTTGTGCAATTATCTGTCCTAGTACATCTGGTCCATTTGCATTTGAAGTTTGTGTCGATAAAATTAATAAAAGTGTAATTAAGTGTTTCATGTTTAATATACACTACAAAAAACAAGCCAACATTTTCGGGATCAAAACATCACCAAATCATTGAACTATTTAGCAACCTCAACCTGCCTGAAGCCTTCGTATATAGTGATTGCTACTGCGGTAGCTAGATTTAAGCTTCGAACAGGACCGGTCTGAGGAATCATATAAGTCTTGTCTAAATTTTGTAAGATCAGATCCGGATCTAAGCCTTTTGTTTCTTTACCAAAAACCAGCCAATCCCCTTTTTGAAATTTAGCTTCAAAAATAGTTTGCTCAACTTTATTTTCAATAAAAAATATTCTGTCTTTATTTTCAACTGAATTGTACCAAGCCTGAAAACTATCGTGCATTTGCCATTTTAAATGAGGCCAATAATCTAATCCTGCACGTTTAACTTGTGAATCTGTGATTTCAAAACTCATCGGCTTAATTAGATGTAATTCGCAACGTGTACCAACACACGTTCGACCGATATTACCTGTGTTTTGTGGAATTTCTGGTTCTACAATAACGATATTAAATAAAGTTTCTTTTTCCATTAGATCAAGTGGTTATAAACGTCTTTACCTAAAGAACTCAATGCCAATCGTCGACCTTTATCGACAATCAATTCTAACTTCATTAATTCACGGTATAAAGTCAGGTCATTTATCGGCACTATATCGCGCCCTTTTACGGCACCTAACTTCATCACATACATTTTTTGCTTATCAGTTAGTTGCAATGGAAGTGGTGGATTTTCAATCAAAGATTTTCTCCAATCGGCATCGGTAATTAATTCAGCCTTAGAATTAAGCTTTTTCGGATTAAAAAAATAAACCTGAGCCAATTCGGATTGCCCGGAATTTTTTTGCGCCATTACTGTAGAACGGCTATGCAAACCCTTTTGTGGGTCATTTGGTCTGACACCATAAAAAGAATCCAACAAGGCCAATAAAGTTTGATCCACATGAAGTTCAATCAACTGACCAGCAATTTTTTGCTGAGGTTGATCGACAAGCACAGGAAAACCAATTGGTAATCTGTATATAGTGGCATTTATAGATGCAGGTTCGTAAGACACAACAAAAGGCATTAACTTTTCAAAGTGAATCATGCCTTCGGTCCATGAACCGATCATAAAAAAACGCATTGTCGTCATAAATCCCCCTCTGATCTTTTGACGGCCATTGTTTCTAGAAGTTTGTGTGTTTTATCAGACAGTCCAGCAGAAGCCTAGTTTTAATTTTGCGTTAAGCTGACAAAATTTGACCCTGAGCCATTTTCAGATAAAATAATTTCGTAGTAATAGTTTTTTTTTACAATCGTCTTGACCGTAATCATTAAGCCACAATTTAGGCAGTTATAAATCAAGACATTTTCGACCCAGATACAAGGAGATCACATGGCAGGAAAAGTTAAAAATTTTAATCACAATCTTTGGTATTCAGAAAATGAAGGCATTATCACAATCGGAATAAATGAAGAGGGTTTAGAAGACATCACAGAAATAAATGCCATTGATTTACCACCAGAACAAGAAAAAGTTGATGCTGATACGGCGTTTGGAAGCGTTGAAACTGATGATGGAACAGTTGAGATTTTATCACCAGTCGAAGGCACTATTATTGAAATCAATAATCAAGTGATCGATGACCCTGCCATTTTAATGGAAGATCCCTACGAAGAAGGATGGCTAGTTCGCATTGAAGCCACTGCTGAAATTGAAGATGATGAAGACGATCTTGATGATGAAGACGATGAGGACGAGGACGACGATCTAGAAGAAGATGATGAATCAAGCGACGACGAAGACTAATCAGAAAATTTTTTTTTACTTTTTAACATGCTCTTTGATCTGGGGACTGACTTGGATCGCAATTAAATACCAAATTCCGTATACTGATGGCAGCGTTGCCGTTTTTTACCGATTTGTTTTTTCCAGTTTTATTATGCTGGTTCTTTGCTTAGTGACTAAAACAAATTTATTTTACTCAGCAGCAACACATGTACGCTTTCTTTTACAGGGATTATTCATGTTCAGTTGTAATTTTTTACTCACGTACTGGGCTTCTTCTATGGCTTCGTCAGCACTCATTGCGCTGACTTATACGACTTTAATTTTTTTTAATATGTTTGGATCCTTTTTATTTTTCAAGACTCCATTTGAAAAAAAAGTCGTCACTGGTGCTCTTGTTAGCTTTCTAGGTATGGGTTTTATTGCCTTGAATGAATACTTACAGCGGGGTTTAAACCCATTATCATTAACTGGCATTTTAATCAGTCTTGTTGGAGTCATATCTGCTTCAGCAGGTAACTTATTGTCGACATCGATTCGTAAGCAGCAGATTCCCATTCTTGGTAGCAATGGGTGGAGTATGTTTTACGGGGCCATTGTCACAGGATTATTCTGCGTTATTAATCAAAAATCATTTCACGTCAATGTGACTCAAGAATTTATTTTATCTTTTATTTACTTAGGTCTCTTAGGCACTGTTGTTTCTTTTTGGTCTTACATTAAATTAATTGAAAATATCGGTCCAACTAAAGCGGCTTTTACCAGTGTGGTTTCACCAATTATTGCACTGGCTGTTTCAACTTTTTTTGAAAATTTACACTGGACTGTTTTTTTACTAGCGGGCTCTGCTTTGTGTATAATTGGAAATCTTATGGCTCTTGTCCCGCTTCGACCGATAAAGAATTCTTTTTTTGCTTTGTCAAAAAAGAGCTAATCGAAAAAGCTAAATGTGAAATGATAGGCCCTAAAAATAATCCAGAAAATCCAAACATAATCACGGCACCAATCAGTGACAGTAATGAAATCAAAGGGTGAACTGAATCCTCCTGTGAGCTTAAGATGTATGTCTTAATCACATTATCGATAATCGACGCAACAAATGCAGCAATAGAAAGAATAATCCCAGAAAAAACATGCCCTTGCATAAAGCTATATATTGCTAAAGCAACTGATAGTGGCCCTGAGCCAATCACCGGTATAAATGACATAAAAAACATAATCATAAATAGAATCAGAAAATCGTTATAGCCTGCGATCATTGCTGCTATTGTCACAATGAGGGCTTGCACAGCTGCTACCAAAACTGTTGAAACGACTACGATGGAACATGTTTTCTGTAAAAAATCAGAAATATTAATGATTGATTGTTCAGGTAGAAACTTTATATCAATAATCCATTGTCTTAATCGAATTCGGAAATGTAAAAAATAATAAAGACACGAAATAAAAACAATGAATTGCAAAGTAAAGCTTGGAATTTCTGCAGCCATTTGTGTAATTAGCGACAAAATCCAAGTAGTGACTTTAGGTAAAATAGCTTTAAAATTTATTTGTTCTAAAATATTTATATGAAACTGCATTGACAGATCATTCACAAAATCCAAACCTGAGTTAACTGATAATTCTACTTTTTTGTAAATATCTAACTGATCTATACCCTTATCGTTCATTTGATTAATTTTGACTAAACCATTTATGATAATAATAGTTAAAGGCAAAATAAAAATACCCATTAACGCTGTCACCACAGTAACCACTAACCATCTTTCATCTTTAAAATGCTTTTTATATTTTTTCATCGTTGGCGTCAGCGCCATAGCAAATAAGCCCGCAAATAGTATGGATTGCTTGAAGGGCCAAAACATCATGATAAATAAACCATAAACTACGAACAAGACTAAATTTTTCATGTATTTTTCATTAAATGGCATGGCTTATGTCCTTTTGCAGAATTTAATCAATATAACTTTAATTTACTTTTTTAGTTTGATCTAATTCAATGCTAACATCAACATGATATGACGGAGACCATTATGAAACCATTAGAACTTTACTGCATGGCAAAACAAGATCGCAGCGACCGCGTCCGCTGGCTATTAGAAGAGCTTGAAATTCCCTACAAAGATCATTTTTTAAAGAAAAAAAATGGTGACCTTGATACCGAAAGTTATAGAAAACTAAACCCTATGGGTCGTACGCCTACAATTATTGACGATACAACTGTGATTTATGAATCAGGTGCGATCTGTTTGTATTTAGCCGATAAATATGGTTCAAACAAATTGGCACCGACAATTAATTCACCAGATCGTGCAGACTATCTAAAATGGATGGTGTGGTCAGTCGCCAGCCTTGAATGTGTCATCGCAAGAATGTTTACACACGTGAACACTGAAACTGAGAAAATAACGACCTTGGCTTTCGTAAAAGAACAATGTGAAATTTTTAAATTAGCTTTAAATCCAATTCTTGAAAAACAAGACTACATTTTAAAATCAGGATTTTCTGCAGCAGATATCATGTTAGCAACAATTATTCCTGGCGCATGGGATGAATTAGTCGAACCAAATCCTGCAATAAAATCTTACATGCAACGTCTTATGAAAAAACCTGCAGCTATCAAAGCGGAAGTTTTCGGTACACCTGAGAATCACTAAATTGATTCACTTCTAGCGGCAAACAGTCTATGATAATACGATGAAAATTGTTTTACTTTTTATTTTGTTAAACTTTGCTCTCATCAAAAAGTCCCACGCCCAAAAAATAACTTGTGGTGTGGGTGAATATTTGGTGACTGGTCATTTTCGCAAAGCCTACATCAAATCAGACGGCACAGCCGTAAAAGCAACCAATGTTGTTACTCATTGTAAAAAGCTGACCTCAGGTTATGATTTTAATAAAATTATCAAAGACGGCTTGCCAACAGAATGGCCACACAAGAGCGAAAAATCTCAGAAGTGGACTTCTGAAGAAATTAACAGACTTATTGAAGCCATAGAGGGCCTTCCTGATTATTTAAAATCTATCTATATTAACGGCATATACAGATTGCAAAAATCTAAAGATGTTTCAAATCCGGCAACAAATTCTGATAAAGCAGAAATTGTACTTTATGATGAGGCTTTTTCTAAAAATAAAAATTTAAGTCGTATAGTGGCTCATGAACTTGCGCACCAGCTTTATGGTAAGATGAGTGCTAGGGAACAACTAGGCTATAGTCTAGCTGTTGGTTCGACATTTAATTATGGAGAAAATGGAAAAATTTACTTAGAGAGACGCAAAAGTGACTATATTGAAGCTGATGGTACAAGTTCTTCAGAAGAGGATTTTGCAAATAATCTTGAGCACTTTATCTATAATTCTGATAAGCTAAAAACAGTAACACCAAATGCCTACAATTGGTTTAATAAAAAGTATGGTACTAAATCTAAAAACTAATGGATGAGAAAATGTCAAAATTTATTTATTTATTTATTTTTATGTTAATAAGTTCATGTATTACAAATACAAAGAGAAATAGTAGCCTCACGTATCAGGCTTTAAAAGAACTAAAGCTTAATGTCGCAACTAGTGAAGACGTAATCAGAAAATTTGGTCAACCAGATGAAACTAAAAATAATGACAGCTCTTACAAAACTTTTTACTATTATGACAAAGTAGAAAAATATCACAGAGCTTCTCTAAACATAGATACAGCTACAAATCTTTTAATTAATTATCTTTGGATTCCATTTCCTGATGAGAAAGAATCTGAAATAGACGGAGCCCTATCGGATTTTGACAAGGCATCTTTTAAGGAATTCCCTGACCCAAGCGCAGCGAAAGCACACTATATCTCATCTAAAGTTCAGCTTATTGATAAAACAAATGGAATTACTATAATGTACAACAAGCGTACGAAGTATGTCGATGCTATTGGCTTCACAAGCTATCGAGAGCGTAGCACTTCATCTCAATAACTAATTAAAGAAGAGAACTATCGGTGAAATATTTTTATGTATTTTTTAACATCATGTGGCTTTTTTTCTACAAAAAATAACCTTCAATATTCAACATTAAAAAGCTTTAGCTTTAAGACAACTACAAAAGAAGATGTGATTCGCCAGCTTGGCCAACCGAATGAAATTCTTGTTGACGGAAACCGTCAAACCTTACATTACAACGATAAAGCAAACAGCCATCAAAGAGCTTCAATATATATTAGTTCAGCAACTAACCTACTTGATAGCTATTTATGGATACCCCCACTTGACGAAAAAGAATCTAAATTTGATGGTGCCATATCTAATTTCGGCAAAACTTCTTTTGAAGAATTACCTGACATATATTCCTTACCACACTTTATTTCTAGCACAGTCCGAGTTAAAGATAAAAAAAATGGAATCTCGATAATGTATAACAGACACACCAAGGCTGTAGATGCTATTGGTTTCTCTGGTAGCAAAGAACGCAGCACTTCGTTTCAATAACTAAAAAATAAAATTCTGAACCCATCTGATTTGTGTTTCCTGATTTTGGTTTTGCCAATCGATTTGTAAATCAGAATTTCTGATGATTTGATAATTTAATTTTACAATTGTTCTTAAAAATGATTTTTCTTCTAGGCGTCCGAAATAACCAGTCGTTAACGATAAACCAACTGGTTTTATAGGCCGGTAAATAAATAATAATTCTGGGCCTAAATAAAGTTGATGAAATTCTTCATCCGTATCTGTTACATACCCACGCGTAGAATAGCCCCCAGATATAAATGACGTAAGCCTTAGGTTGTTTGTTAAATCATAGCTCATTCCCCCACCTGCGTCGACTGCGGGCCTATACGGGTCTTGCAAATGGGCATGAATTTTCCAAGAAATATTTTGTTCTAATTCGTTTGCAGGATTGGTGTTCACAAGTCTAACAAAAGTAAAATCATGTAAAGTTGTTTTTTTACGATCTTCATCGTATCTAAAATCAAAACCAGCTAATTCCACATGGCTTAATTTAACTGTGCCCAAATCAACTTGTTCTAAATCATGAAAAGCGTGTCTGAATTTAAAAGAATAAAAATGAGTTTCTGATTTTTGATTGTATCCCCCACCAATGTAAACAGCGGATGAATCATGGCTTTGATCAGGAGCAAACGGTGGATCTGTTTGCTTCTGCTGGGTGACCGCACCTAAAACGGCTCTGTTTACAGAAAGTTCATACTTTTCATTTTCATAATCTTTACCATCTTTAAAGCTTTGAATCGCGTAATACTTCATTGCTGTCTCGTAGACTTCTGCTTTTTGTTTCAGAGTGAATTTTGTTTTTTCAAGGTCTAATTTATTTTGAATCACATCTTTAACAGCTGTTTTCTGTTCTGTATTGAGATCGATATAAGATTCTAAATAATCTGTCTTCACTGATTTTGTAAATTTTTTAGCTGTAACTAAGTTATTTTCAGCAACGACTTTTTTAACTGTGTCTATGGGTATTACAAAATATTTAAACTGACTGGCTAAATTCAATTCTGGTCTGACAACTTCAATAGATCTTAATAATCTATAGGAACAATTATCATCAAAAAAGAAATATGGTGCCGTTGCATTTTCAAACTCTAATAAATGATCAACTAGTTCCTCAGTTTCATCAGGTGTTAAATTCAGTTGGTATTCCCAAATATCACGGCCCTCTAAATTAATGTATTCACGCTGTTTCTGGTGATAAGGCAGCATTGTAAACCGGCCACCATAAAACCCGAACAGACCCTTCATCGCATACAGCATATCCGTTTCATCGGCATCGGCTGCGTAATTCACGCCGTAATCAATCAGATCTTTATTTTTCGCATTTTGTGGATTTAATACTTTTAAAAAAGTATGACCAAAACTTGAGGCTGGATTTCCTAAATCAGCAGAGGCAAAAATCAGGCTGACAGCTTGGGCATTTAATTCTTTTTTCCATTTGCTACGCTCTTTACAATCAACTAAGTCTTTAGCATCAATTGATAAAACTTTTTTCAGCCACTTTGTTCTAGCTAAAAACTGACACTGTGGGTGCCGTTTAAATTTTTCTGTGTAGTCTTTTGATTCTGAAAACAGAACTTCGATTGATTTAAGTAATTCATCTTCAGGAGATTTGAAGCCATTTTCGGCTAAAAACAAAGGCCCACGAAATTCAGATTCATATCCAAAAAGTGTTTTAGAATATTGGTTCAGTTTAAGCCATTTTATATTCGTCCAAAGTTTCTTGTCCTTGGCGTTTTGGATATATTCATTTAATTTTTTTGGTGTTGCAGCCCAAGAAACAGAAACGCCCCACGAAAGTGAGGCGTTCAAGATAATAATAAAAACTATTAATCTAAAATTAAGAACCGTGGCAAGCATCAGCTACTGATGATGCTTTTAAGTTATTAACGAAGTCAACTGAACTTGTTTGTGCAGATGGCACGATTGTTTTAAATGCTGATTGAGCAGCAGTGTTAAAAGAGTTGATTTGCGCAGACGTAGAACAACCAGCTAATGCAGCTAAAGTGGAAACTTTTTCGCCATGACCTTGAGCCATTTCACGCTGTAATTCTTGTTGATTTACTTCTACGAAATATTGGATTTGTTTTTCGTTCATAACTAAACCACTTGCAGAACAACCAGAAGTTCCGAAAGTAATACCAAATGTTTGCGAACCGAAAATGTGATTTGTTGTTACAGCCAATAATTGCATAACTTTTGTGTTGTGTTTGATAATTTGTGAACCTAAACCGCAACCTGCATCAGCAGCTAAAGCAGATGAACCTAAGAAAAGTGAAAATAAGATAATTTTTAACATGTAAAACTCCTTGTAGTGTTTGTTGTTTTACAATGATCTGCTGTTTAGTTGACCTAAACAAGTAGATCGATTTTTAAAGAGTTTCTACTTATGACTTAGGTCGGGCTTTGATTAAAGACCGCGCAAGACTCCACCATCAATTGCGATCGATTGCCCAGTGATATAACCCGCTTTGGGCGAAGCTAAAAATGTGGCCATATCGGCTAATTCACGTGGGTCACCTAAACGTCCCGCTGGAACCATTTGTTTTACTTTTTCTTCACTTAATTTCAATTCTTTTAAACGATCCGTATTTGTATAACCTGGTAATAAAATATTAATCGTAATCCCATCGGCCGCGACTTCGTTAGCTAGTGATTTACATAGACCCGTTAAACCAGATCGTAAACCATTTGACGTGGTTAAATTCGCTAAGGGTTCTTTAGCCGCTAGTGATGTGACTAAAACAATCCGACCGTATTTTTGCTTTTTCATAATCGGTAAAGCTTCTTTAACTGCATCAACAAAACTAAGCCATAAGTTTTGATAATCAGATAACCATTGTTCAGTTGTGATATCTGCAAAAGCCCCTTTTGCTGGACCGCCAGTGTTGATAATTAAAATATCTAAGCCATTCATTTTTTCAATGGCCTCGCGGGTGGCTTTTGCCGCCTCAAAGGGCTTTGTTAGATCAGCAACTACGCCACCACTGGCTTTAATTTCAGAAATTGTTTTTTGTAAACGATCAGAACTCCGCGAATTTACAAACACAGTCGTTTTTTCAGCCAGTAATGATTCCGCTACTGCGCGACCAATACCTGTTGATGATCCAAACACTAAAGCTTTTTTTCCAGCTAATTGCAAATCCATGTATACCCCTTAAAAATAATCTAATAGCTAAATAAAGAATTCAGCTTTCATGTCCAGCCAGTTTAAAGCAGACTTATGATAAAGCCATTTTTGTGCATCTAAATCCAGTTTACTTTCAGCGATTAACCTCCCAGGATGTAATTCCCCTAACGGAAACGGATAATCAGTGCCTAAACAAATATTTTCTTTACCTATTACTGAAATTAAAAATTCTAAAGATTTTTGATCATGCACTAAACTATCAACAAAAAATCGGCCTATAAAATCTTTGGGCTGAATTTTGCAATCGACGGCCACTAGATCTGGACGAGCTTCAAACCCATGTTGTATACGACCCAGTGTAAAAGGAAATGATCCCCCACCATGGGCAAAAGCCACACGCAGTTTCGGAAACTTTTCAAAGACTCCACCAAAAATCATCGAACAAATCGCTAAACTTGATTCCGCAGGCATTCCCACAAGCCATGGTAACCAATATTTCTGCATTTTTTCTTGTCCCATCATGTCCCACGGATGCACGAACAAACAGGCATTATGTTTTTCTAAGGCCTCATAAACAGGAAATAATCTTTCATCTGATAAATTCATATCATTAACATGAGATCCGATTTGAAAACCTTTAAGACCTAAATCTTTCATACCCCGTTCAATTTCTTTCACGGCTAATTCTGGGGCCTGCATAGGTAGTGTGCCTAAACCCACAAAGCGTTTAGGTTTTTTTTGTACAACACCTGCAATATGATCATTTAAAAATTGCGAAACTACTAAACCGTCTTGAGGCTTAGCCCAATAAGAAAACATCACAGGTACAGTTGATAAAACTTGAACTTGAGTTTGAAACTGATCGTAATCACGGATTCTGGCTTCTGGATTAAAACTGTTTTCTTCAACACGTCTAAAAAACTTTCCGCTGTCGTCTACCATATCACAGTGACTGCATCCGGGATTTTTTTTAAGTTCAATAAAACCACCGTACCCAAACTGTTTCTTAAACTGGGGAATTTCTGGCGGTAATATGTGTGTGTGAATATCAATTTTAAGCATGACTCCACTTTCGACCGTTTAGCGTTCCACATTTTTTACATTTTGTGTGTTCACTATTATAATATTTATCAAAAACTTCAGGAAACTGAGTTTCAATATTTTTCAAAATAAAAAATTCTTCATACAATTTATTGTGACATTTTTCACAATACCACTGAAGACCATCTTTAAGACCTTCAGGACGTTTTTTCTCGATCACTAATCCAACTGTGTTGATGGCCCGTTGCGGAGAATGTGGCGTATTGGCAGGTAATAAATAAATATCGCCTTCATGAATATTGATATCTTTAATCTGGCCTTCAGGATTAATGATTTTTAAAACCATGTCGCCTTCAATTTGGTAAAAAAACTCTTCACCCGTATTCACGTGAAAATCAGTTCTTTCGTTGGGACCGCCAACAGCCATCACGATAAAATCACGTTGTGGCCAAATACATTTGTTACCCACAGGTGGTTTTAACAAATGGCGGTTTTCTTCGATCCATTTTTTAAAATTAAAAGCTTCATATAATCCAAACATATTTTGCCTTTGTTTAGTTTTTAATAACTGCCACACACTTAAGTTCAATGGCGATCGGTGTAGGTAAACAATTAATTTCTAAAGTTGTTCGGCACGGTGGGTTTTCGCTAAAATATTCAGCCCACAATTTATTATAAATCGGGAAATCATTTTTCATATTTGTTAAATAAACTGTGACATCAACTAAATCATTCCAGCTAGCGCCTGAATCTTCTAAAATAGAGCGCACATTTTTAAAAACACTGTGGCATTGGGTTGCAATATCGTAGGACTGAATCGTGCCATCTGCATTTAATTCTACGCCAGGGATTTTTTTAGTTCCCCGTTCACGAGGACCAACACCTGATAAAAATAATAAATTTCCAACTTTTCTGGCATGCGGATAAGCGCCGACTGGTTCTGGGGCTCGTGATGAGTTAATTTCGTTTGTCATGTAGCTATTCCTTTACTCTTTACAACTATTCACTGTGCTGAATACAAATATTTTTAACTTCGCTAAAAAACTTTAAAGCTTCCATTCCGCCTTCGCGGCCGTACCCTGATTCTTTGACTCCACCGAACGGAGTTCTTAAATCACGAAGCATCCACGTGTTGATCCAAACTATTCCTGATTCCATTTTTTTAGCCATACGATTGGCGCGATTTAAATCACTGGTCCAAATTGAACAGGCCAAGCCATAATTTGTTGAATTTGCCATTTTCAAAACTTCATCTTCTGTTTCGAATGGTGTGATCGTGGCCACTGGTCCAAAAATTTCTTCTTGGTTGGTACGACATTTGTAATCTAGGCCTTCTATCAATGTAGGTTCGACAAAATAACCTTTGTTTAATTCTGCTGACAATTCGGCTTTGCGACCACCGGTTAAAATAATTCCGCCTTCATCTTTAGCTAATTGTATATAACTTAAAACTTTTTGCATATGAGCTTCAGAAACTAAAGCGCCTTGTTCAGTATCAGTTAAAAGCGGATCACCTTGTTTTAATTTTTTCGTTTTTTCAATCAAAGCTAATTTAAATTTTTCATAAATAGGTTTTTCTACAAAAATGCGTGATCCACATAGACAGATCTGTCCTTGATTTGAAAAAGTTGATTTCAAAGTCATTTCTAATGTGTTTTCAAAATCACAATCAGCAAAAATAATATTTGGGTTTTTTCCACCCATTTCTAAAGCCATCTTTTTAAATTGACCAGAAACAGAATTGGCAATGCTACGACCGGTTTGCGTACTGCCTGTGAATGTAATGGCTTTAATATCTTTGTGTTCGACAAGTGGCGCACCAACATTGGGTCCTGTGCCGTGAATAATATTTAACACACCAGCTGGAAGGCCAACTTCAATACAAACTTCAGATAACAAGTAGGCCGTCATCGGTGTCATCTCAGAAGGCTTGGCCACAACGGTATTGCCAGCAGCTAGCGCTGGTGCTAATTTCCAAGTTAACAAATACAAAGGCAAATTCCATGGAGATATACAGGCCACAACACCCAACGCTGAATAATCCGTGTAGTTCACAGCTGTGGCATTAGTACGAAAACTTTCACCGTGAAATTGCGTGATCGCTTCTGCGAAAAATTCAAAATTTTTTGCACTTCGCGGAATATCTAAATTTTTAGCTAAGGTAACAGGTTTTCCGTTATCAATACTTTCGGCTTCTGCAAATAAATTTATTTTTTTAAGAATTCCTTCGGAGATCAAGCGTAAATAATTTGATCGTTGTTCTGTTGTTAAGTTTGACCAAGCAAGAAATGCTTTTTTCGCTGCATGGATGGCAAGCCCTACATCGTCTTTATTTGAATCAGCAATTTGTGAATAAACCACGCCACGTGACGGATTGAAGTTATCTAAGAACTTCCCACTGCTAGGTTGAACAAGTTTTCCATCGATATAGTTTAATATTTTTTGCATAGCTCTATTTTAGTAACACAGCTCTGACAGGGGATGCATCAGCTTTTGCAATTTTAAGAGGTAGACAAATCAAGTCATAATCACCAGAGGTCACATCATCTAAAACGATTCCTTCAAGAATAGCCATATTGTGTTTATAAATCGTTTTATGGCTTTCTAGCAGTTTATCTTCAGCCAAATCCACAGAAGGCGTATCGATTCCTACTAAAATGACTTTTTTTAATGCTAAAAATTCAACCAACTCGGCTGATAAGGCCACAAAATCATTATTCCACTGATTGGGATTAGGAAAAGACTTTGTCTTGAATAGCACTCTGGGGGCTTTAATGTCCTGCGTAAGGTGTTTAGGACGAATGCGCTCGCTGGGTGGCAATGAAACTTCGATGACTTGGCAAGCACCCACATAATAACTCAGATCACGTTCTGCTATAGAAATACCCTTTTCATGGTAGTGGCTTGGGGCATCCGTATGAGCACCAATATGAACTGTGGTTTTAATTGTGGATAAATCCAGATTGTCGCCTTGATTAATTTGCATCAAAAAATCATGAGAAAAAGGCGTGTCACCTGGGAAGACCGCTGTTTTTTCGCTAATCACCGGCGAAATATCGATAATTTGACGCTCATTTATTTTCACAACTACCCACTGTTATAAAAGATTTTAGTTGAGACCTCAGCATTGTCTGTTTTAGGTTAGATGTCATGGAAAATCAATCTCTTGAATCAGTCGCAAATCTGCTGCACACAGCCCGGTTAAATAAAACTCCGGTCATTCAATTAAGCAAACAAAATATAAATTTGAATCGTGAGCAAGCTTATTCCGTACAGGAATTGGGAATTGCTCTCCGTGAAAAATCCGGTGAAAAAAAAATTGGTTTAAAGATGGGCTTAACGTCTGAAGGCAAAAGAAAACAAATGAATTTGGATTCTCCACTTTACGGAGAACTCACAGAGAAAATGCAAATTCAAAACGCTACGACTTTTAATATCTCATCACTTATTCATTCAAAAATTGAACCTGAAGTCGCTTTTCTTTTTAAAAAAGATCTTCAAGGTGATGTCACCCGCGAACAGGTGTTAGATGCTACAGAAGCGGTTTGCGCCTGTTTAGAAATTTTAGATTCACGTTATGATCAATTTAAATATTTTTCTATGGAAGACGTCATCGCTGATAATTCATCATCATCACATTTTATTTTAGGACCATGGATTAAAGATTTTCAAAAATTAGATTTAAAAAATTTAAAGATGGCAATGTCGATCAATGGCGAAGTTAGACAATCAGGAATGTCTAGCGAGATATCTGGTGACCCTGTGGTTTCAATTATTGAACAATGCAGGCTGCTGGCACTTCGTGGGCGAAAAATTCAAGCAGGTCAATTTGTGTTAGCAGGCGCCGCCACCGCCGCTGTTGAATTACAAAACAAAATGCACGTGCAATTACACGTTGATCATTTACCCGATTGCGAAGTTCATATCACAGCTTAATATAGTAAGGACTTTTATGTTTGAAAATAATTTAGCTTTTGCCCAGAAACAAGATCAAGTAGATCCTCTTAAAAAATTCAGAGATGAATTTCATTTCCCACAAACTAAAGAAGGTCAAAATCAATTATACTTCGCAGGGCATTCTTTAGGTCTGATGCCAAAACGAGCGCATACTTTTGTAAATCAAGAATTATCGGCTTGGGCTCAATACGGAGTCGAAGGCCATTTCTTAGGTTCACACCCATGGGTTCATTACCATGATTTTATCACAGCTAGTTTTGCAAAACTTGTCGGAGCAAAAAATTCTGAAGTGATCGCGATGAATACACTGACAGTAAATTTACATTTGATGTTGGTGAGTTTTTATAAACCCACAAAAGAACGTTTTAAAATTTTGATCGAAAATAATACTTTCCCGTCAGATAAATATGCAGTGGATTCACAGGCCAGATATCATGGTTTTAATCCTAAAGAAGCCATTATTGAGTTAACCCCGGGTGCTGATGGCATGACTGTGTCTGAAGACTCAATCATCGAAACGATTAACAAACATGGTAAAGAATTATCAGTGATCATGTTGGGGAATTGTAATTATTTATCGGGTCAAAAATTTAATATGCAACGTATTGTCGAAGCCGGCCACAAAGTTGGCGCAATTGTTGGTTTTAATTTAGCCCACGGCGCAGGTAATCTACACATGAGTCTTCATGATTGGAATGTCGATTTTGCGATGTGGTGCACTTACAAATATATAAATTCTGGCCCCGGTGGCCTAGCCGGTGCTTACGTTCATGAAAAACACTTAGGTCAAAAAGATATACCGCGCTTTGAAGGCTGGTGGGGTCATAACAAAGAAAGTCGCTTTAAAATGGGCCCTGACTTTGAACCACTTCCTACAGCAGAAGCTTGGCAGTTAAGCAACCCACCGATATTTCAATTAGCATCACTACGGGCATCGATGGAATTATTTGACGAAGCCGGCATTAAAAATCTTCGTGAAAAAGGTGATAAGTTAACAAGTTATTTTGAATGGTTGATCCAGCAAAATCTTTCAGACCAAATTGATGTGATCACACCGAAAGAGCGTGGATCAATGTTATGTTTGAAATTTAAAACATCACCCAAATCATGGTTTGATAAAATGATTCACGCGGGCGCAATTGTTGATTTCCGTGAACCATACATCATTCGTGCCACACCAGTACCAATGTATAATAGTTTTGAAGATGTTTTTAGATTAGTGAATTTATTAAAAGAATTTTCGGCAGGAAAATAATATGCGTCACATCACTATTATTGGGGCAGGATTAGTTGGATCACTTTGGGCTTACATACTGAAGAAACAAAACTATGACGTCACAGTCTTCGAAAAAAGACAAAACCCCAAAGATATGCACATGCAAGCTGGGCGCAGTATTAATTTAATTTTGACATCACGCGGATTACACGGCTTAGAAATCGCAGGTCTGACAAAAAAAATATTACCTCTTACAACACCGGTTTACGGTCGGGGAATTCATCAAAAATCTGGTGAAAAATTATTTCAGCCCTACGGTAGAAATAAAACTGAATGTAATTATTCAGTTTCACGTTGGGAATTAAACAAAGCCCTCATCGCTGAATGTCAAAACATCGGAGTCAAATTTCATTTCGAAGAAAATTTGGAAGCTATTCATCTTGATAACAAACAACTGACTTTTTCTAAAAATAATCATAACCAAAATATTAACTATGATCTTTTATTTGCCACTGATGGCGCAGGATCAGTTATTCGCAAAGCTTTAGCAGCCAAAGAACCGCAAATATATCAAGAAAGAACAGACTGGCTTGATTCTGGCTACAAAGAATTATTTATGCCAAAAAATTCTGAAATGGCTAAAAATGAATTACACATTTGGGCGCGTGGAACCCATATGATGATGGGTTTGGAAAATATTGATAGCAGTTACACAATGACTTTGTATTTACCCCACAAAAATCATGAATTCAGTTTTGAAAAAATTAAAACTGAAGCCGATGTTAAAAATATGTTTGAATCTGAATTTAAATCGGCGATTCCATTTATGCCAAACTATATCAACGACTTTATGGAAAACCCTATTGGTCAGTTAGGAACTGTTCGATTAAGCAATTGGGTCTATAAAGGCGAAATCGCTTTGATGGGGGATGCTTCACATGCGATTGTTCCATTCTTTGGCCAGGGGATGAATTCAGGTTTTGAAGACTGCACAACCCTATTTAAACTTTTAGAAAAACAAAAAGGCAGTCATTTTGGCGAGCCAAAATGGGAAGACATTCTAAAGTCTTATAATAGCATCCAGCGCCCAAACGCGAATGCGATTGCCGATATGGCTTTAGAAAACTTCGTTGAAATGCGGGACAAAGTCGCTGATCCGCAGTTTCAATTTAAGAAAAAAGTTGAATCCATCATCGAAAATGAATTCCCCCAATGGTATCGGTCCCGTTACGGCATGATCACTTACACGTTGATCCCGTATCACGTGGCGCAAGAAGCGGGCCTTAAACAGAATCAAATTTTAGATGTTTTATCTACTGGTCTTGATGATCCTAAAAACGTAGATCTTGGTAAAGCTCGTTTATTATTAGAGACTGAGTTCTACCCCTGGTTAAACGCTCAGGGCTTTACTACGGATAGATATTTGGTTCAGGATTAAAATTCCTAATTTCTGATCTAAGTAAGTTCAAATTCTTAAAAATCGGAATCTCGGATCTCTGTGTTGCATATATTCGATATGGTTGCAGCAACTTATGGCTTTCGTATTGAATTAAATGTTAATCAGAGGTGCTTATGCTTTCTGGTGAGATACTAAATAACATTAAAAATCAGAATTTTTGTCGTATTCGCGGTGACATTAAGCTGACTAAAACAGCTTCTAACTATAGTGATGTCCTTTTATCTAGAGACTGCGATCTTGAGCAACTTACACATGACTGGATTAAATCTCGTTCCCAATCAGTAAAAATTTTTGAACGCTACAAGCGGTATGATAGTGCATTAGATAATTATTCTTGGCCGCAGCATTATCCTGTACGTATTCTGACAGGATTAGGATCAGCCTGCTCTGGTAAAAATATATTTATGTTTTTTCCGTATGTCTTAAATCAATTCCCAAAAAATGAGTCTGAAGTTTTTGGCTTAGAATTTATTGATATATGGAGCAATATTTTTAATACAACTATTTTCTCAATAGCAAACAGAGTGTTTACAAAAGAAACTGTTCTACAATTTTTTTCTCTTCAGAAAAATTTAGA
>JAYTPA010000036.1:0-5461 GCA_043747495.1 Bdellovibrio sp.
TTTTATAATTTTACCAGATGACTTTTGAATATCAAAATTTAGTCTTTCAATACGTTCTTGATCTAAATAGACAAGATAGCTGGGGTAATGATCGCGGTAAGCCATATAAACAGATAGGCAGGCTTCGCGAATGCGTGAATCCATATCATTAAAATAGATATCAACGACTTGAATTAAAAATTCTTGGGTCGTAAAGCAATGACTAAACTTATATTTTTCATTGAAATCGACTATAGGAAAAATTCGCTTAAAATCCATATCTAATAGACTAACTGTTTCTAAGTAGAATATAAACACCCAGACCCGACCTAAGCCCACGATAAAACAAATTTAAATTCACAGTCTCATAATGAAGCGTCAAACTAGTAGATGAGTAACAAATTTTGGCTTCTGTATTGCTGAATAAACCTTATAAAGGGAGAAATTCAAATGAAATCATTTTCACCTATAAAACTGTTTACACCTGTCATGTTTTTCTTGGTCATGTGTCTCACTATGATATCGTGGGGTGCGGAACAAACTGCTCAACAATGTAAAACTCAACTTATTAAACAATGTAAAATTGATAATTGTTCATCCGAAATACACAAACAAAGTTCTACAGAAAAAAATAGTTGTTATCAGATTTGTAGTGGTAACGAGTACCAAGAATGTGACGGCTTAGCAACAAATGAAGACCTCAAAGAACAAAAAGCCCAATGTAAAACAGAGTATGATAAATATTTTGAAAGCTTCGACGATGTCAATAATGCGTGTGGTGCTTTAACAAATGTTACAACAAAAAAGAAAAGTAAAACTTTTGATCCTAAAAATGAATGTTCTAAGAAAATCAGAGAATGTCATTCTCAAGCCGAGAAAGCTTCGTCTTCAAATTCTGAAAGCCCTGCAGAACAATCAGGTGCAATGGTAGATATTTTATCTGATGTACTGGGAAAAATTGGCTCTGAACCTGGTAGCGGTTCTTCGGCTGGAAGTTGTATGTTAGATTTTGACAACAAAAAACTTGAAGATGCAGAAAAAGAATACAAAACAGCTAAAAAAGATCTGCAAAAAGAAATCAATGATTTAAACAAAGACATCATCTCTGAGAAAAAAGAGATGGATAAGACCCATGTTGAAATCGATAAAAAAGTAAATGAATTTAATAAAGATCATGAAAAAGATATGCGTTCATTAGACAAAGAAATGCGTGAACGTTTAAAAGCTAATTCAGATTCTTTAGTTGAATCTGGAAAAAAAGTTCGTGAATTAAGTAAAAAAATGCTAGCTGTTCAAAAATCTGTTAAACGTATTAATTTTAATTTTAAAAATACAGAATCTGAGCGGGCTTCAGAAAAAATTGCATTACAATGTAATCAGGCCATACAAACTGCGAAAAAGTGTATGCTAGAGGCCTATCAAAATAAAGGCTCAGCTGCGCCTGCTGAAGTTTGTAAAGATGTACCCAAAGTTTTGAACCGTGGTACGAAAGCGACGGCTGAATTTAAAAAATTGATCCAATCGATATCTGATACGTGTTACGAAAGATTGAATGCAGACAAAGCTAACAAGGAATATGAAAATCAACAGGCTATAGAAAACGCTAACGAAGAGATGACTGAATTACAGGCGCAATTGAAAGACGAACAAAGTGTACAACAAAATGCACAAACTGATTTACAAAAAATTGCTCAAGAATCTGATCGTGAAAAAAATGAACTAGCGACAGCATTAGCCAAAGAATTAGAAACTTTAGCTCAAGAAAAATTAAAAGCTACAGAGTCAGCAACACAATCCGTTAACGAGCTAAATGCTAGAATTGCAAAGTTAAAGCAAGATCTTGTTGATTTAGAAATTCAAAAGAAAACAGGTTTAAAGTCGGCAACCAAAGTTGCTGAAAGCGTTATTGGAAAATCTAAAAGTCTGTATAACCGAGCAATCCGCAGTTGTAAATGTGCTGGAAAAGATTCACCGAAAGATACGAAAGAAATGTGCAGCACTTTAGAATATGATTCTAACCCGGAACAGATCCCCGAGAAAAAAGCAAAAGCTGGCCAATAGACCCAAAATCTAATTTTTCCCGAAAAAGCCATTCACCCCGAATGGCTTTTTTTATTACCCAGAGGCCTCCTTTTTTGCTAAGATTATTGCATGTTAAAAAAACTACTGATCGCCTTTTTTGCGTTATTTCTTTTGGGAACCACTGCTCTTTATTTTGCCTATATTTCCGTTAAAAAAACATTACCTGAAATTATTAAAATCGAAGATTACCAACCCCTGATGGTTTCACAGGTTTTCGATCGTAATGGAAAAAAAATTGGTGAATTCTACCGCGAACGTCGTGTTGTGATTCCGTATAAAGAAATGCCTGAACA
The DNA here is from genome assembly GCA_043747495.1 of Bdellovibrio sp. Taxonomy (GTDB): domain Bacteria; phylum Bdellovibrionota; class Bdellovibrionia; order Bdellovibrionales; family Bdellovibrionaceae; genus Pseudobdellovibrio. Next base: position 2,355 of record JAYTPA010000036.1, read on the forward strand.
TGTTGTTAAATCTTTTTTAGCTGCCGAAGACGATCAGTTTTTTCAACATAGCGGGATTAATCTTCAGGCGCTGTTTCGGGCTTTTGTTGCGAATATGCGGGCTGGGCGAAATGTTCAAGGTGGGTCAACAATCACTCAGCAAGTTGCAAAGACTTTATTTTTAACTAGCGAACGAACAATGACCCGTAAAATTAAAGATATTTTATTGGCTTTGCAGATCGAGAAAAATTTAACTAAAGAAGATATTTTATATTTATACTTGAATCAGATTTATTTTGGTCAAAGTGCTTACGGTATAGAAATGGCAGCGCAAACTTATTTTCGTAAGCCTGCAAAAAAATTAACTATCCCCGAAGCTGCTATGTTAGCTGGTTTACCAAAAGCTCCATCTGATTATTCCCCTGTTCGAAATCCGATACGGGCTAAAGAACGTCAAACTTACGTTATTCATCGCCTTGCAGATATTAAGTATATCACTTCCGCACAAGCTGAAGAATTTATCAAAGAACCTGTCACAGTTTATTTAAAAGAAGAATATGAATCAAAAGCGCCGTTTTATTTAGAAACTATTCGGCAGTTGTTAGTTGATCAGTTGGGTGAAGATCTCATTTTAAATCAGGGTGCAAAAATTGTGACTGGTTTAGATATTGATAAACAGGTCGCTGCCAATGAATCCATGGTGTTAGGCTTGAAAGAGCTTGATAAGCGCCAAGGCTTTCGTGGTCCTACAAAAGTTTTAGAATCAAATAGTGATTACGAAGAATTTTTAGATAAAGCTAAAAAAACAATTATTAGTGAATCAAATCCGGAACGAACTATTTTACCTGATGGAACATTCGCCGAAGTTGATATCGTGAATAAAGGTAAATTGATTTCTAAAAAAGTAACTGGTGATGCAAAAGTACTTCCTGATTATTTGGTCATCGGTAAATCTTATGAAGCTATCGTTAATTCAGTGGATGATCAATTAGGGTATGTTGAAGTTTTACTGCCTGACAGTCGTGGCTTAATCGATTTTGAAACTATGATGTGGGCTCGTAAAGTCAACATGGATGTTAAACCCGAAAATGATCAAATCAAAAAACCATCACAGGCCCTTAAAAAAGGGGATGTGGTTTTGGTTAAAATCACAGCTGATAAATATATTGAAAAAGTTGATACTGCTGTTAAAAATAAAAAAGCAAAAATAAAAAAAGCTTTTCCGTTAAATATTACAAAATATATTACGGTAGAACTTGATCAAGAACCTATCGTCGAAGGTTCTTTGTTATCACTTGATCAGCAAAGCCAAGATGTTTTAGCCATGGTCGGTGGTTATAGCTTTACAAGAAATGAATATAATCGGGCTTTGCAAGCAGCAAGACAAACCGGGTCTTCATTTAAAGCTTTAATCTACGCTGCTGCTTTAGAAAAAGGTTATAATCCTTCGACTAAAATTATTGATGCCCCACTTGTTTACAAACAAGCAGATGGTGAAGGTGCCGAAGGCCAAGGCGATGAAAAAATTTGGAAGCCAGCTAATCATGGCCGTGAATTCAGCGGTGAAATCACTATGCGTAATGCTTTAGTTAGATCATTGAATATTCCATCGGTAAAAATTGTCGAAGATATTGGTGTTAATTTTTCGATGGAATTTGCTCAAAGATTGGGAATTTTTTCAAAATTAAATCCTGATTACACTTTAGTATTAGGTTCTAGTTCAGTGACTTTATATGAAATGACAAAAGCATTTTCTCAGTTTGGCCGACTAGGAAAAAGAATCCGTCCGATGATTGTGAAAAAAGTGATTGATCGCAATGGTAAAATTCTTTTAGAAAATTTATCACTGGATTCAAGATTTTTAAAAGAGTTAGAACCAATCGAGCAAAAATTTACTGAAATGAAACAGCAATACGATGTGGTTGATCAAAATTCTGAAAATAATGATTCGCCTTTTTTCTTTAATAATCCTGAACAGCTGATCAAACCAGAAGTGGCCTACGTCATCACAGATATGTTGCGTGGCACTGTGACAGATTCATTCGGCACCGGACAACGGGCCGGTGAATTAGGCAGAGAAGTCGCAGGTAAAACGGGAACAACGAATGGCTATGTTGATGCCTGGTTTATTGGCTACACAGCTCAGATCGCAACTGGTGTGTGGGTCGGTTTTGATAAAGAACAATCTATCGGTAAGGGTGAAGTCGGTGGCCGAGCTGCATTACCTATTTGGCTAAATTATATGAAGGTTTCCCACGAAAATTTGCCAAAAGTCTCTTTTCCCGTTCCTGACGGAGTTAAAACAGTGAAAATAGATGCTGATAGTGGTAAGTTGGCAAACTCAGCCAGCCCTCGAGTGATAGATCAATCATTCATCGATGGCACTGAGCCCTCAGCGGCAGCAAGTCGCAGCGAGGAAACAACTGACTACTTGAAGCGAGACATTGGTGAATGAAGACGATCCATATATGGGGCATAAAACAAAATAATTTAAAAAATATTGAAGTTGAAATCCCATTAGGTGAATTAACTGTAATCTGTGGCCCTTCTGGTTCGGGAAAAAGTTCTTTAGCTTTTGAAACTTTATTTGCTGAAGGACAACGTCGCTTTATTGAAAGCATGTCAAATTATGCCAGACAGTTTTTAAACAAAGCTCCAAAGCCTGATATTGAAGGCATAAATAATATCCCACCTGCAATTTCTATTGAACAAAAAAACTCTGTTAAATCTAGTCGGTCCACTGTGGGAACCACAACTGAACTGATTGATTATTTAAGACTATTGTTTGAAAAGATCGGCGTATCTTACTGCCCGGATCATATGATTCCTGCGACAAAACTTTCGACGACGCAAGCTTCAGATTTAGTCGTTGAACAGTTTCATGATCAACGTGGATATATTTTAGTAGAGATTTCAAAAGAGAACAGACTGCTTGAAGGTAAAAAACTGCATTCATTGTTGTTACAAGATGGTTACTTAAGAATTACGACTTTAAAAGAAAAAAAAGCTAAAAAAAAATCAGATGCTCCGTCGTATGAAATTCAAGATATTATTGATATCAGTGAACCAGCAAATATTAAAAAAGGTATACCTGCTGACACATTTTATTTGGTCATTGATCGTTTGCA
>JAYTPA010000037.1:0-2491 GCA_043747495.1 Bdellovibrio sp.
CTAACTGTGTTTCAAAAAAAGTGTCAGATTTCAGTTTCTTGAACGCTTTAATAAAATAAGGATAAAAAAATGGTGTCATTTATATAAGTGTAATCAGAAAATTACGTTGGACAAGTCCAAAGTCTTTTGCTCCAATAATGTTAACTTTAACAGTTCATAAGGAGCATCTATGAAAATGACTTTATTTAGCGTTCTTTTTTTAAGTTTATTTACAATCGCACAAGCCTCTGAAAATATTTTGATCACGCCAATGAATCAAGTGTCTCAATCAGAACTTACGCCGCTAGCCAAGCCCTCTACTTTTGGTCGAACATCATACGATTTTGGATATACTTGGGTGAATTCACTCAGCACTGTGACTTTTAAAATAACTAATATTGGAACTGGGATTCTGAACTATAGGCAAGCTATTATTTACGGTATTGCTTTTAACGGACGACATAATTGCAATATGGCCCTTTTCCCTAACGAATCATGCACGGTCCGCATCGAGTTTTGGCCACACCAACCAGGTTCATACAACGGTCAATTTCAATTAAGATTCTTTGAAGACACGTCTATTATTGATTTATGGGGTTACGCACGCTACTAAATCGACAACTACATCTGGATTTTTAAGTCAGTCTGTGCTAAAATGACCTAATGATCCAGATATCTGAAACCGCAGCCAAACGATTAGAACGCTTAAAACAAGACGAGGGAAAACCTGATGTCGCTGCTTTGCGTGTTCAGGTTAAAAAGGGTGGCTGTTCAGGGTTATCTTATAAAATGGATTTCGATACCGACTCAAAAACCGGTGATCAAGTTTTTGAATCCAACGGTCAAAAAATAGTCGTAGACCAAGAAAGCCTGCTTTATCTTATCGGATTGACACTTGATTTTTCAGGTGGCCTTAACGGTAAAGGTTTTGTTTTCAATAACCCCAACGCCACTAAAAACTGTGGTTGCGGTTCAAGCTTTAACGTCTAAATCAACTGGCAGCTAACGCCCCGTTCAGCGTCTGATCTGTTTACAACCCTAAACTTCTTTCAAAAAATACAGGTTAAAACTGCTTAATCGGTTCCTATATGAGACTAAAACCTGTAATCACTATCATTATAACCTTTCCTCTTTACTGTTTACCCTGACAGTGAGACTCTCTGCCACCAGAACCAGCATTACCAAAAGGATAACCTGTGAACAACGAAAACACTGATCTACCAGTTAATGATACTGTTGATCAAACAATCGAACAAATGCCGCGCACAAAAAACACTGAACCTGTCATTGAATCACAGGTCGATGAGGTTTCAGATGCGCCAACAAACGATTTCTTAAACTTTGCTTTATCTGAAGAAATTCAGAAAGGTTTAGCGAAATTAAAATTTACTAAAGCAACGCCTATTCAAAAAGCGTGTATTCCTTTTCTATTAGAAAATGAATCAGATATCGTGGCTTTAGCGAAAACAGGAACTGGTAAAACAGCTGCTTTCGGATTACCACTTGTTGAAAAGTTAGAAGCTGGTGCAGGTATGCAAGCTTTAGTGCTTTGCCCGACACGTGAATTAGCTCAGCAAGTTGCGCTGATGATCAAAAACTTTGGCGAATTCAAAAAAATGAAAGTCGCTACAGTTGTTGGTGGCGAATCATATGATAAACAAATTCGCGCGATCAAAAGCAATCCTGAAATTTTAGTCAGTACTCCGGGTCGTTTAGTCGATCTTATGGAACAAAAAATTATTGATCTATCTGATGTAAAATACTTAGTTTTAGATGAAGCTGATGAAATGCTTTCTTTTGGCTTTGAAGAAGCTTTAGAAACTATTTGGAAATCAACATCGAAACAAGATCTTAAAACATGGTTGTTTTCTGCAACAATGTCTAAAATGATCCGTAACTTAGCGGCTAAATATTTAAAGAAAGCCCATGAAGTCACTTTGAATACGCAGCAAGAAAAAATTCTTGTTGATTCATATGCTTGCGTGATTTTTGAAGAAGATAAAGAAGATGCTTTATCTTTATTAATTAAAAATACTCCTGAATTCTACGGAATTATCTTTGCGACAACTAAAAAACAAGTGGCTGAACTAGAAGTTCGCCTGCGTGGTTTAGGCCTAGATGTGGACAGCTTACATGGCGATAAAGTTCAAGCTGACAGAACACGAACAATTGAACGTATGAAACACAAACGCACTAAAATTTTAGTGGCGACTGATGTGGCAGCGCGCGGTTTAGATATTCAAGATTTAACTCATGTAGTGAACTTTGAAATCCCTTGGGATGTTGAAACGTACACTCACCGTGTGGGTCGTACAGCACGTGCTGGTAAAACTGGAATCGTTTGGACAATGGTTAAACCAAAAGAAAGTCCTAAATTATCTAGATTTGAAAAAGCTTTAGGCCATACATTTAAAAATTTAAGAATTCCTTTAGTTGAAGAAGTTCAAGTTAAACAAAAAATGAACTGGTTAAATGAAATTGCAACACGCAATGTTCGTGAAACTGATGTGAC
>JAYTPA010000038.1:0-1506 GCA_043747495.1 Bdellovibrio sp.
TTTTAATAAATAGCATTCTAAAAATTTAACGTAGGGCTTTGTCAAAAAATGAAAGTAATTAAAAGATTTGTTATTTTTATACATTTCTAAAGCCTGCAAACTTGAATATTTATTGTTTGTACTAACTTGATGCTCGATATTTTCAAAAACATAATGATGCATATTGTTTTTTAGTTGCTGAAAAAGTTGAATCTGATTTACGGATTCAACTTTTTCATGAATAGCTGCTAAGTTCCATTGATAATTTTTTTTATTAAACAAACGTAATTGCGCATCTGGATACCAACCACCATATTTAATCCAGCGGCCCATATAAAATGACAACCTAGGTATTTTAAAAGCCATTTGCGAACTTGATGTTTCAATTGTTTTTTTAATCTCAAGGCTAAGCTCGTTAGATATTTCTTCATCAGCATCAATCGAAATAATCCAATCGTGCGTTGCTAATTCTGTGGCTTTTCTTTTTGTCGGTCCAAAACCTAGCCATGGTCCTTTAAAAACTTTAGCGCCTAATTTTTCAGCAATTTCGATCGTAGAATCCGCAGAACCAGAATCGTAAATAAGTACTTCATCAGCCCACTGAAGTGATTTCAAACATCTTTCAATATTTGTTTGTTCATTTAATGTAATAATCACTGCTGATATTTTATGAACTGGCATAAATATTATGGGACAATCTTTTATCAAGCTTGTCAAACTAAAGTCCAGCTGGTTACCATAGGACTATGAGAAAAACAAAACTAATCAAAGTCGCCAAAGTCCTTTCTATATTTGCTACTGCCTTTTTACTCTCACGCATAAGTCATGGTTTTTTGACTGTGAATGAAACGGCAGAAATTCTTCCAGATAATTATTTTAAAATAGGGGTTGCTCCGCAAGCTATTCTTTCAAGCGGCGGTGGCTTCAATATTGGGGCTTTTGTCGATGCGCATCTTGATGATGATATCGATGGACGTATTACGGCTGGGGGCGGTGAAACTGATTTCTTCACACAAGCTTCTATCAAGTGGGTTCCCTTTCCAGATGTCGATCGCCAACCAGCTATGGGTGCACGTGCTGCTATTATTTACGCCAGAGAAGAAAATGATCTTGATCAAAACGAAAATTTAACAGGTTTTCAAATTGCACCGATATTCAGTAAAAAAGCAGACACCCGCTACGGCAATATGATTCCCTACGTGGCTGTGCCTATTACTTTTTTTAATGCTAAGTCTGGATCATACAATTCAAGTCAATTTACTGTAGGTGCTGAATGGTTTCCAGAAATGGATAGACATTTTGGAACTGAATTTAATCTGAATTTAAAAAAATCATACTCAAGCTTCAGTGTTTATTTTAGTTTTCCTTTTGAGCAATCAATTGGCTATAAGAAATACGAATAATTATGTTTGACTGGCTATTTGGATCAACAACTGCTGGTGCAGATTTTTATGTCGATTTAGGAACAGCCAATACTTTGATATCGGGACTGGGTAAAGGCATTATTTTAAATGAACCCAGCCAAGT
>JAYTPA010000039.1:0-2418 GCA_043747495.1 Bdellovibrio sp.
TTTACAATGAAATGAACGATGTGACTTCATCAGAAGTAAATGTTTTAGAACTTATTCAAAAACAATTTTCTCAGATCAACGATTTAAATCATCGCAGACAGTTTTTACTTAAAGAAATTTCGCAATATATTGTAAAATCGTAGATTTAAAAATTTTACTGATTAAGTCTCTTCGTCAAAACTAATCGACTCTAATTTCGGAATAAAAAACTTAATATAATCGCCTTCGCGCTCACGGGTCATACCGGCAGTCGATACAGGGCGGCCCAATTTAAATTCTTCATGGAATGTTTGAAAATTATTTGTACTGATTTTTTTATCTTCAGTTTCCACAGCGTCTTTAAATTTACGTTTGCCAGAAATGATAGCCTTATCATTTTGAATCGTAACACGTAAATTATCTTTTTCATGTTCTGGCACGTAGGCTTGAATTTCATAGCCATCTGATCTTTCGCTGATTTGGCTTCCGCGATCTTGCACTTTATAAAATGCATCTGTCCCACGGGTTACATAATTTTGGGTCATGGGTTGGGGTTGGTTTGATTTAGTTGTTGGATTAGGCATTTTGCGTGTAGCTGCCGGTTGTCTTGATGATTGCTGGGCCTGCTGAGAATTTTCTGTTTTACCTGAACGATTATAAGTTTGTGCTGCTTGTTTTTTTTCAGCTTGTTCAGCGCGAGCCTCTAGATCTGAGGCTTCAGTATCGGCTTTGATGTGATTGATGACAGCCGAACTTTCTTCTTCAAGTTTAGCATTTTCATTTTTGTAATGCTGTTTTAAATTTCGTAAATCTTCTTGTGCTGATTTAGATAATTCTTTACGACGTTCAGATTTAGATTGCTGAATTTGGCGAATATAATCTTGATTTTCTTTTCGGTTATTTATTGCATCAGACATGCTGTTAGTATGACAGGTTTGTCTTAAAATGAGATCATCAAAAGGTCTAGTTTTGCTTCTGACAGTGTGGTTTTAAAAAACCGGTATAGCCTTTACACATCCACGTATGAATATACGAGATCTCCTCATCTGGACTAAGGGTGTAAAAAGTTTTGTACTGATCTGGATCCAAAGTGCTATCGATTGTTTTAGTCGTGTTTGTTTTTTTATTTTCAATCAATAACGTAAACACACGGTATTCTGCAAATGCGAATTCGGCCATAAACAGACTGATCATAAAAAACCACTTCATGGGTTATTTATCGGAAGTTATCTCGAAGGGCTTTAACTTTAGCACCGATGATGCGATGGTTTTTATCTGATATGCTGGTGTTCACTAAAATAAAATCGATATGGGGTGCGAGCTTTTTAATATTGTCCTGATCAACACCTGATGCCGCACCCAAGGGGTAATCACCAATCACACGACGAACTTTGGCAGCCTTAATATGATCTGTTGCCACACCTGTTTTTGGCCCCGTGATGATAAGACCATCAACCCAACCCATGGCTTGTAGGGCCGATTTTTCAAGGGGCTTTTTAGCGTCCAGTAGCGTTGAATATTTCATATGAATACCGCTCACGTAAAAAGTATTTTCAGGCTTGTGTGATTCAATATCGTGAAGACTGGTTTCGGGGGCTTCGCGAATTAAGTCAACTGCCGAAAAATCAGTCCATGCAATTTGTAATTGATGTTTTTTGGCTAATTGAAAAGTTTCTTTGTAGGTCATAAGGTTTTTATCATTACCTAAAAAATTAACTCCAATTATTTTATCAGGATATTTTTTTCTGACTTGGGTCAAAGTATCATCCAATTTTTTATAATTATTTGATTCATAAACTATGGCGTTGGCACCATTGTTAAAGGATTCTTCAAGATCGTTAAAGGCCTCTTCTATTGTGCCATTAGCGTAGCCGACGACCCAAATTTGTTTCTGTGAACCAAACGTTTTAATAAAATTTTCTTTGGGTGTTGTAAATTCTTGTGCAGAAGCTGCAAGACTAAATAAAAAAGTAAGAGTAAAAAAAAATGGATGCATTTTCACTTAGTGTGTTTGCTGTTTGGCTTGTTGAATGTTATTTTCGATAATGTAGAAATAAGCCCGAATCAAACGCTCACGCTTTTCTAATGATAAACAACGGACAAATTCCTGCTTATCGACCATGGATTTAAGCTGCAGAAGTTTTAATAGATCTTCTTGTAGCCGCTTTAAATTATCGACTTGAAAAAAATCATCTTCAGAAAAATCGGCTCTAAAGGCATCTGCGATTGATCTATTGTCAAAAAGAAGGTGAAAACCCATTTCAGATTGATCTAAAATATTTTTTAGGTTTTTGACCTGATTTTGATTTAAGTAGACTTCAATCTTTGACAAAGCAGCTCCTTAAATAAAGCCTACAGAGACAGAATTAAGTTTCAATCACAGAATAGATTGACTTTATTAGTCATTAATATTCTGCTGTTGATTCAGACATTAAAGGA
>JAYTPA010000040.1:0-11393 GCA_043747495.1 Bdellovibrio sp.
GCTTCAGACTGTCTAGCTCTTGCTTGGAATTTTGCGTATTGTGGTACCCCGATAGCTGCTAATAAACCAATGATCGCAACAACGATCATTAATTCGACTAACGAAAAACCTTTATTGTTTACATTCATTTTTCTTAATTTCATATAACGTCCCCTTGTAGTGTTTTTTACGACCAACTCAATCAGCATGTCTGCTTTTAACGATTTTGACAAGGGGGCATCATAAAAATACAGACCTATTGATTATTACGGGCTTTAACATAAACTAAGCGTATTATTATGAATCAAACCAAACAAAACCCTGACACAGAATTTGCCGACGATGTAGAAACAGTAGAGCCGAAACTCTATAATGTTTTTTTATTAAATGATGATTACACCCCGATGGATTTTGTGATTCAGATATTAAAAGTCTTTTTTGGACACAATGATGCATCTGCGAACAAAATTATGTTAAACGTTCACAAACAAGGACGTGGTCTTTGTGGAACGTATTCATTTGAAGTGGCTGAAACAAAATCTTACCAGGCAAATTTATTTTCTAAACAGAATCAGCACCCGTTGAAGTCTATTATCGAAGAGGAAACCTAAACTATGTTGTCAAAAGAACTTGATAAAAGACTAGGTAAAGCGATCGATTTAGCCACTTCGATGTCGCATGAATTTGTGACGCTAGAGCACTTGAGCTATTGTTTGATTGAAGCCCCGATTATTGTTGAAATCCTGGACCAGTTTTCTGTCGATCTGGTTGATCTGAAAAAACAACTTAAAAAATACATTGATCAAAATAAGAAATTATCAATTAAGCAAAAAGAAAACCTCATGTCTTTATCTGGTTCTGCTGTCGTAGATGATTGGAAACCTAGCCTTGCGTTATCAATACATCGCGTTTTTGACCGCGCAGCGCTGCAAATGCAAAGCGCTGGGCGAAGTAGTTTGACCGAAAGTTCTGTACTGATCGCGTTATTTGACGAAGAGCAATCTAATGCGACATTTTGTTTAAAGCAGGCAGGCCTTAGTCAGTATGAAGTGATTCGTGTAGTCAGCCACGAAGTGAACACAGGTGATTTAGCGACTGAAACCGATACAGTAAATGATCCAGCGTCTAAAGGTGAAAAATCAGCGCTTGAAGAATTCGCGATTAATTTAAATACTCAAGCCGAAAAAAACCAATCACATCCACTGATTGGTCGTGATCAGTTTATAGAAAAAATGATTCAAACATTAGGCCGCAAGAAAAAATGTAATCCATTAATCGTTGGTGACAGCGGCGTCGGTAAAACAGCTTTGATCGAAAGTTTAGCTGACCGCATAGTTAAAGGCGATGTGCCTGAGTTTTTAAAAAGTAAAATTATCTACTCTGTTGATTTAGGGTCATTACTAGCCGGTGCGAAATACCGCGGTGATTTTGAAGGTCGGCTTAAAAAAATAGTTAAAGAAGCTGAGAAAAGAAAAGATGTGATTTTATTTTTTGATGAAATTCATAATCTTGTCGGGGCAGGTTCTACATCGGGTTCATCTATGGATGCCGCTAACCTATTAAAACCACTACTCAGCCAAGGGCAAGTGCCATGCATCGGGGCTACTACATTTGCAGAATACCGTCAGAATTTTGAAAAAGATAAAGGCCTCACCCGTCGTTTTCAAAAAATTGATATCAACGAGCCTTCTGCGGATGAAGTTTCAGAGATTTTAAAAAATATTAAATCTCATTTTGAAAAATTTCATGGAGTTCAGTATTCAGACTTGGCATTAAAGGCTTGTGTTGAATTATCAGTTAAATATCTGACTCAAGCTAAACTACCCGATAAAGCCATTGATCTTTTAGACGAAGCAGGAGCTTATTTAAAATTACTGGCTGAAAAAACTAAACAAACAAAGCCTTGGATCGTGGATGAAAAAACGATTGCCGAAGTCATATCAAAAAACACAGGTTTACCTGCACAGCAACTAAATTCTGATGAATTGTCAGCGTTAAAAGATTTAGATCAAAAATTAAAAACTTTTATTTTTGGTCAAGACTTGGCGATCGACACCTTAACCCAAGCCATTAAATATTCACGCAGTGGTTTAGAAAAAAGAGAAAAACCTTGGGGTTGTTTTTTATTTGCAGGGCCTACCGGGGTCGGTAAAACTGAAATTTGTAAACAGCTGGCGTCCATTTTAGGAATTAAATTTCAGCGGTTTGACATGAGTGAATATATGGAAAAACATTCGATATCACGGCTTGTGGGGGCCCCGCCGGGCTATGTGGGCTTTGAACAAGGTGGTCAGCTAACAGAGGCCATTTCTCAAAATCCGTATTCATTAATATTATTAGATGAAATCGAGAAAGCTCATTCTGATATTTACAGTATCCTATTACAAATTATGGATGGTGGACGTTTAACAGATGGTAATGGTCGTACAGTTGATTTTAAAAACACATTGGTTGTGTTAACAACCAATGCTGGTGCCCAAGACGTTGCCAAAGGATCTATCGGATTAGGTGTTTCGGTGAATCAACAAATCAGCGCTGAAGCCATCAAGAAAACATTTTCGCCAGAATTTATTAATCGCTTAGATCGTATTGTTTATTTTAATTCCTTAAGTAAAGATCTGATTAAAAAAATCGTCACAAAATCATTAAATGAACTGGGTGAAACATTAAAAGAAAAAAATATTACGTTTAATTTTGACGATGATGTCGTAAGTTTTCTGGCAGATGCCGCTTATGATCCTATTTACGGTGCACGCCCTGTTGCCCGCAAAATTAATGAATTAGTAAAGGCAAAAATAGTAAACGATTTATTATTCGGAGACCTTAAAAATGGCGGAAGCCTTGATCTTCGTCGGGTAAAGATGAATGACACTGTTCATAATTCAGCCCAATATGAAATTTCGTTTCAGATTACTGCTAGAAAATGATAAAATGATCAAATGTTGAAACCTCAATTTTTAGTCATCATTGCTTTTCTTTTTTCATGTTCTCAATACCAACTGCTCGCGCAAAAAAACAATTCTGAAAGAAAATTTAAAGATATCAGCTGCGAAGAGATGATTGATCTTTCTAAAAAAGCTGACTATGCCTTAAAAAATCTGGCCGGCCTCAGAGCGCACAGAAATTGTAAAGATTTTATTTATGATCCTACTGTGATGACCCCTTTTGAAAAAAGACTTTTTCAGCAAGAAATTGATTTAAACACTGTTCGCAGAATTTCAGACCCCACTGAAAAAACGGATCAAGAAGAAATTAAAGATTTGCGGGCTGAACTTAAAGCAGAAAAAAATATCACAGCTAAATGGACCATTTATAAAAAGCTTCACGCCAAATACCGATCTACGGGCCAACGTCTTCCCAGCCAAAAAACCCGCAAAGAAGCTCATAAATGGTTAACTAAGGATTTAAAAAAATCACCCAAAAATATGGAGCTTCAAAAAGCTTACTACGAATCAAGCTTGCTCATTGCTAGACAGTATTGGACAGACAGTGAAACAGCCATGGCTGAAAAAACCATTGCAGAGACGATCACAAATCTAAAACCACAAACGATACTGCCTGATCTTTATTTTTTAAAAGCTAGGATACATGAGGAAAAAGATGAATTTACTTTTGCTAACGCTTTTTATGAGCTCGCCCTTATAGATTTAGACAAAAATCCTTTTTCAAGTAGCTTGAGTATTGAAAAAATAACTTGGAACAAAGCTTGGCTGCTCTACAAAAATGAAAAATGGGCTGAAGCTGAAGTTTTATTTAAAAACTTAGTGACCCAGTATATTGATGTCAGCGATCAGTCCCGTTCGGCTTTCTTTCAAGCTCGCTGTTTGAAAAAAATGGATAAAACTGCACAAGCTGAAGCGCTGCTAGCTGACATTATTGAAAAAGATTTTTTCAGTTATTATGCTTTTGCAGCTCATCAAGAATTAGGTCGTAAAATTTCCGCTTTTAAAAAATTAAAAAAAACCGGTGAATTCGTTTTTGACGATAAATTATCATTTCTTGACACTTCAGAAAAAAATATATTTCTTGATCTAATCAAGTATAAGGAAATTGATTTAGCTGAAAGATTTATTCTCATTAAAACAACAACTCCGCAGCAAAATGCCTATTTAAGTCTTACGTTAGCTGAAAAAGGTCAAAGATTTTTACCTTTGTTTGCAGCTTTTGGAAAACTGACATACAACGAGAAAAAAGATGTGCTGATCGATTTTCACCATTTGATGTTTCCCCGTCTTTACGAAGAAAATGTTTCTACAATGGCTGAAAAAACTGAACTGCCATCCAGTTTAATTTATGCCATCATGAGACAAGAATCCGCTTTCAATGAATTCAGTCGTAGCCACGCCAATGCCTATGGCTTAATGCAAGTGATCCCTTCATTAGCCAAACAATTAGCCCGCAAACACAATCTACCGTATAAAACAATTGATGATCTTTATGGGCCTGATTTAAATATTAAGTTAGGTAGTTTTGAGTTACAGCACCAAGTGAAAAAGCAAAATGGCCAACTGACATTTGTTGCAGCGGCTTATAATGCCGGGCCCAATGCTTTAGCAAAATGGTTAAAAACAAAATGGAGACCTCAGTTTGATATTATCGATTTCATTGAAGAAATTCCTTATGATGAAACAAAACTTTATGTCAAAGTGATCGCTCGAAATTCATTGTTTTATGACCGTCTAAAAAAGAAAGACCAGGAATATGACTTTCCGATGGATTTTATCAAATCTGAGAAGGTTATTTCTCAGAATGAGACACGCTAAGAGATCATTTAATATTATTTTAAATTAGACCCAAATAAACCGATAGGCTGATATATGAATCAGTCTAAAAACACAAAAATTATTATCTTCTCGACACTTGTTTTTTCAATGTTTTGTTTAGCGGCCGTTGGCTACAGTTATTTGAACGGTCCATCAAGACAATTTAGAAATACTCAATCGCAATCTAAGAAAAATAAATCAGTTGAAAATCGCGAACTTGAATTAGGTGAAATATCAAGCTCACAAGACAAAGTTATTGATGAGCCTTCGGCATTATTTAATGATCCTGCGATTAAGCAAGCTTGGGGTTTAAAAAAATCTGATGCTGGCAGGGCCTGGTCGATCACACGCGGTAATAAAAAAATTATTGTGGCTGTCATCGATACAGGCATTGATATTCGTCACGAAGATTTAAAAAATAATTTGTGGCAAAATTCAGGTGAAATTGGCTTAGATGGCAATGGACGTGATAAAGCAACAAATAATCTTGATGATGATAGAAATGGATTCGTCGATGATGTCTATGGCTGGAATTTTGTTTCAAACAACAATCGATTAGATGATAATCATGGTCATGGAACCCACATCGCTGGTATCATCGGCGCTGAAGCTGGCAACAAAAAAGGGATCAGTGGGATTTCACCGGATGTTAGCCTGATGATTCTAAAATACTACGATCCAAAAGTTCCAAACACCGATAATTTAAAAAACACCATCCGCTCGATTGAATACGCTGTTAAAATGGGTGCCCATATTATTAATTATTCTGGCGGTGGCACTGAGTTTTCAGAAGAAGAACACAATGCTGTTAAAATGGCTGAACAAAAAGGAGTTCTTTTTGTAGCAGCTGCAGGTAATGAAAGATCTAATTCCGATGAACATCATTACTACCCGGCTGATTATAAATTAAAAAATATTATATCTGTGACAGCTATAGATCCAACCACTGAAGTTTTATCATCATCTAATTACGGTGTTGATACCGTTGATATAGCTGCCCCAGGACAAATGATTTTATCTTGTTTACCTAATAATTCTTACGGTTTAATGACAGGCACTTCGCAAGCCACAGCTTTTGTAACAGGTGCTGCTGTCTTAGTGATGTCGCACAAAGATCTTTACTTTGACGCTGAAGAAGTTAAAAAGTTTATTTTAGCAACAGGTGATTCATCACCATCGTTGATTGCAAAAACAAAAACGTCCCGCCAGTTAAATCTTTTTAAATCTCTGACATTACTTGAACAAACTGGTGTAACTGGCCTAAAGAACAGGGTTGATGACCGAAGCGCTTTCACGATTAAAACCAATGATTCTGTCGATCCGAACGCGCGCCAAAGAAAAGAAGTCGATCAAAATGTAGGTTTTGGTTTAGATAATGATTTAGTTAAAGCTCTTGGTAGCTTGGACAGTAATCGCGAAAATAAACGCAAAAAGCAGCCTGAGCGCTTGGGTAATACTAAGCCCATAGAAGAAAAAAATCAGAATTAGTCTATTTATTTTTTGAGCTATTTTTTGTTTGAGTTGTTCCAGAAGTAGCTGATAGAGCAAACGACAGAACAGTAAAAGCGACAACAAGGCCATTTAAGTTTGGATAAATCGGATTAATCTTATTGATGATTAAAAGAAGTACCCCAACAAGCCCCACAAGAATAAAGATTTTCCCGCTTTTTGTCAGAGAATTCTTCTGATAACTATGAGACGAAGCTTCACTCATTTTCGATCTAACTTGCATTTCAAGGCGCATTTCAATCTGTTTTAAATACTTTCGGATAATAGGATCTTCGCCAAGAAAGCTTTTTAAATCATTGTATTTCTGAGCCGCAAAATTAAGAGCCATTTGCTTTTGAGCTAAATCTAAAAATTTTTGATGATGTTCGTCTGAATTTAAGTTTTCAACAACTGTTTGCCAGAATTTATTGAGCTCATAAAGCCTTGGATTTTCAACTTTTTGCAATTCTTTGTACTGGCTCTCTAAAACACCGCAATGTTGACATTCATCAATTTTTTCAGATTTTAGTTTTTTACATTTAGGACAGTTTACCAGGCGATTGATCTCAGATGTTTTGTACAGGCCTGATTCAGATTTTTCACGTAAAAGAGAGAATTCTTTTGTGCAAGATGTGCATTCAAAATCAGCTTGAGTTAAATAAGTTGCCCCGGCAAACGCAGTTTCATCAGTACAAAACAACTTTTGACAGTGCGGACAACGGAATCTAATTTCAGCTGCTAATTCTACATTCATATGGTACCTATAAACAGGATGTCTAAAATATTTCAAAGTATCAAGGTTATTTATTTAAAAAAGTGCGATTCGTACTGTTTTTTGATTTTTCTTGCAGCTTTAAGTGGAATCCTTACAGGGACATCTTATATCCCTTTCCCCGCTTGGGCTGTTTTTTTCTGCTACATTCCTTTGTGGTTTGCAGTGATCAAAGCGGTTAATCAAAAACAATCTTTAATAAAAATATTTTTTTTAGGTTGGGTCACGCAGTTTATTTTGACTTTGATTGGGTTTAACTGGATTTATTACCTTTCACGCGAATTTGGCCAATTGCCAATAATCATCAGCATTATGGCTTTGATTCTGTTTGCGGCTGCAATGCATATTTATATTCCCCTATCTGCAGTTGCCGCAGTCTTTATACAAAAGCGCTTTAAGTTGTCTGATCAGAGATTAATTTTTCTTTTAGCCCTATCCTTGATTTTTTTCGAACGTTACTGGCCTAGTATTTTTGAATGGAACTTGGGTTATACTTTTTTGTGGATGAATTGGCCCTGGGCCCAATGGGCCGATACGGTTGGGTTTTGGGGACTTTCTAGTATTATTTTAATGATTCAAAGTTGTTTTCTGTATTTGCTCAGTGAAAGAAAAACATTTAGCCAAAAAAAGTTTATTAGTTTATTTTCAATTTTAGGTTTATTTTTAGCAACGACTTGGTTTAGTGGCGAATATAAAAAAATATATTTTAGAAATCTGACCGATCAAAAACTTCTTGTCACTATCGTTCAGGCTAATATTTCAAATCAAGAAAAATTACAGGCTGAAAAAGGCTCTGCTTATCAACTTTTCGTCATCAATTCTTACGTCCGCCTCACTGAAAAAGAATTGGCCCGTTTAAACCAGCAAAATTCTATGAAGCCTGATTTTATTATTTGGCCAGAAACAGCGCTTCCACTAGCCATGGATACAGATTACTATTACAGACCTCATCAACAGTATTTATTAAATACTGTTCGCAAGTGGGAAACACAGCTAGTCACTGGAGCTTATTCGCAGGATACAGAAAAAATGGATCACTTAGGACAAAACCTAATTCGAAATTCGGTTTTTTTTATCAATGAAACTGGTGAATCTGAAAAACCGTATTTCAAAACTGATTTGTTAGTTTTAGGTGAATACATGCCTTTTGGGAAAGAATTCCCATTCCTTTATAAGTTGTTTCCTTTTGTTGGTGTTTATGAAAAAGGCCCTGGACCGGTTCAAAAAATAATTAAAACGCAAGCGGGCCAATCTATAAGCATTGGCCCGCAGATCTGTTATGAATCATTAAATCCTGGGTTTTCACGAGGGCTTGCCAAAAAAAATAATCAGCTGTTTTTTAATCTGACAAATGATTCATGGTTTGGCTGGTGGGCTGAGCCCTATCAGCACATGATCATGACACTGGGTCGTGGTTTAGAAAATCGTAGACCACTGATCAGATCAACGAACACAGGTATTTCGACTGCAGTCACTGCAGCTGGCGATATTTTAGAACAATCCCCGATTGGGAAAACTTGGGCTTCAACATACGAAATTCCTTATTCTGAAAAAAATGAAATCACATTTTATACAAACTGGGGATATTTGGATTGGGTGTTTTGGTTAGCTTTGATTATTTTAACGATTGCATTAAAGGATAAAAAAAATGTTCGTGATTAAAAATTTGGATTGGCAAGAAATTATTGAAAGAATTAATCAGTTTGCAACATCTGAATCAGCCAAATCTGAGTTACGATTATTAAAACCATTAGCATCAATAGCTGAAGCAGAGAAAAGTTTTTATGAAATCGATTGCGCATCGCAAGTGATCACAGCGGGCCTTCGCCCGCATATGGAAAGTTTAGATCTATTTGAAACTTGGATGAGCCGTTTACGCAAAAATGCAGTTCTTAAAACAATTGAATTAAAAGATGTTCGTCATTTTTGTTTTGAAGTTATTGCCTTATCTGAGGCCCTTAAAGATCAATCATCAGCTTGGGCCGTGGATAGTCTTGAAAAATTAATGAATGCTGAAGAGCCCTTATCAGCCATTGATCAAATCATGACCTCATCATGTGATATACGCATGGATGCTTCTGAAAAATTATATAAACTGTCTAAAGAAAAAGAACAATTAGCCAGACAAATTCAAAACAAAATGGATACGATCGTGAAAGATCACGACATTGAACACATGTTGCAAGAACGCTTTGTAACAACGCGTGAAGGCCGCTGGGTCGTGCCCGTTAAAGGTGGTATGCAGCACTACGTGCCAGGCGTTATACACGCTTCATCGCAGTCAAAGCAAACTGTGTACATTGAACCTGAAGTGATTATTCCGATGAATAATCGCTTAAGACAAGTTGATGTTGATATCGAAGAAGAAATAGAAAGACTTCTGATTCAAATTTCTAATTACTTAGCCACATTAAAAAATGATTTCATATCCACGTACCGTGAACTTTTACAAACTGATCTTGTTTTAGCAAAAACACAATTGACTGTGTTACTTGGTGCTCAGCCTTGTCATTTTTCAGACCATTCCGTTGATTTGAAAGAACTTTTTCATCCGATGCTCAAATTATCTGGTAAAAATGTCATTTCAAATAGCGTGCAACTCAATCTAGATAAATCAATTTTACTTTTATCGGGCCCGAACGCTGGCGGTAAAACAGTTTTACTTAAATCAATTGGCTTAGCAGCTCAAATGGCCCGCTGTGGATTACCGATTTGTGCTGAACGTTCTTCAAGTCTTCCGTTTTTTAAAGACATTTGTACGGCCATTGGTGATTCACAAAGTGTTGATGAAGATTTAAGTACTTTTGCTGCGCATTTAAAAACATTAGACGAAGCCACGAAATTAAAATCAGCAGAGAATTTAATTTTAATCGATGAAATTTGTGGGTCTACCGATCCTGAAGAAGGAAGTGCTTTAGCCAGAGCTTTTATTGAAAACTATGCGCAAAATAAAGTTTTCGCAGTCATTACTTCGCATTTAAGCGCTTTAAAAACAGGTTGGAAACCTGATGATCATGTGATGAACGGAAGTTTAGAATACGACACTCAAAAAGGAAAACCTACTTATCAGTTTTTGGCCGGAATTCCTGGGGATTCGTTAGCATTATTGACTGCAAAACGTGTGGGTGTTAATCCAAAAATATTACAAGCCGCCACTGAGCATTTATCACCGCTGGCTCAGAAAAAGTTTTCACAGCTTGAAGAAATTGAAAACTTAAAAAAAGATATTTCATCTCTGCAAGAAAAATATAAAAAAGATCTTAAAGCCGTTGAACAAAAACAAATCAATTTAGATGCGCAGATTTTACAATTCGAAAAACAAAAAGAATCTGAAATTGAAAAAACAATTAAAAAAGCATCGGCTAAAGTTGAAGATGCTATTGCTACTGTTAAAGCTGAAGCTGCATTAAATAAACATCGAAAACTACAAGATATAAAATATAATTTACCAGAAATTATAAAAGGCAGTGGCCAAACAGCTAATAGTAGCGCCATTCAAACCAGTGATGATTTTGAAACTAAGTTTCCACCAGGTACAAAAATATTTGTACCTTCGTTAAATCAAGATGGCATCGTGCAATCAAAACCTAATGCCAAGGGCGAAGTTCTTGTTCTATCACAATCAATCCGCTTGCAAATTCATTGGAATGAACTTAAGCCCGCACAAAAAATGGGGAACCCCACATCACAATTAGTTCAAAGAAATTCAAATGTGCAAGTGAGTCTAATCGATACAGACCGCGTTGTGGATTTACGCGGGAAAAATATTGAAACTGCCCTTTCCACTTTGGAAATCGCTTTAGACAAAGCCTCTGTGCAACAGGAAGATCGTCTTAAAATCGTTCACGGCCACGGCACTGAATCACTTAAAAAAGCGATCAGAACTTATTTATCCCGATCTGTTTACGTCAAGAAATGGAAAGCTGGTTCTGCTGAAAATGGCGGTGATGGTATAACTTGGGTCGAATTAGGAATATAAGGTTTTAAGCTTACTTGGAAGTAAGGTGCTGCCATTTTTTACACCTCTTAAATGGCTTCTAATGGTTCATCTGCAAAGCTTTGTGGTATCGGTCACTCCTAGTTAATAACAGTTTAAGTTGTAACCCTCATTTTTTATTCTCACTCTTGTTCTGTTTGTCATTTTTTGTGTACTCACAGTTTAATTTATTACTTCTGCTTTCACAGTATCGAAAAATTTCAACCTTAGAATCCGATTTTCGGATCTCTTTACCGTTTAAGTCTATTTATTTCATTCTCACCATCGTCTTTGATTTGCATCTTCGATATCTCATAAGGGGTATCGTCTGTGAAAAACAGCAAGTAAAAAGTTAAAGTTATCCCCTGGTCTGTATTTTTAGCCCATCAAGTCAGTAATTTACGATACTTCCCAG
>JAYTPA010000041.1:0-2369 GCA_043747495.1 Bdellovibrio sp.
TGTAACACAACTGAAGAGGGCGAAAAAGAAACTTCTTCTGATCGTCGCGAGCGTATTAAATGCGAAAAAGAAGCTATCAAAACAGTCAAAGAAGAAAAAGCAGCTGAGCAACAAGAAGCTAGAGAAGCAAAATTTGAAGAGGCTTTAGCTAAAATTCAAGAAAAATGTGAAGGCGATAATGTAAAATGCTTAACTGAAAAATTCAGTTCATTACTCAATAAATTTAAAGGCAAAAAATCTTTAAGCCAAGCTTTCGTAAGCCAACAATTTAAAGATGTCATCGGGCCTGAATTAAGTAAGTCTTTATTTAATGAAAAAGTAAGCCCAGAAAAAATGCATAGTATTTTAGGTGAGATATTTAATGATTTCCCATCTGAGTATTCAAACATTCAAAAAGCAACTTTATCTGCAATCCAAAAAATGGCTGTAGAGAAAGCTAAAACTGTAACTGCAGGATATAAGACAGCTGAATTAATGTCTAAACAAAATAATCCAGCGGCTTACTTACAAAAATTAAATGAAGTCCAAACTGAACAAAAATCATTAGAAACTATGACTAATGCTTACACAGCTTCATTTTTAAGTTCAGACGCTTATAACAACAATATCGAAATGTCGTCATACTACAAAAAATCTTACTTACCGACTATTCAAGAAACATTCGCAAAAATCTTAAGTCCAACAACAACGACTGCAGTCACAGCTGACGGTCAAATTGCTAGCGAAAAAGTAACTGCGATACTAGAGGGTAAAGAAAATTCAACTCGTACAAATCACCGCGGTGGCGGATCATCAGTAGGTGTGAACACACTTAATCAACAAAAGCTTTCACCAAGTGAACAAAATATGATTCCACAACCAGGTACAACACGCGGTGGATCTACACGCGGAAGTAGCACAACAATGGGTTCGCAATTACCAGCTTCAATGCCACCCCCACCACCAACATCGTACATGCAATTTAATTTGTAATTAGCTATTTATTTTAAATATCGAAAAACAGAATTGTTAACTCCGACCGGCTCATGATGAGCTGGTTTTTTTTTGAGATGCAATTCACAAAAAAATTCGGCGGGAGATTTCTCCCCCGCCGACCCTGCTCAGCCTACATCACCAGCTGTCGTTACACATTCTGTGTTTATTATGTCATCCTAAGCTGTCGTACATGCTGTCATCACGCTGTTTTCTTAAAAGGTGATGGCGGCTTTAGTTGTTAATCCGAAGTTCGTTTTGTTATCGTAGTTAGCACTTCCACCAGACCATGCAGATCCCGGTGATAAAATGCCTAACCCTGTCGACCAAGTGACTCTTTCACGAGGTCGGTAAATAACTTCCATATCTAATTCTAGGCCTAGATCTTTTTTGATGTCATTAAAAGTATTTGGGCTCACCATCATCTGCGCGTAAACCACAGTGGATTTTAAATCGAGCTTTTCATTCCACGAATATTTGATTGATGGAGCTAGGAATAATGCATTTCCGATAGCTTCATCATCCACTGAACTTCCGATACTTAAACCGTTTGCAGTGTCTGTTGAATGAAGACTTTTTGTGTTGTGTAAATCTAAAGTGCTATTACCCATACGATGATTAAATAATAAAATTCCAACATCATAATTGCGATCTAATTGATAACCTTCGAATGAAGATGTCGTCGGGTTATCACCACTGACAACACCTAATTTATTAGAAAATTCCCAAGAGCCATCACCCCGAGGAAAAAGCATTTCACTGACAACGGCGTAAGAGTTTAATTTGATCTGTTCACCAGCTGCGGTTGCAACACCTGTATTGCCCGTTAAAAAACTACCTTCTAATTTAAATTCAAAGGCAGTCCATTTTCTTTCTAAATATATATTTACAGTTTGTGCTTTGTAACCTGCATCACGTGTCGAACCACCTGGATAATCGGCGATCGTTGCATCATTCGTGCTTGGCCCTGCCGTGCGCGTTTGATGAAACACGCCCACTTTTGCACCGATATCTTTATTGTCATATTCAAAGTGATAAATCAGATCATTGGCAATGCCACCACCAAAATCTTGTTGCTTCACACGTGCAATCATCGGAGCAAAAGAAATATTATCAATCACAAAGCGGTACGATAAAACCTCTTTAGTATCAATCCAATGATCGAATTCACCACGACCCGCATTGTGTGTAATGCCCATACCGAATTCAATCGGCGCACGACCCACTAATAAAGCTCCGAATTCGTGATTTACATTTAAATAAAGCTGGCTAACTCGTAATAATGATGAATCTTGTGTTTGTGAATTCACATCATTGCCTGTGTCGCCAGTACCATCATCTAAACCTGCACCAAAAATAGAACCCACTTGGGAATTTCTATAGGCTTTATTTGTGCT
>JAYTPA010000042.1:0-6107 GCA_043747495.1 Bdellovibrio sp.
AGTAAATGGAAGCCTGGAATGATTCGTGGAGTTGCTGGCAATGGCAGTGAAATTGGACCTAAACATCGTGATATCTGGAAGGCCATGAATAGTCAGTACTTCCTTCAAGAGAAGACTTTCATTGACGGTAAGTAAGTAGACTTAAATAAATTTTGTCAGTGCTAAGTTAAATCATTACTAGCGCTGACAATAGTCTAGTCACGTTGTAAAAAACAAAACATTTAGTAAACTATAGCATATATACATGAGGTTTATATGCGCATACTTTTGTTGTTTTTAAGTGTTTTGATTTTTAGTCAAATTCAAGTTTTTGCAGATGATGCAAAAGTGTTAAAAAAATTAGAAGCAAATGGCGTCATGGAGAGCCTTAGTTCTGACTTTAAAAAATATACTGCTCAAAAAAATTTTGAAAATGCTGCGGTAAAATATTTAGCGATTAAAGGCGAATATGATTATGCAGATCAAAAATGGTACAGACCGTACCCTCAGGATGATCAATCGTTGAGAAGAATTAGAACAGAAGCAGGTTTTAACTATGAGTACACAAAGTGCAAGATGGGAGATAAAGACTCGTGTGAAAGTATTGAAGGCTCTAAGAAAAACTTTGCTAACTCGAATGAGTACGACTTTAATAATCTGAAAATCATCGACATCCCCAAAGTTGACGGAAAAAATGGAACATTTACTACGGCTAATGGTGAAACTTACAGCGCTAAAACAGGCAAAATCATTAGTTCTACGAGCACTTCAAACCAACAAAAAATAAATCAGAGAATTGATGAGCTAAAAGTACAAGCTAGTGAAAAAAATCCTTCAACTGATAAATTAGGTCAAATAGAAAAAACATCTGAAAAAGACGATTCAGATTTCAAATGTGAATGGGCCAATGTATTTCCGCGAAAAATATTGCATGGACCAGGCTGTAAAACTGGCGGAGAAAAAATTTGTACTGGTTATGTGTCTTGCAGTTGGAAAAATCGCAAAGTAAATCGTTTGGCGACTTGTTCTGAACGTTATTGTACTGATTCAACTGCCACTGAATGCGCAAATCAACCTGGATACGGTTCAAAAAGTGCTGAAGGCGTTAATGATCAATACCAGTCGGATTCACAGAATACAGAATCAAATAAAGTAAAAAGTAATCAGTAAAAAATTAAACGAGGTTAAATTATGACACTTAAAAAATATATTATCGGACTATTATTATTTATGGGTGTAGTTTCCCAAGCCGCGTTCGACGATAAAGTTTTTATTCAAGGTCAGATCGGGAATGCTTTTGATAAAGACAAAGTGAAAGTAGTTGATAGTCACGATCAAACATATTATTTGCCGAAAAGCGTTTTTCCGAAAAATTTCAAATTTGAAAAGGGAAAAATATTTAATGTCGAAATAACTGTAGATCAATATAAAGAATTAAATATTAAAAAAGCTCAAAAATAGAAAATGAAGCAAATAAGAAAACTTTTCTTCAAGAAAAATGATTAAATTCTTTTATAAAATCTTGCCAATGAAGGCATTGAACATTTTCAATAGTTCTTCTGTCTTTGCAAGTTGAAATGTAAAATATAGTTTTTATATTTTTAATATCTGACGCAAGAGCTTTAAGTTTTTTTACTTCACCAAGATCTATTTGATTTGAGGATTTGATTTCAATGGCATAATGATGTCGACCTTTTGACAAAATTAAATCAATCTCAGCATCATTCTTGGTTTTCAAGAAAGACAATTTAAAGTCTTTTTGCCAATATTCGTTTAATCGATAAATTTCATTAATTACAAAATGCTCAAAAAGATCACCATATGTAGACGTGCCTTGAACAGGCTGTGAATCAATAGTTTGAGAAAGTTGATTTTTAACGCCTAAATCAAAATAGTAAAATTTAGGGCTTAGCTTTTGACTTTTTCTAACAGACTGGTGAAAAGCTGGAATGAAAAACCCAAGCCATGTATCATTTAATATTTCAAAATAATTTTGTACAGTTTTGTGTTCAACGCCCACGTCTCTGCCAATTTTAGTGTAGTTAATAATTTTACCACTCATTTGCGCAGAGACCTCTAAAAAATTTCTAAATGGATCTATATTTCTAACAAGCTGCTCAGATTTTATTTCCTCTTTTAGATAAATTTGACAATAGCTTTTTAAATAAGATTTTTTATCATTTTTATCTGTAAACTGCAGCAAACTAGGCAGCGTGCCCCACTGTAATGCTGAAGATAGGTCGAATTGTTTCGCTAGTTCAACGGAAGTCAATGGATACAGAGAATATAAAAAAGCGCGCCCAGCTAGCAAATTAGCACCACCACGCTTTAGTTTTCTTGCGCTAGATCCTGTAAGAATAAATTTAACTTTTAGGTCTTCAATTGATTTATGAATGACATCTAATAGTTTTGGACACTTTTGAACTTCATCTATAAAAATCCAATCCCATCTTTTAGGAGTTGCCTTAATTTCTTCGTAAAGAGCCATGGGATATTTAGTGTATTTTTCTTCTTGGTCTAAGTCTAAAAGATCGATTTTATAAACTTTTTTAGAGGCTAGAAAATCTGAATTAATAAAAGTAGATTTACCCGAACCACGAGCGCCAAATAGAAAAAAGCTGTTTGATATTGAAGGCTTAACTATTCTCTTTACCATACTCCCTAATTGTCTGCGATTTGGGTAGTATAGTCAAGTATTAATAAAGTCTTATTTGTTTATTCAATCAAGCTGTGCATAACCTGTACAGCTTGATCTTTTTCAGATTGTTTTAAAATATAATTTAGGCTCATGGCTGATTGAATAAAATGTTCGGGATGAATATTTTTTTTGTGTAGTTCGCTGCTGGTTTTTAACAAAGTATCGTTCAAGGTTGATCCCGTGCAAGTTAAGCTAACAGAACATAGGTTTTGATTTTTGAGTTCTAATGTTTGATTATTTTTTGTTAGATATGCTTGTATCGCTATCATGTTTTCCTGCGGGGCTGTAATCATTAAATGAGTATCTTGATTTTTTTCATAACCAGTTAAAACCTGTGGAACACTGATTTGATTTTTTTGCAGAATATTAAAAAGCTCATTAATCGCAGCTGAGATATTTAATTTTTTAATAACAATTTCAAAAACTTGAGAATGAGAATTCACAGCTAAGGGTTTTGAAGTTTCGAACATAAAATCTCCTTGAATTAATGTGCCCTCGGTATTTTGATCAGCGGCGGGGCCTACGTAAAGTTTGACTTTTTTCAGTTTTGCTAATTCGACCGAGCGGTAATGCAAAACTTTTGCTCCCCAAAATGTCATTTCCATTAAGTGATCATAATGAAGTTTTTTAATCGGCTTAGCTGTTTTTACCAATTTTGGATCAGCTGTAAAAATACTAGGAACATCTTTTAAAATTTCGCATCGATCAGCATTTAGGTATGCAGCCATGGCAACTGCCGAAGTATCTGAACCCCCGCGGCCTAAAGTGGTAATTTCTTTTGTTACCGGAGATACGCCTTGAAAGCCTGCTAAAATGACAACTTGGTTTTTATCTAAGGCCTCTTGAACACGATGAGCTTTAACGTCTTTGATCATGGCATTTAAGTGGGCTTCGTCGGTTAGAATTCCTGCTTGGCTACCGGTAAAACTAATCGCATCACAATCTAAATCATGTAAAGCCATGCTGACTAAGGCCATACTGGTTCTTTCACCAACAGATAATAACATATCAAGTTCTCTGAGTTGTGGTTTTTTTGAAACCTGCTGGGCTAATTGAATAAGTTGGTTCGTCGTTTGTCCCATGGCGCTGACTACGGCCACAATTTGATTATTATTTTTTTTAAGATTGGCAATACATCTAGCGATATTTTTAATTTTTTCAGGAGTTTCTAATGTGGCGCCACCGTATTTTTGTACAATCAACATAGAATCAGTCTAAAGCAAATTTTTTATTTTGTTCACGAAAAAAGTTCTGTGCCACACTGAGTGATCCCGCAGGAATTCTAATCCAGTGATATTGAACTTGACGTGGGACATAACCCAATAAAAGTTCTGCGTTGATATCACGTAAAGACTTACGCGTAATGCTGATATGATCAGCTAGCAAATCTAAATCAGTTCCTGATGGTGCTTTGACGTATTCATATTTAGATGGATATTCATGATTTAAATTTCTAAATCCGTACAAATTTGGGGCTTTGGCAATCATAAGTGCTGCTAAAATTTTTGGAACATACTCTTGTGTTTCCAAAGGTAAAGCTCCTCGTCTGACGAGTTCCCAGTAGTCTTTAGTTTGGTGCTTTTTGATTTGGCGGCGTAAACCGTTTTCACCCATATTGTAACTGGCAGCAACAAGATACCAAGAACCAAATTCTTTATGTAAATCCTGCAAATATTTAATGGCTCCTTGAGTACTTTTTTCTAGATCGCGTCGTTCATCAAGCCAGAAACTTTGATTTAAACCGTAGGCCTTACCAGTTGATCGAATAAACTGCCATGGCCCAACAGCTTCGGCCGTACTTACTGCGTTGGCAGAAAAACCACTTTCAATCATAACCATGTAACCCAGATCCCCAGGTAAACCTGCTTTTTTAAGTTCAGCCTGAATGTAAGGCATATACTTAGAGGATTTTTCTAACCAATCGCGAAAAAATCTTTTTCCTTTAACTTGGAAATATGAAATCCAATAACTGACTTTATGATTATATGTCACTGGTAGATCAAATATAAAATGATCCGTTTGGCCAGTTTGCTTTTGATCAAGTAGTTTTAATTTTTCTTTCAAAGACATCTGAGGGTTTTTACTTTTTGTAACGAAATTGATTCTACTTTTTTGATCAATTTTTTGTACAGGCACTGCTTGTGCCGTAAAACTAAAAGTGAATAGGAATAGAAAAGTTGAAAACAACGTTTGGTACATCCTTCTTATTATTTCAACAAACACCTAAAAGGTCGAGAGTGCATTTTTGACAGTCGAGTTTTTATTAATGACAAAATGATGACGATTTTTCCTAGACTAATTTCTAGTCTTGTTTTGAACGCAATCTGTAAACCAATACTTTGGGGTCTTAGGTTGGTAAATTGGACTTTAGTCGAATGGCTGACCCAACCTAACACTTGGCCTCGTCCTTGCTTTTTACATCTATTTGATAGTGCCAGAGAATGATTAGCGAAGTAGAACAGGAGGTTCTCTTGAGTTTAAAAGGAGTCTACACAGCATTAAGCGGGGCTTTAGCCCAGTCTTTAAAGTTGGACACAATTGCGAATAATATCGCAAACGTGAATACGACAGGTTTTAAAAAGGACACTCAAACTTTTCAAGAGTACTTAACAGCTTTAGAAAAAGAACAAGGCGTGATTCAGGTTCCAAAAGTTCCAGCTACTATAGATAGTTTTTATCAAACTAACGGAGGCGACAAAAGTTTTGTCGATGCAGCAGGTACATTTACAAATTTTGAACAAGGAAGTCTTAAATCAACTGGTGGAAAATTAGATGTCGCTATTGATGGCGCAGGTTTTTTTGAAGTATCAACACCTTCAGGAATTAAATTAACACGTGCTGGAAACTTTACAGTGGATGCTAATGGCCAACTGGTCACTAAAGATGGTTTTCCCGTTTTACTTGAAGCTGGCGAATCTGAAGACGGTACATTGGCAGAAGATTCTGAAAATCGCATTATTAAATTTACAGGACAGTCGACAATGACAATATCTGAAGCTGGTGAAGTCATGGAAGGCGATAAAAAAATCGGCAAGTTGTCTTTAGTCAACGTTCTGAATGCTGAATCACTACAAAAAATGGGTAATAACTATTTTGGTTTTAAAGAAAATTTAAATCCTGAAGTTGTGGCACTTAAAAATCCAAGTTTAAAACAAGGTTTTATTGAAACAAGTAATGTGAATATCATTCAAGAAATGACAGACATGATTATGGCTCAGCGTGTGTTTGAGGGAACTCAAAAAGCAATGTCTGCTTATGACAATATGGCTGATAAGTTGATCAACCAAGTTGGAAACACTAAAGGTTAGTTTTTTATTTAATAAATTTTATAAGGGGTTTATATGTTTAAAAGTTTAAATACAGCAGCAACGGGAATGGTCGCACAACAAAGTAATATGGATGTCGTCGCCAATAATATTGCCAATGTGAA
>JAYTPA010000043.1:0-2004 GCA_043747495.1 Bdellovibrio sp.
GTATTGTCGATAATAATAATATGAAGTTTGCATTAATCATCAGCTTAGTATTATCTCTTTTTTCTGAAGCTAGCTACGCAGGACGCATTCGCTTACGCAAAGTCAAAGAAGCTCCTAAAGTCTGTGCCCATATGACAGAGGATAATTATTTATCACGCAAAAACCGCAAAGTTTACGGTACTTTACGGAACAGTCTTATTTTTGAAGATCAAGTTTTAGTCGTTGATGATTTAGGTCAAAAAATTTGCCAATGGCCCAGTGAAAAATGGGCTACGATGGGTGATTTAAATAAGTACAAATTCTACATCGATGAAAAAAGAAATAAGATCTATTCTTATTTAAAAATGGCTGAAGCCAATCAGTATCAAGTTGCCGAAGTCGATATCAATAATTGTCAGTTGGGTAGTTTGCAGACAGTGGAATCGCTTGAATTACCTAAATGTGAAAAGGCAAAAAAAGTAAAATCAAGCTCTAGATCTAAGAGTAAAAAATCAAACCTAAAATCAGCAAAAACAAAATCCAAAGTAAAAACTCAAACAACATCCAAGTCTAAGTCTAAAAAGACAACGACCAGCTCGAAAACAACGCCTCGTAATACAGCTTCAAACAAGTAGTTATTCAAATTCTGTCTCAAAATAAGACATGGTCCTTTTTGTGCATGTTAAATTGATTATGATCAGACTATCTTTGCTGATTTTTATCAGCCTTTATTTAATTTTCAGCAGTTGTTTTGCACAAACTGAGCAAGAATTGATTGAGGCCGTAATAAACAAGGACGCGGTTATAGTTCATAACCTGACTCCTTATGGTTCAGCTTTGAAGAGTCTCAATGAACAAGAAAAAGAAATTTTTTACAACAAACGCAACAATATTCTAAGATCAGTGGCCGTCAGTCTTAATATGATTAAATATGGCTTTGGCGCAGGACATGTTGTGAAAGAAAAATTAGTTTTTTGGAAAAAATCAGAAGAAGCTGATCAATTTAAAAAAACAATGAAAGAAGTTTCACACGAAATTATTTATAAAATTTTACAAGCCATTGATCAACAAATTCACCAGCAAGCTAAAGTTTTTGTCAGTGCCAATGAATTTGGTTTTTTAACTTCGGCTCATCTTATTGCTGAAGGTTACAAAGCAAACAGTCCTGGTAAAGGCGGAGTTTTTGGACTAGGTCTTTCAATAGGTTATAATTTTGAACAAAAAATGCTGATTTTTGAAATTTACAAAGAAAGTGAAAAGTTTAAATCTTCAATGATGCCAGCATTTTTTGTTGGTGGTCTAGTTGGAAAAATAGGTACCTATATGTCTTACAATGCAAAAAACAAACTTCAAAATGTTGGGGAAACTTTCTATCCCCCAGGCGCACCAGGGTTTGCCTATAGTAACGCGAACAAAGCAGCTGGAGGAATGAGTTCAGGCCTAACTATTCCGCCATTTCCGTTTGGTGATATGTTAACTTATACCAACAAGGGTTCACAAAAATCATTAATACAAATTAGAATTTCGCCCTTGTATAAAGGCTATATCAGAATTAATTCAAAACTAGGTTCGGCTGCTTACAACACTTTAAAAATGCCAGTGTATAAAGCCCAAGATCTGATTTTAAAATTAAAAACCAATGGCAAAAGCAACAAATGTGAAATGCTATTTAATTAATAATTAAACTAAATCGTCGCAAAAACCTTATGTGTATCATCCAAATCATCAACAGCTGTTAAAAATTCTTGAACATCTTTAAGTTGGGCAGAAGACAATTCAGTCATGTTCGTTGGCTTATACCCTAACGACGCTGACGTAATAGCCCAACCCCGACCTTGCAAAGCTGTGCGGACAACATCTAAGTTTTCAACCGCACTTGTGAATTCATAACTGTTGTCATCATTTTTTGAAACATCATCAGCGCCAGCTTCAATCGCTTCCTCATCGATATCAAATGATCCCGTTTTTGTGGCCTCAATAAGACCAACACGCGCAAACATCCAGGCCACACTATTTGTTTCACCT
>JAYTPA010000044.1:0-4270 GCA_043747495.1 Bdellovibrio sp.
TAAAATGACGAAAGTGCAAAAAATAGACATAGACACATAATAAGATATTGATAGCTACGTTTCATACTATTTAATCGGCAAAATGCAGACTAAAGTTAAGAATTTGTTTAATGTCATGCAAAAAAAGATGACGTTGTCCTCAGTCAGTAATAGCTTTAATTTCTTTTGAGGTTAATGAATGAATAAATCAGAACTGATCCACGCTGTTTCTACAAAAACAAATTTAACTAAGTCTCAAGTTGAGACACTTTTAAATACAACTTTAGAAGTGATTCAGAAAACTGTTTCTAAAGGCGAAGAAGTTAAATTAGTGGGTTTTGGTTCGTTCTTAAAACAATCACGCAAAGCCAAAACGGGCCGCAATCCTAAAACAGGCGAAACCCATAAAATTCCTGAATGCTCTATTCCCCGTTTCAAGCCAGGGAAAGATTTTAAAACTTTAGTTGATAAATAGTCAGTCTATAAAGGTTGTCTAAAAACGATCAAACTTACTTTTCATAGACACTGGCCATGAATCAATAATTTCAATATATTCGTAATATTTTTTATCAAAATGCAGCTGATCTAAATTTTGAAACAAAAAACTTTCCTGCTGTGGCCATTTTAGAATTTTTCTTTGAAAAGCAACATACATTTTTTCACCTAGCATTCCGCCCAGTATTTGGGATGCCGTCAAATAGCTACGCTGATTAACAACTGTTTTGCGCTGAGATTTTGCCGGCGTGATGAGGCCAGTTGTGACATATTTTAGCTCATTAAATTTTTGCTCTATTGATAGAACCAACGCCTCTTTACCTAAATCGATAAAATTTTCAGATTTGATGGCGTTACGTATATCATCAAGCGTGTTTGTTTTTCTTTTAGGATTAATAATTTTTGTTAAGAAATAGACTAGCATTTCATACCAAATCATTTTCGTAAAATCTTTTTTGAAGTGCACTTGTGTTTTTAAATAAAGTCCTTTTTTGTAAAGATAATATTGTGCTGCGGCCCTGGATATATGATTTACTGAAGCTCTGGCCACGAAACCTGATTTTAACTCATGACTGTAAAACGACTGACCAGAGATCATTTGTTGCTTATAAAATATTCGGCTAGGCTGCGGCAGAAGCGCAACTTGATCAAAAATTTGATCATCAGTCACGCTGTAAACACTGAGTTCACTAGTATCAATATTTTTTTGCAACGTTTGACCAATCACTTGAACCGCTTGCGCCACGTGGTCTGTCATATCGAAATCGTCGATTTCAATTTTTTTATCTTTGCCGCTTTCCAGAAAAAGAAGATAGTCTTGCCATTTCACCCAAGGCACAACAGACAGGATAGCCCAGCGTGAACTACTCATCTTAATAAAATCAATTTGGCTTAAATCATTTTTTTGATTAAGCACTTTAAAAAATAGCTCTTCAGGACTTTGCAACACAGTCATTAGGCTGATTTTTTTATTTAATTTTTTCAATGTTTTCGGCAAATGAGCTTCTGCTAAATGAAAATCGCCAAACTGAACCATCATTTGGCGCTGCGGGTGCAATTTTTTGGCTTTTAAAATAATATTTGCTGCATGCAGATCTCGGTCGCTTAACTTCTTTTTAGTGATGGAATTTAAAGCTAAAACTGGAACTTGATTTTGAATGGCCCATTTTAATAAAGGTCTGGTGTATTCCCAAGGAAAACCCCAATTTTTTTTCCATTCTATTTTTTTTAAAAAATCTTTTTCTGCTAAATGCCCCTTTGTATATTGATCCAGTACCGATTGGTATTCAGAGGGGATGGATTCCAAGGCTAAACAGATTTGATTCGCCCCTAGTTTGCGTGCAATTCGCAAAAAAGACCGTGTCGATTGGGCTTGTGCATGAAAGTCCCCGATTAATATGATTTCGTTTTTTTTCAGACATTTAAAAAAATCAGTTTTATCGCCGACCTGCCATTTAGCTTTTAGAAGTTCTTGATCATATTTTTTTTCATATTTTTTAAGTGTTGTTGATCTTGATCCCAGGAGGGATTCAGTTCTTTCTCTAATTTTCTGATAATACTGATACTGGGCTTTTTTTTTATTTACATTTATTAGAGACATCGCATTATATTAATAAATGATTGCTTGATTTCAATGACTATTCATAAAAAGATAGATTTATGACAAACAAATTAAACAAATTGCTTATTTCTTACGGTCTTTCAGTCGGAGTATTCGGTTATTTGACTTTTCATCACTACATGACAAGAATGGGTTTATCCGGCGATTCATTCTGTAAAGTCAGTCAAACTGTGAATTGTGACACTGCCGCTCTTAGCCAGTACGCTGAAATTATGTCAATTCCCATAGCTGCTCTTGGGTTAAGTTATTCACTGATTATGTTTGCTCAGTTTTTATTTCTTAAATTTGGCTGGTTTGAAGAGTCTGACGAATACGTTTCAATTATTAAAGTTATCACGACTTTTTCATCGCTGTATTCCATTGTTCTTTTGATTGTCTCAATATTTGATCTCAAAGTATTTTGCCCGTTTTGCATTGCTGGGTACGCTCTATCTTTTATTATTTCTTACTTCGTCTTGACCACGAAAACCAAATGGAATTTGTCATTCGCATCTATTCCAAACGAAAAAACCTTTATTGGCACTCTTTTGTTTGTTCCCGTGTTGGCGTGGTTTATTTCTGGTTCAATTAAAAACTCATATGGTTTGGGTGAGCTCGATAAAGTTATTCCAGAAAAAATTGCGTTATGGAAAGTTGCAAAAATTCAGAGTTTTGATGTAAGTAAGGGCCTAAGTAAAGGTGAATTAAATACCCCTAAAGCCACGCTTGTTGAATTTGCTGATTTTAAGTGTCCACACTGTAAAGCAGCTTCGCAAACTTTAAAAACATTTATCAGTAACACACAAAATGTAAAACTTATTTTCAAACCCTTTCCTTTAGACGGCCTATGTAATGCCAGCGTAACCCAGCGTGGTGATGGTTCTCGCTGTCAAATGGCTGGACTTGTTTTGTGCGCAGAAAAATTATTTCAAAAAGGATGGGCCGTTCATGATTCTCTGTTCGAAAATCAATCGTCTCTGAGTCAAGTTTCTGACTTAAATCCTTTTATCGCTGGAATCTCTAGTGAATTCAGCATGAAAGAAGATGAACTTAAAGCTTGTTCCACGTCTGAAGAAACCTATTCAGAAGTGCGAAGTCTGGCTGCTGAAGGCGCACAAGCTCAAATTTCTGGAACACCTGCAATTTTTTTAAACAACAAAAAATTAGACCATGGCCAATTCATTCAAGTGCTTAGAACAGCTATAGATTCTTTATAGCCGCCATTCACAAACAATAGACTGTTCGTCCTTTTTCTCCCCGACGTTGCGGGGAGGTTTAGACTACGTCCCATTCAAAGCATACAGAGATCACGCAGACTTATTATTAATTGGTCTAGCACTTGCAATGTTTGAATTATGATGTGTTTAAAATAAATCAACACCTAACATAAAAAGAAAAGAGAATTATATGAAAAAAAATAATAGCCTATTATCAACGCTGATCTTTACCGGCACAATGGCTTTTGGGGTAATTGCAAACTCAGAACAAAATACCAGAGATGCAATAAATAACTCAATAGTAGATCCTCGAGAAGTTTCTGAAAATTCAGAATACAAACCTCACATTGGATTACTTTTAGGAACTAACACTCCTGAAGGCTCGAACAGAACTGGCGGAGAAATCGGTTTTGATATTGGATACCAACCTTATATCCCCGTTGGAATCGGCTTAATGTACAGCCGTAAAACCTTTGAAAATTCAAATTATACAACTGAGGAGCGAGATGAAGCTTTGGTTAAAGCCACTTACCATTTTGGCGGGACGATTCCTCTGATCAGAAGCAGTTACTTTGGATTTGCTGCAGGAACAACTTCTGATGATGGCGTTTACAAATTAATTTCGGGACCGTTGATAGGATTTGATATTAGAGTGGGTCAAGTTAACAACACAGGCCTCAGCTTAGGCGCATTAGCGAAATATGTTATCTATGAAGGCGATAGCCCAGACAGTACAACTTTAAGTGGCGTACTTAAATTTTGGTTATAACGTCTTAGCTTTAAACTGGATTTAAACTTGCCTTTAATAGCGATTGTTATTTGATTATTTGAGACCCAAGTAATCAAATAACACCTCGATGATGATATCAGCATAACCGCTCGCGACTTCAACAAACGACGTCCCCATACCTTGCGCAACTTCAATGACAATGGCCGAGACAAAGACCATCAAGACCGACATCCATATAGCTTTAACTAG
>JAYTPA010000045.1:0-1209 GCA_043747495.1 Bdellovibrio sp.
CGTGATGTGATCCGTTATTACACACGCGAAGCTGGTGTTCGTAATTTAGAGCGTGAATTAGCGAATGTTTTCAGAAAAGTAGCAAAAGATGTCGTAATGTCAGACATGGTTAATGAATTAACTAAAGAGGGCACAGCTGGTAAAGTTAAAGCTGTACCTGCTAAAAAAAGCAAAGCAACAAAAGCGGCTTCTAAGAAAAAAGAAACAGGCTACGTTGTTACACCAGAAAAATTAGTTGAGCTTTTAGGAGCTCATAAATTACGTCACGGTGAAATCGAAAAACAAAATGAAATTGGTCTTACCAATGGAATGGCATGGACAGAAGTTGGCGGAGACTTGCTAGCTGTTGAAGTCAGTGCCGTTCCGGGTAAGGGCAAATTTACAGTTACAGGCCAATTGGGCGATGTGATGAAAGAATCATGTTCTGCAGCCATGAGTTACGTCAGATCCCGCGGTCCTTTGTTCGGGTTTGATAAAGAATTCTATGCAAACATTGATATTCATATCCATTTACCGGAAGGCGCTACACCAAAAGATGGGCCATCAGCAGGTATTGCTTTAACAACTTCAATTGTTTCTGCGATCACTAAAATTCCTGTTAAACGCACTGTCGCTATGACTGGTGAAGTTTCACTTCGGGGTAAGGTTTTAGCTATCGGCGGCTTAAAAGAGAAAGTTTTAGCTGCTCATCGTGGTGGAATTAAAATGATTATCTGTCCGAAAGAAAACGAAAAAGATCTTAAAGACATCCCTAAAGAAGTCTTAAGAGAACTTAAAGTTGTCCTGGTCGATCACGTTGATCAGGTTTTGATTAATGCTTTAGATATTAAAAACCCTAAAGAGTTATTCAAAATGTCTTCTGAACGTGAATTTGGGATTAAAGCCCACTACACTGGCCAACAAATCCATACGACTCATTAACAACGTTTAGCGTCTAAAGGTGACTGTCACCTTTAGACGCAATTAGACACTTTGCCCAAATAACAGGCGTAATAATACATTTCTTACAATCAACTTAAGTCATTGAATTTCCTAGAAGACTTAATCCACGAAAACCTGTCCTACTTAAAATCTTAGCTAAACCAATCCTTAGTCTTGACCCAATCTTAAAAAATCTGTAGCTTGGCAAAATTCAAAAGGACTTAGGAACAATGAACGCAGAACGTTTATACGAATTAGGCAAACTCTACTGCGATCGTGGCGACTACA
>JAYTPA010000046.1:0-1215 GCA_043747495.1 Bdellovibrio sp.
GTAATCCCTTTTTCTCTTTCAAGATCCATAGAATCCATCGTTGCGCCGACGCCATCTTTACCTTTTACTTCATGGATTTCGTGAATACGACCGCCGTAAAATAGAATACGCTCTGATAGAGTTGTTTTACCAGAATCGATATGAGCTGAAATACCGATGTTACGGACTTTTTGGATGTCCCAAGTTTTTGCCATGAAGAACCTCTTTTGGTTGTTGTTTTACAAATTCAAAACATTGGGTTTAGCATTGTTTTTAGTCCTATGCAAATATTAGGATAAAGATCGATAAAATAGATTATTTCAGTAGCGCTGCTTAAGCTTAAAAATAAAGCATATTCTGGGATGGCAAAAGTTGATAATTACTTAATAAATCCCTATAATTTCTTATGCCGATTCAAAGTGATCTAAATCTTCATGAAATGCTCAACAAATATTTCAAGCTGGATAGCTTTAGGGGTGTTCAAGAAGACGTTTTACAAAGATTGATTAAAAATAAATCAACCTTGGCTTTGATGCCAACAGGTATGGGAAAAAGTCTTTGCTATCAAATGATGGCGCATCTTCAAAAACCATTGGGTTTTGGCGATCTGGTGCTGGTGGTTTCTCCGCTGATAGCATTAATGCAAGATCAATCACAGAAAGCCCTTGAAGTGGGTTTAAGAGCCTCTTTTTTAAATTCATCATTATCTTTTGATGAGAAGCAAAACCGATTACAAAAACTAAGTGACGGGCAGTTTAATATTTTTTTTGTGACTCCGGAACGATTTAAAAAACAAGATTTTTTAGAGATCATAACAAAAATAAAAATTTCATTGTTTGTTGTCGACGAAGCCCATTGCATGAGCTTATGGGGTCATGATTTTAGGCCTGATTACGCAAGACTTGGCGATGTGGTTAAAAAATTAAATAAGCCTACTGTTCTAGCACTGACAGCAACAGCCACTCCGTTTGTACAAAAAGAAATCTGTGAACAACTCAACCTCGACAGCGAAAATGATATTTTAACTAGCGGTTTAGAAAGACCACAGCTGGCAGTTAAAGTTCATGATATTTACGGCGAGCCTGAAAAATTTGAACAGATTTTTCAAATAATGAAAAATCATCCCACCGAATCAGGTATTGTGTATTTTTCATTGATTCAAAGTCTTGAAAAGTTTTCAGCTTTTTTACAAAAAAATAAATTTAATTTTCTGAAATATCACGGGGATTTGTTACC
>JAYTPA010000047.1:0-35921 GCA_043747495.1 Bdellovibrio sp.
CCTTCACGCTTTCTATTGGAAATAGATAAAGATCTTTTTGATATTCATGAAACAGGATATCGCCCTGTCAGTACAGAAGAGCGTTCGACAATGGTTCAAGATTTTCTTAACCGTCTAAAATAGACTAAATAATACCTGATTTACCTCTCAGAAAACAAATTAATTTCAAGACACAATTTGAGATATTAAAACAAAGCCTTGTTTTTTAATGTCATAAATAGCTGACATTAAATTAAATTTTTATTATAAACCTAGAATTGTGCTGTTCTGTACTTCAAAAGATTACCCATACAACCGAAACTTTATCTGTCGTTAAAAATATATCTTTAAGAAGATTTTAAAAAGTCTTTAGGAGCTGTACGTGTCTGGTTTTAGTGAAGAAGATATAGCAGAATTTAAAGCGGAAGCTTTAGAATCGCTAGATGTCGCCGAAAAATTTCTTTTAGCTTTAGATGAAGGTCATGCTGATTATCAAACAGCTTATGGTGCTGTCTTTAGAAGTTTTCATAACTTAAAAGGTGGCGCGGGGATGATGGAGTTAGCAAAACTTCAGTCACACACCCATGAATTGGAAAATATCTTAATGTCATTTAAAGAAAAAACATCAATGCCTAAGCAATATGTCAGTTTCTTTTTACGCGGTATTGATGGGGCCAGGGCTTTATTAGATAACGAGGACATTCAATTTAATTATAATATCGATGCAGTTGCTGTGAGTGAGCCAACACCACAAGTTGTTACAAAAGTTATTGAAATAGCTGATCAAGCGACTGTATCAAACGCTGCGCTTGATGAATTTATTTCTGAATGTGATGAAATCAATGAACGTATTTCAAAAAATTTACAAAATTTAGAAAAAGGTCAATTCACCAAAGACAATATAGATAGTTTATATCGTGATATTCATTCTCTTAAAGGGGCTGCTTATTTATTTGGATACAATCATATTGGTGATATTTCGCATGCCATGGAATCATGTTTAGAACCTGTTCGTAACGGGACTCATAAACCCAGTCAGTTGTTAATCGATGCTTTATTTAAATCAACAGAATGCATTGATCAAGAAGTTAAAAATATTAAAACAAATACTGTAAACAAAAATATCGAAGTGCAAGCTCCGCTGCTTTGCCAATCATTGAATGCAGCTATGGCCCAACTAGAAACTAGGCTTGAAAAGAATAATCCGAATAAAGAAACAGCCATAAAATCAGAGATCGAAAAAAGTGATCAAGAAACTGGTGGATCAATCCGTGTACCTATTTCTTTATTAGATAATTTGATGACTCTGATCGGAGAAATGGTTCTTGTTAGAAATCAAGTAATTCAATTTTCGAGCCAATCAGAAGATCTTGAATTTATTAATCTCAGCAAAAGATTAAATGTTGTCACCAGTGAAATCCAAGGCGAGATGATGAAAACGCGCATGCAGCCTGTTGGCAATGTGCTAACAAAATTTCACCGCGTCGTTCGTGATTTATCACATGATTTAAAAAAAGATATCGAACTTAATTTGTTTGGCGCTGAAACAGAACTTGATAAATCATTACTTGAAGCTATTAAGGATCCGTTAACTCATATCGTTAGAAATTCTTGTGATCATGGTATAGAAATGCCTGAATCAAGAGTTCAAGCTGGTAAATCAGAATCAGGCACTATTAATATTAAATCCTATCATGAAGGTGGACAAGTTGTTATCGAAGTGTCTGATGATGGTAAAGGTTTACATAAAGACATGCTGATTCGTAAAGCTGTTGAAAAAGGTGTGATTACACAATCACAATCATTAAGTTTAAGCGAAAAAGAAACTTTTAATTTGATCTTTGCCCCTGGTTTTTCGACAGCAGCTACAATTACAAATGTATCTGGTCGTGGTGTTGGTATGGATGTTGTTAGAACTAATGTTGAAAAAATTGGTGGTTCAGTTGAACTAACCAGTGTTGCAGGTAAAGGCACAACAACAAAACTAAAAATTCCATTAACATTAGCTATCGTGCCAGCTCTTATAGTTAAAGCAGCCAATGAAATATTTGCTATTCCGCAGGTCAAGCTTGAAGAACTAGTTCGTATAGATAACACATCTGAAACCAACAAAGTTGAATATCTACATGGATCACCGGTTTACCGTTTACGTGGTAATTTGCTGCCGCTATTAAGCTTAAATAAAGTTTTAGGTAAAGAAGAAACCGAATCAGTCGATAAAACTCATTGCAATATTGCAGTACTAAATGCAGACGGAAATTATTTTGGCTTAATCATTGATGAAGTGCATGACACAGCAGATATTGTTGTAAAACCATTAAATCGTCTTTTAAAATCTTTGCAAGTTTATTCAGGGGCTACAATTTTAGGTGATGGCAGTGTGGCTTTAATACTAGATGTATTAGGCATTTCTAAAATAGCACAACTTGTTAATCAAAGTAATAAAACACAAGATAGTCTAAGCTCAGCTTACCAAGATAAACATGCCGTTGAATCACAAGATTATTTAGTCGTGAATGTGAATTCGACAACGAAGCATGCTTTTGTCTTAGGTTATGTGCACCGTCTTGAAGAAATTAAGAAATCTGCTGTAGAATATTCAGGTCAACAAAGAATCGTCAGATACGGGAATACATTGTTACCAGTTATTTCTGTGAGTCATGAATTAGGATATGGCGAATCGAATAAAAACAACGACAAAGAAAAATTAAATGTCATTGTCGTCCAAAAAGCAGGAACTCTTTACGGACTAGAAGTGGATGAAATCGTTGATACTTTATCAACGCAAATTAGCATTGATAGCTCTTTAGAAAAACACAAAGGAATTTTTGGCCATTTAAATACAGAATCAGAATTGATTACGATTATTGACCCATTTGAAATTATTAATGCTTTTGAAAATAAAAATGTCATTCAGATCAATGATATTCAAAAAAATAACTCTTCAAAGTCTGTTGAAAATTCAACTTATAAAATTTTATTAGTTGAAGACACTGTGTTTTTTAGAAAAGTTATTTCTAAAGAATTAGAAAAAGCAGGCCACCAAGTAGTCACTGCTAATCATGGACAAGAAGCCTTAGACATTTTAAATAAAAATCATAAATTTGATCTGATCGTTTCTGATATAGAAATGCCGGTGATGAATGGTTTTGAAATGGCTCAAGCTATCAGAGCTAATAAATCACTAGCGCACTTGCCAATGTTAGCGATCAGTACGCGCGCAGATTCAGGCTATATGGCTAAAGGAATCAGTTCTGGTTTTAATGTTTATTTAGAAAAACTAAAACCAGATGTATTACATGATTCTATTCGAAAATTAGTTGAATCAAAAAGGATGGCATCATGAGTTTTGATTCACAAATGAGTAAGGATATCGCAAAGACTGAACTGCTCACCACATTTTTTATTGGCGGAGCCATGTACGGAATTGAAGTCATGAAAGTTCAAGAAGTCACGGGTCAACCCATTATAGTCCCTGTGCCTTTAGCACCGTCTTTTGTATTAGGTTTAATTAATTTACGTGGCCAATTAGCGACATCGATCGGTCTTAAAGAATTATTAGGTTTAGGACAAAAAAATAAATTAGAAGAGCAAATGTCAGTTGTTTGCAGGATCGACGGAAACTTAGTTTCTTTAATGGTCGATACAATCGGTGATGTGCTTGAAGTCAAAGGTTCAGATTTT
Organism: Bdellovibrio sp.; assembly: GCA_043747495.1. Classification (GTDB taxonomy): domain Bacteria; phylum Bdellovibrionota; class Bdellovibrionia; order Bdellovibrionales; family Bdellovibrionaceae; genus Pseudobdellovibrio. The sequence goes on from JAYTPA010000047.1 coordinate 3,664, forward strand.
GAAACTCCTCCGGACAATATGCCACCTAGTGTGCGCAAATTTGTAAAAGGCGTTTATAAAATGAACGGATCACTATTAAGTTTATTAGATTTAGACAAATTAAGTAAAGAGTTATCACAATCAACTGATGTTAAGGACATTCAGTTACAACAAAGTGGATCGTAGGAAACGATCCCAGGAGAAGACAAAATGAGTGCAGCAAAAAAAATTGGACGTGATTCAAAGCCGAAACACCTTAAGGCCGTTAAAAATGTGAACTTAGAAAATGAAGCTTTTATAGCAGCTATTGATAAAGTTCAGGCCGTCATTGAATTTAATTTAGATGGAACAATTATTACAGCCAATCGAAACTTTTTAAATGCGATTGGTTACGAGCTTAATGAAATTCAGGGTAAACATCACCGCATGTTTTGCGAACCTCAGTTAGCTAATAGCCAAGAATATAAAAACTTTTGGGATAAATTAAACCGTGGTGAATTTGAAGCTGCTGAATACAAGCGTATTGGTAAAAACGGCAAAGAAATTTGGATCAATGCTTCGTACAATCCAATGCTTGATGAAAAAGGTAAACCTTATAAAGTTGTCAAATTTGCGACAGATACAACAGCTCAAAAATTAAAGGATGTTGAATTTGAAGGTAAAATGACAGCTGTATCAAAATCACAAGCTGTCATTGAATTTAATTTAGATGGAACAATTATTACAGCCAATCAAAACTTTTTAGTAACATTAGGTTATGATCTTAATGAAATTCAAGGTAAACATCACCGTATGTTTTGCGAACCAAAATTAGCCAACAGCCAAGAGTATAAAAACTTTTGGGAAAAACTTAATTGCGGTGAATTTGAAGCTGCTGAATATAAACGTATCGGTAAAAATGGTAAAGAAATTTGGATCAATGCTTCGTATAATCCGATTTTTAATGCAGACGGTAAGCCATATAAAGTCGTTAAATTTGCAAGTGACGTCACAGCCTTGAAAGCAAAAAATGCTGAATTCGAAGGTAAAATGAATGCTGTTTCTAAAGCTCAAGCTGTCATCGAATTTAATTTAGATGGATCAATCATCACAGCCAATCAAAACTTTTTATCGACTTTAGGTTATGACTTAGGTGAAATCCAAGGCAAGCATCACCGCATATTTTGTGAACCTTCTGAAGCTAACAGTCAACAGTACAAATATTTTTGGGAAAAATTAAATCGCGGTGAATTTGAAACTGGTGAATATAAGCGTATCAGTAAAACGGGTAAAGATGTGTGGATTAATGCGTCTTATAATCCAATTTTCAATGCTGATGGTAAAGTTTATAAAGTTGTTAAATTTGCCACTGATGTGACGATTCAAAAAAATATGATTATACAAGTTCAATTGACAGCTAATACGTTGTCAGATTCGTCATCGGCTTTAACAACAACGGCGACTTCAATGTCGGCAACAGCTACACAAACAAGTAGTCAATCCCAAGCAGCAGCTGCTGCAGCTGAACAAGTTTCAGTGGGTGTACAAACAGTAGCCACAAATATGGAAGAAATGGTGGCTTCGATTAAAGAAATCGCAAGATCTACAAATGAATCTTCACAGATGGCCAGAACAACTTTATTAAAAGCTCAAGAATCAAATGCGACAATCACTAAATTAGGAACAAGTAGTCAAGAAATTGGTGATGTGATCAAAGTGATTAGTTCAATTGCTCAACAAACTAATTTATTAGCGCTGAATGCAACGATCGAAGCTGCTCGTGCTGGTGAAGCTGGTAAAGGGTTTGCTGTTGTTGCCAACGAAGTTAAAGAATTAGCGAAGCAAACAGCAAAAGCCACAAACGATATTACAAATAAAATTAATGCGATTCAACAAGACACTCAAAGTGCTGTTGAGGCCATCAGCGGAATTTCACAGGCCGTTGAAAAACTAAACGGAATTTCCGGAGTCATTGCTGCTGCTGTTGAAGAACAAACAGCGACGACGAATGAAATTTCACGTGTTGTTATCGAATCTAAACAAGGCGTCGAAAGCATTGCAACAATTGTCAGATCAGTTTCAAGTGCTGCCATAGAAAATACGGAAGCTTCTAATCAGACACTTAATGCTTCAAAAGATTTAGCAACTTTAGCTGGTAAATTAAATGCGTTAGTCGCTAGAGACAGTAAAGCTGTCTAATGATAAAAGTACTGATTGCAGACGATTCTGTTTTATATCGATCACAAATCAGGGCAGCACTTGCTAATAACTCAGATTTAGAAGTTGTTGGTGCTGCTTCGAACGGACGACTGGCTCTTGAAAGATTACAACAATCTCCTGTCGATTTGTTGATTCTTGATTTAGAAATGCCAGAAATGGATGGTCTACAAACCTTATACGAAATAAATCGATTAAACATTAAAGTTAAAGTTCTAGTTTTTTCATCAGTTTCAAAACGGGGAGCTGAAATTACTTTAGAAGCTTTGCGACTTGGAGCTACTGATTTTATAACTAAGCCGAATAGTCTTGATGTTCATGATAAAATTCAGCAACCAAGTGATCGCATTCGTGATGTCTTATTACCAAAAATTTCGGCTTTGTTTCCACAAATTAAAAATCAAACTGTAATTCATTTAAAAAAGGGAAATTACAGTCCCATTACTTGGGAATTAATTAATCCTCAGGTGGTTGTCATTGCTTCATCAACGGGTGGGCCAACAGTTTTAGAAACTATTTTCTCACAGCTTGCGCCCCCATTGAAGTGCCCTGTATTTATTGCCCAGCATATGCCGCCTCTATTCACAAAAACATTAGCAGAACGATTAGAGCGGGTCAGTGGCCTTAAAGTTCATGAAGCTCAGCACGGACAAAAAGTTGAAAATGGTTGTGTTTATGTAGCTCCGGGTGATTATCACATGACAGTCATAGGATCTAAGGCGGAAGCACAAATTCAATTGAATAAGGGGCCGCTTGTTAATTCGGTTAGACCCGCAGCTGATTTATTATTTAATTCTGTTGCTGAGATCTATAAAGAAAAAACATTGGGTGTAGTTTTAACAGGTATGGGTGCGGATGGAAAAGTTGGTTCTGAAAAAATTAAATCACTAAACGGTGCGGTCATTATACAAAATGCCGCATCTTGTGTTGTCTACGGGATGCCCGGAGCTGTTGAAGCCAGCGGAGCTTTCGATAAAATTTATAATCCAGATGAAATTATCAATCTTTTTCATGAAAAGATAACGGGAAATAAAAATAAGATAAACCAAGTGGCTTAATGATTTTAAAATGTATTAAAGGAGTCTAGCTTATGTTTCAAATATTAATGATTGATGACACAAAATCAGTTCATGCTTTTGTAAAAAGTTTGCTGGCAAAATCTTCGGAAGTCGTAGTCACTGGTGTATTTAACGGTTCTGAAGCCTTAAAATTATTAGAAAATAAAAAAGACTTTGATGTTATTTTTTTAGATTGGGAAATGCCAGTCCTAGATGGCCCATCAACATTTGCTAGTTTTATTGAAAAAGGAATTCATATTCCGACTTTGATGATGACCACTAAAAATAAACCTGAAGAAATTGAAAAGATGTTAATGATGGGTGTATCAGAATACCTGATGAAGCCCTTCACTGTAGATATTTTATTTGAAAAAATTGAATATGCTACAGGTAAGGCTTTAAAGTATGCAGCTTGATTTAATACTACCGTACTTTGCAAACGTGATTGAAAAAGAATTGGGCATTATCTATGCTGAACACAATTATTTTCAATTACAAAATCGTTTAGAAGGAATTGCAAAATTGATGGGTGTGGAAAGTATTCAAGAACTTTACGATTCAGCCCAAAAAGGCATAGCTCCTGCATTCAAACAATTACTTTTAGATGTGGCCACAAATAATGAGACTTCGTTTTTTCGTGATCCTCGTATTTTTAAAATAATGGAAAATGTTTTTCTACCAGCCTTTTTAGAATATAGTCAGAGTCCAAAAAAACTAAAAATTTGGTCAGCGGCTAGTTCGACCGGTCAAGAAGCCTTATCAGTAGCGATGATGATCAAAGAATGGAATCTAAAGAACGGTAAAAAAATTGATTTCAGTATCATTGGAACTGATATTTCACAGCGGGTACTGACCCAAGCTAAATCAGCTAAATATAGCCAATTAGAAGTTCAGCGGGGGTTGCCCACACCATTATTAATTAAGTACTTCACTAAAGACTCTGAAGATAAATGGACGGCTAAGCCTGATTTGGCTCAGCATACTTCGTTTCGGACGCTGAATTTAAAAGAGCATTTTATTTTTTCAGAACCCTTTGATTTAGTCCTCTGTCGAAATGTTTTAATTTATCAAAATGTTGACGGCAAAAAAGACATTCTTAATCGAATTAAATCCCAAATGGATATGAACGGTTTTCTAGTTCTGGGTTCAGGTGAAAGCTTATTAGGGTTGTCTGAAGATTTTGAACAAAGACAAAATGAAGGCGCCGTGATTTACAAGAAAAAGTATTTAGACAGTCAGAAAAAAGCAGCTTAAATCCATCGATTCAATTTCAGATTTATAATTATAAACTTGATCATCAAATTTAAAATTCAAAGATTCAGCATGCAAAAACATACGACTCACTTTATAGGTGGCTGCTATTTTTGAATTATAAGCGGCATCGTTATACCTGGGATCGCCCACAATAGCAGAATTGTTGATACAGGCGTGTTTTCTAATCTGGTGTTGGCGACCTGTTTTGATTTCTAATAAAGCTTCTGTAAAATATTTATTTGTACGCACAACTTGACCCTCAGTCACGCACGTTTTGCGATCCTTAGCGATGCCCTGTGGGTTTTTGCGGCCTTCGGCTTTGTCCGATAAGGGGGTATTCCAAATAAACTTTGTATCTGATGATTTCCAAGCACCACGCAGTAAAGCCCTGTAGGTTTTTTGGCCTTTTTCTAAAGCTTCGCTTAAGGGTTTATGCAATTCAGGGCTTTTGGCTATAACCACAAGGCCACTTGTGACATTATCAAGTCTGTTGATGAAATGTGTGGGTAACATTAAATCGTTTAAAACATCAATCAGATTTGGTTTTTCATTATGAACTGAATAGCCTTCAGGTTTATTCACAACAATAAAAAAAGAGTTTTCCTCGACGATCATATTCATGCTAGTCTATATTCAGAAGATTACGCTATAAAGCAAGGAAATTTATATGAATGATGATGAAGTAAAAGATGCTGAAAATACAGAGCATTCAGAGCAAATAACTGCAGATAAAGTTAAGATAGAATTTCCTTACAGTGAAATCATCCGTGATAAAATACCCAAAGCTTTCGATATTGCAGAAAATGTGGCTACTCAGTGGAAAAATAATGATAAAGTTGAAAATGTCGGCCTTAACCATCCCCTAGCTGAAATAGTTGCTATTAAGGCTTTAGAAAAAGCAAAAACCATTGAAAAAAAGTTAGAAGAAAAAGGTGTTTTTACGATGGCTCAAATGGGCTTTGAAATCGCCAAAGCCCAAGCCTTAACAATTTTAGATAAAATCAAAAAATAATATGACCAGAGATCAGCGTCTACTAGAAATTTTAAAAAAGTTAAACCCAGTTCATATAGAATTAAAAAATGAAAGCGCAAAACACGCTAGTCACGTTGAACATTTGGGTTCAGCAGGTTTTACTGGTGAAACGCATTACAAGTTAGTTATTGTCAGTGCTATTTTTGTAGGAAAATCCCGTATTGATCGCCAAAGATTAGTGAATGATTTATTGGGTGATGAATTTAAAACCGGTCTTCATGCTTTTGAAATGAAAATTTACGCGCCAGAAGAATATAAGCCTTAAAGTTCAAATTCTTTAAGCTTTGCTTTTAAATCATGAATCAAATTTTTGACCTTTACGATTTGTTCTTCCTCTGGTGAAATTTCATTCATTTTTTCAGACATCAAGGACCAGTCATTCACTGCCGATTGTAATTCGTTTTTGAGAGAGCTCCATTGAGTTTCAAAAGGAGTGCTTGTGGATGTATTCTGAGAGTCAGGTTGTGTCTTCTTGTTGTTGCTCATTTTGTTCCATCATGGTACTCATTAGTCGTACGAAATCAAATAAAAAATTTAAGATTAAGCAGAGGTTTTTATGTCTCAAGATATTATTTATACAATGAAGGGTGTTTCAAAAGTTTACCCACCAAATAAATATGTTTTAAAAGATATTTATTTATCCTATTTTTACGGCGCTAAAATTGGCGTTTTAGGTCTGAATGGTTCAGGTAAGTCATCGTTGCTAAAAATTATGGCCGGTGTGGACACCGAATTTTTAGGTGAAGCATTCCCCGCAAAAAAAATGAAAGTTGGCTATTTAGAACAAGAACCCAAATTAGACGAAACATTAAATGTACGCGATAATATTTTTTCACAAATGGGTGATTTGCCCAAACTAATGAAAGATTATAATGCGATCAATGATAAATTTGCTGATCCTGATTTAGACCCTGATGAAATGAATAAAATGATCGAAAAACAAGGCGAACTTCAAGAAAAAATTGAAGCTCTTGGTGGTTGGGAAGTGGATCAAAAAATTGAATTGGTTATTGATGCTTTAAGATGCCCTGACGCTGAATCAGCTGTTGGGCATTTATCAGGCGGTGAAAAACGTCGCGTTGCTTTAGCAAGATTGATTATGTCTAATCCAGATATTTTATTATTAGATGAGCCAACGAATCACTTAGATGCTGAATCTGTCGGCTGGTTAGAACAGTACTTAGCAAAATTTCCTGGAACTGTCATCGCTGTAACCCATGATCGCTATTTCTTAGATAATGTGGCTGGATGGATTTTAGAACTTGACCGAGGGGAAGGGATTCCTTGGAAAGGGAATTACACATCTTGGTTAGAACAAAAAGACAAACGCATGGCTGGTGAACAAAAAGAACAATCTAAAAAAGCTAAAACTTTAGAGCGTGAATTAGAATGGATTCGTCAAGGCGCTAAAGCCCGTCAATCAAAATCAAAAGCGCGTATTTTAGCCTATGAAAATTTACTCAAAGAACCTTCTGCAGATAAATTACAAGAGATGACAATTTATATTCCGCCTGGGCCCCGCTTAGGAAACATCGTGATCGAAGCCCAAGGTGTATCTAAAGGCTATGGTAAAAAAATGCTTTTAGATAACGTGGATTTTACAATCCCCCGCGGTGCGATCGTTGGAGTTATCGGACCAAATGGAGCAGGTAAATCAACTTTATTTAAAATGATTACTGATCGTGAAAAAGCAGACAGCGGCAGTTTTAAAGTCGGTGAAACAGTTAAAATTGCCTATGTTGATCAAACACGCGAAACGCTTGATTCTAATAAAACAATTTTTGAAGAGCTTTCTGGTGGCCAAGATGTGATTGCTTTAGGTGGACGTGAAATTAATGCCAGACAATATGTGAGTTGGTTTAATTTTTCAGGAACTGATCAGCAGAAAAAAGTGGGAACACTTTCAGGCGGCGAAAGAAACCGCGTGAATTTAGCAAAAATTTTAAAAGAAGGCGCAAATTTATTACTTCTTGATGAGCCCACAAATGATCTTGATGTGAACACAATGCGTGCGCTTGAAGAAGCCTTATTAGAATTCGGTGGTAGTGCTGTTGTGATTTCCCATGATCGCTGGTTTTTAGATCGTATTTGTACTCACATAATGGCCTTTGAAGGGGACTCGAAAGTTTATTTCTACCCAGGCAATTTTAGTGAATACGAAGAAGACCGTAAAAAGCGTATGGGTGAAGATTCAACGCCTAAACGTATTCGTTACCGTATGTTAGATTAAAAGGTGTTAGCCACCTTTAGAACAAATGTCTTCGGTAAGCGACAGAACTGATTAAGCCCATACCTAACATGGTGGTCAGCATCCCTGAACCACCGTAACTTAATAATGGTAGCGGCACACCCACAATAGGCAGTAAGCCCATGACCATACCCATGTTCACAAACATATGCCAAAATAAGTAGGCTGTAACTCCGACGACCATTAAAGAACCAAATTTATCGCGGGCCCTGGATGCTATTTCAAAACAAACAAAAAAGAGCATCATAAACGTGACCATCACAATCATGCTACCGACGAATCCCCACTCCTCTGATAGTACTGAGTAAATAAAATCGGTGTGTCGTTCAGGTAAGAATTCTAATTGTGACTGAGTCCCTTGACGAAAACCCTTTCCAAAAAATTGACCAGAGCCAACGGCAATACGTGATTGAATTGAATTATAACCTTTACCCTGAGGGTCAGAGTCCGGGGAAATAAATGTGTAAACACGATGTCTTTGGTATTCCTTTAAGCCATATTTCCAGGCTAAGGGCATTGCGATAAGACCGAGTAAGACTAAAGTTACTAAGATAGATTTTCTAATTTTAACAAAAAACAACATCGTGCCACCGATAAAAAATAGCATCATGGCTGTCCCCAGATCGGGTTGTTTTACAGTCAGAACAAATGGTATGAGTACTAAAATCAGAGGCCAAAACAATTCGCGTAAACCCATGCCAGGCCCTTGAGGATTACGGTGTATTAAAATTTTAGAAAGCACTAAAATTAAACATAGCTTCATGGTTTCAGAGGGTTGATATCTAAAAAAGTACAAATCAATCCAGCGCTGACCACCCAGAACTACTTTACCAAAAAAATCGGTGTAGACCAATGCGCCCACATTGCCGATGTAAGCCAACCAAATAAGTCGGTTAATCCAGATATAATCTAAAAAAGTCAGAACGAAAAAAATTGTCCAGCCGGCAATCAGCCAAATAATTTGCTGAATAAACAGGGTTTCAACATTTTCAGAATGGGGTCCATGGGTTGCACTATATAAATTAATTAAACCAATAATGTTTAATGTAAAGATAAGTCCGATCAGCCTGATATCAATACGACTTAAAAAATTTCTTTCAGAAACATTAAAACCTTTTACTGACATAAAGCGAATATCCTTCTTCGGCTAAAGTTACACATTAATCACCGCCTTCGATGGGTACTGTGACTTTTTGAGTTACTTTTTTATCTGTTTTTTTCAAAGCCTCTTCGATAATTTCAGGATGATGTTTTTTAAAATAAGCTTCTACGACATCTCTGACGATTGGTGCAGCCCCGGTGTTACCATGACAACTGTGTTGCGCTAGTACGGCCACAACGATTTCTGGCTTATCCCAAGGGGCCCAAACCACATACCATCCGTGATGCCGCATTTGAATAGGTCTTGCTAAACAGCTTGAGTAAATTTGATCAGCTGAAAAACTCATAACCTGCGCTGTTCCTGTTTTTCCAGCCATTTGTACTCCAGGAACTTTCCAGTGCCTTCCTGTACCAGAGGCCCCGTTAGCTACGCGCCTCATGGCTTCTTTAACGATTTTAAATGTGGCGCGATCAATTTTATAACCATTTGGTTGCGGTAATGTGATATCACGAATTTCAGCCGGGAATTTTTCAAATAAAATTTGACCGTCATGATCAACAACTTTTTTAACGATAAAAGGTTTAACAATTTTACCTTCTGTTGCTATAGCATTGTAAGCCACAGCTAATTGTAATGGCGTAGTTGTGACATAACCTTGGCCGATGGCTGTACTTAGATTTTCACCCGGTTGCCAGTCCTCACCGCGAAGTGATTTTTTCCATGCGGCGCTGGGCATACGCCCCGAAGTTTCACGGTCCATTTCGATTCCGGTTTTTGTGCCAATACCTAAAAGGCTAATGTAGTTATACATTTTATCAATACCTAATGCGATTCCCATTTTATAGAAAAATACATTCGAACTTTTTTCGATGGCTTCATAAATGGTAATATTGCCTTCACCATTTTTATTATGATTGTGATAATAACGATTACCGAAGCGAAACTTCCCAGGAGCATTAATGACTGAGCGATCTGAAATTACTTTTTCTTGAAGTGCAGCCAATGCAATAAATGGTTTAAACGTTGAACCTGGTGAAAAGTGATCTTGGATAATTTTGTTACGGAGTGGCTTAAAGGGATCTGTTGTTAGTTTAGCCCAAATTTTATTTGAAATATCACTGCTAAAAATATTTGGATCAAAACTAGGTGAATTCACCCAAGCTAAAATTTCCCCATTAGGCTTCATTGCGACCAAAGATCCTATACGATCATGAGTCTCAAAAGATTTAAAAGCTGCTGTTTGTAAATCTTTATCCAATGTGAGCATTGCACTATGACCATGGTTGGGTTCAATGTCTCTAATTTGTTCTCCATAAATATTTGGAATCTCGGTCACTGTTTCGCGACCATGAGCATCGACCTGGATAAAACTAACACCATCAAGTCCGCGAATTTTCTTTTCTAAATGCTCTTCAAGTCCACTTTTACCAACAATATCACCTTGAGATAACAATAAATCAGGAGCATATTTTTTATTTAAGCGTTCTAGTTCTTTTTTAGAAATTTCACCGACATAACCAAAAAGTTGCGCCCCATTTTCAAAAAGCGGGTAATGCCTGATGATCGATTCACGAATTTCTAATCCTGGAAAATCTAAACGAATACGTTTTAGTCTGAAAACTTCTTCACGGGATAAATTATCTTTAATACGAATCATCGCAAAAGGTCCGTTTAATTTTTTGGCCTTTTGAATGCGTTCAATAAATTTATCAGGTTCTAACCCAACTAATGGGGCCACTGTCGTTGCTAATTTTTGCAGATCTTCAATGTACTGGGGCGAAACTAAAGCCTCAAAACCGGGAAGATTTTCAACTAAGGGTCGTCCTTCGCGGTCATTGATTAAGCCTCGAGGTGCCATGATTTTATTTTGCTTAACGCGGTTTTTTTCTGAATACTGGCGTAATTCCCGGCCATTAATAATTTGAAGCCAAGTCAATCTTAGCGTGAAAATGAGCACTGTTCCCACAATGAAAATATAAAACAAGCGGTAACGACTTAAAAAGTCTCGGGCTTCTTCTGGATTGCTGATGTATTGATTGCTCATAAAGTTTCAGTTTCCAGATTTTGATGAGTCGTTTTTAAGTGCGAAGCTGATCCAGACCAGGTTTCATTCGGCTCAAATGTGTCATTGATAAAACTTAAAAATTGATAGACGGGCATGCTCACTAAAAAAGTTAAACCTATATCAGTTAATCGGTGCAGGAAAAAAACTGAAGTTGGTTGTTTTTCTAACCAGTGAGACACAACAACATAAGTGATATGATAAAAAACTGATCCTGCGCCTACTAAAATTGAAAAATAAAATACAGTGGATGTGTGAATTCTTGTCTTAAGGATCCAAATAAATCCATGAAGTAAAATAAAAGACATCAATAAGACTTTAAGCGGAGCATAAGTAAAACGTGTCATAATTAAAGCTAAAAAATAAATAAAAACAAGCGCAGGATAGGGTTTTAATTTAAAACTGAGGAAAATAATAAAAACTAACCAAAATGAAGGTGATGGAATCAAAGTCGTTACGAATGGCCAAAAACTGGTTTGAAAAGCACAAAAAACAAAAAACACCAGAGTCAGCGAAAGGATTCTTAAAATAAGGTGAAGTTTACGTTTGGAAATCATTGCTTTTTAGTATCCGTTGAAACTGTTTCAGTCGACGAAACCACGACAGTAACAGGTTGATCTTTAAGAAAATCTTCATTTTTTGCATTTTCGACAATAAAAACTTCTTCAATTTTATTGGATTCAATGATGGGTTTAATTTTAATAATCAAACTTGGGTTAATGGCTTTTTTCTCGACTTCAGTGACCACACCTAAAGGGAAGCCTTTTGGAAAAATATTATCAATCCCACCGGTCACAATAATGTCTCCAGGCTTAACATCTTCATTGCGATCGATATATTGCAAAACACCGCCATTGGTGTCTTTACCTAAACCTTCTAAAATACCGTGCGCTCTAGTCTTCTGCAGAAGCGCGTCAACAACCGAATAACGGTCTGTAATCAGCATCACGTGGCTGGTATTTTTTTCGGGCCTGAAAACATAGCCAACTGCGCCAGCCACAGTCAGGACAGCTTGCATGTGTTTAATCCCGTGTGAAGTGCCTTTGTTAATTGTAATCGTCTTATGATCTGGCAATAAATCGCGGCCGATCACTTGGGCTGGGGTCAGTGTCATTCGAGTATTTTTTTGGAAATCCATAAAACTTTTGAGGCGCTCAATTTCAATTTGTTGTTCATTTAGGACCTGCAAGCGAGTTTCAAGTTCTTGAACTTGATTTTTAAGAAGCAGGTTATCTTTTTTAATACGGATTAGGTTTAAATACTCAGCCGTTGTGCCTTTAACGCCTAAGCTCAAACCAGAAAATGAGTTTTGAAAAAACTGCGAAATAAAGCTTAACGGTTGAGCAAACCAAACATCTTCGGATTTTTTTTGCTCCATGTTAATAGATATGAGCGGCAAAGAAATAAACAAAATCAGAAGAAGAATTTTTTTTAAATTAATATTTAGAAAATTCAAGATGTGCTCCTTCGGCTTTGCTCGGTGTCGTTCCTACAAGCCTACGGTAACAAATAGAATGAAGATTTCAAGGTTAACATGAAATAACTTGAATTTTTTTTTGAAACATGAGGACATATCGTGATTGACAACGAAAATAAATAATAGGGAGTACGAGTGACAAATGTAAATGGCCAGCCAAACGGACATTCAAATAGGCAAAATACGGGTCTTATCAGTTCAATTAAAAAAGTATTTCAAGGTAAAGCCTTTAATGCAAAATCTTTAGTTGCTTTTGTTATTTTCGGAATGATCGTTCTGACTTTCGTGCTTTCAGATATATCCGGTCGCAAAAACGGTGGCGGTGCTGGCATGTCATCAGCAGCCGAAGTAAACGGCGAACTAATCAGTATTAAAAACTTTCAAGAACAAGAAACTCGGGTTTCTGCCTATTATGCACAACTTTTCGGCGGCCAAATAAATGAAGAACTTCAGCGTAAACAAATTCGTTCCGAAACAATGGGCGAGTTGATTAACAATGTTTTAGCGGCTCAAGCGGCTGATCAAGAAAAAGTTCTGGCAACAGATGCTGAAGTTAAAAAAATCATTACTCAAGATTTGCCTTACTTTCAAAAAGATGGTGTTTTTCAAACAGATGTTTACAAAGCAATCTTAAACGCGAATCGATTAACGCCTGCAGAATTTGAAAAAGATTTACGTCTGCAAACTAAAAATCAGAAATTGCGTCAACTGTTTGAAACGGGTTTATCAGCACCCTCTTTATCTAAAAAATTAAATGCTGACTTAAAATCAGCACAAATTAATGTAGCTTATTTAAAATTAAATTTTGAAATTTTTAAAGCGAAACAGAATGTCAGTGCAGCTGAACTTAACAAATCGCTAGCTGATGCAGCTTTTATGAAAAAGATCGAAGATGATTATGCTTCAAAAAGACAAGAGTACGATCTGCCTGAGCAGGTTAAAGCATCTCATATCTTAATCCGTGCCAATCCTGCCAACAAATCAGAAGTTGAAGCGGCGCGTACCAAGGCAAAAGCCATTCAAGCCCGCTTGGCTAAAGAAGACTTTGGAACTTTAGCGGCAGCTGTCAGTGAAGATCCAGGTTCAAAATCAAAAAAAGGTGATTTAGGATTTTTCAGTAAAACACAAATGGTTCCAGCGTTTGCAGACGTTGCTTTTAAATTACCTAAAGGGCAAGTTTCTGATTTAGTTGAAACAGATTTTGGTATTCACATCATCAAGGTCACAGACAAGAAATCAGCGCAGTTAATTACCCTCAAAGAAGTTCAAAATGACCTCGCTAAAAATATCATTTTGAAAGAAAAATATTTAAAATTAGCTAAACAAATTGAAACCTTGTTGGCGGCTTCTCAATTTGCAGACGTTGAAACTTTAGTCAGTCAAAATCAATTAAGCTGGGTCAACAGCGGTTTTTTTGATTTAGAAAACGATATCTTTCCACAAGTTGGATCGCGTGAATTATTAAACGCAAGTTTGAAATTGAACAAGAAATCTCAATACAGCACTAGCTTAGTCCGCGAGGGTGAAGATCAGTACTTAGTTAAACTAGTTGATTTAAAAAACAATACGGCAGTTGTTGATCTTAAGCAGTCTGAATTAACGGATAAGCTAAAGGCCTCTTCAGCTTTTGGTTCATGGATAGAAAATTACCGTAAAAATTCAAAAATTATGATGAATGATTTACTTCTTCAGTAAATGATCGGGCTCGAAGGCAAAAGGAAACAGCTCTGCAAAAGTCAGTGTTGTTTCTTGACCTTGGGTATTCACTAAATAAATTTCAGTCAGGCCTGTGCTAAATTCAGCCATGACTTGTCGGCATAAGCCACAAGGTGGCCACGGTGATATTTCATCACTGGCCACTGCCACCGCGCTAATCTTTAATTGATTAGAATTTTCACTATAAGCTTTCCAAATAGCGACTCGCTCAGCACAAACAGTCCCACCATAAGATGCATTTTCAATGTTACAACCGCTAAACACGAGGCCATTGCTCAGTTGTATGGCAGCGCCTATTTTTTTCGTCGAATAAGGTGAGTGCGAAAAATGTCGTGCGTTTAGGGCCGTTTGGATCAGTTCTGTTTTTTTAATTGAAGAGCTCATAACCTGTCTTTCGTAATGTTTCACTTAGCCAAATTAAAGGTAATCCTTGAATCGCTGTAAAGTCATCAGTTTCAATTTTTTGGAATAAAGCGATTCCTGAGGACTCAACTTTATAGCTACCGGCTGCATCAAAAGGTTGATCTTTAGCTAAATAGCGATCTATTTCTGAGTCACTTAAGCTTTTTAAAGTCATTTCAGAAATATGATCGATTGATGCAATATGATCTTTTGAAAAAATGGTCACACAAGTGACAAGCTGATGTGTTTTACCGTTTAAAAGTTGCAGCTGTTTTTTCGCATTTTCAAAGTTGTACGGCTTTCCAATGATTTGACCGTTGAAATTAACTAATTGATCACCAGAAATAACCACGGCATCTGGATTTTTTGTAAAAACAGACAGTCCTTTTTCGTGCGACAACTGATGTGCGATTTGAATAGGGGTTTTACCGTCTTGTAAAAGCTTTTTCATTAAAAAATCTTCATCGCAGTTGGGTTTCAGACAGATGACATGAGCTGCAATTTTTTCGATTAAAGATTTCCTGTAGACAGATGAGCTAGCCAGTATAATTTGTTTTGTTTTTGTCATCAGTGGCTACTTTTTCTTATTAAAAAAGTTAATAGAATTGAGCAGATTGTATTTTGCGCGATACATTGTCAGCTCTTTTTCATGTTCTACAGAACCATAAACGATATTCATCTTTTTGCTTTTCAAGCGGGGCATTTTTTCTAAATCTAGTTCTGAGTTAGCCTTGTAGTACAGAACAAATTTTTTATTTTCTGGTAAAAAGATATAAACACTAAATTCAAGCATAGTTTGATTGAGTAATGATTCAGTCGGAACTTTAATGTAATTATATTTTTCATGAACTGTTCCCAAAACATGTAACGGACTATAAGCAAAAAATGAGATCGACGTTTTTTTTCCCTCATGATCGATCTCTTTACTGTAATCACTTTTAAGCTCGCTAAACTTGACGAAATTAAATTCTGGGGTCTCACATTCTAAAAAAAGATATTCTGGGTCTTTTTCAAAGGAATCGATTTCAGGCATTTCTTTTTCTTCGTCTTGTTCGATCATTCTTTTAACCCAATTACTTAAAATAGCTTCGGCAGCTGCTTTTTCTAAGTGACCTTCCGATGAAACAACCAAGTAACCAGTCCATTTTTTTTCATCGACGATCAAAACATGTAATTTTTTGGTTTTTTGAACAGGCTGAAAAGTTGCAGAATCTGTTGCATAAGTTTCAAGGACATCAATAAAGTCAGGCTTTACAGTGTGTTCAAAAATAACATCTAAATTTGTTTTTTGATTTTCATTCAAATTGACTTCAATATCTGAAATTTCTGGAAACGAAAGTTCCTCGTTAGAACCACTGATTGAAGGCATATCTAAATCATCAGTCTTTTTTGCGATACTTGGTGTTTGAGCAAATTGCTTCAGCCTATTCCTTGCTTTTAAAGCCTGTTCCATAAGGTTGTCTGTGGCGCTTTTAACTTGCTGTACTGGTTTAAAATCTGAAATTTCTGGCATAGGATCGTCTTTTAAAAAAGACTTCACTTGAATCATTTGTGATTCGCGGACTTTTGCTTGTTGAAATTCTAATTTAGTTTGATTAAAAGTTTGCTCAATTTCGCTATTTTTTTTCTCACTTTTTGCGAGCACTCTTTGAACAGCTGGGCCAGATAGAGGCGGATACAATTTGTGTTCAAAACCGCTGGATTCAAGTTGTACAATTTGTTCTCGTTGCGTTGACATGATGTAAGGTATGATCGGAGCAACAGATGTTTGATAAATTAATTTATGAATGGACCTGATTTGCTCCATCGGGTGATCCCAAGCTAAAAATATATAATTTGGTGATTCAGTGATTATTTTCTGCATGCCTTCTTTAAGGCTTGATTCGACAATGACCCTAAAATTTCTCTTTTTCAAATAGCTTTCAACAGCAGATATATTATGCGTGGGGCTTTTTATGAAAAAAAGTGTCATTTTTGGGTTTACTGAGTCTTCGGACATGGATTAATTATATTCAATTTGAGCTCGAAAGTGATTAACAAAGTATTGTTTTTTGATGAACCCAGACGATAGTCCTTACATTCGGATTCGTCCTATGCTATCCCCATTCTATGTCGAATGAAAAATCACAAATCAGTTCTGATATTCAAAGCGAAACTGACGTTCAATTGATGGCCCTTGATTGGGTGGGAATGGACGATATTCAGTCTCAAATTTCTGTGGACTTGAATACATTTGTCCCGGTTTTAATCGGCGCTTTTGTGAATTTAAAAAAAGGGTATCGTGGTATCCATATGTCGCGGTTATATTCTTTGATGACCGAAAAGATTTTAAACCAAGATCTAACTTTACTTAAATTAAAAAGTTTTTTAACTGATATGATTAAATCACAGGATCAGCTTTCCGATCAAAGTTATATCACCTTGAGCTTTAATTACCCCCGTAAAACAAAATCTTTAAAAAGCGAATCGGCAGGTTTTAGAAACTACCCCGTACAAATCACAGCCCAAAAAAATGGGGATCAAACATTAGTTTGGTGTGATTTCGAAATCATTTATTCCAGTACATGCCCGCAGTCAGCCGCATTATCATTAGAAGTTATAAAAAATCAAAAAAACCAAATTGAACTGTTGGAGCGGTTACCAGCCACTCCGCATGCCCAGCGAAGTTTGATGAAAATAAGCTGCTTTATGATGACCTCTGAAGTTGACGCGTCCTTAACAAACTTATTAAGCAAATTCATTGAAACCGTTGAAAACACACTGAAAACAACAGTTCAGACTGCAGTAAAAAAAGCTGACGAAATGCAATTTGCGGTTCTCAACTCTGAAAATCTGATGTTTTGCGAAGATGCAGTACGCAAGGTCTCTTTGGTGATGAACGATTTAGTTCATACTCAGTTGTTTGGATTAAGTGGCTATAAAATACGCACAGCCCACTTGGAAAGCTTGCATCCGCACAATGCTGTAAGCCAAATTGCCAAAAACTATATTAATCAACCGAGTTAGTCAGACAGTTTTGTTCATTAGTACTTGCAATTGATAATCACTATCAGTATCAATAGGCATGCTTAATGCCGATAAAAACCTACAAATCACTTTGCCCATTCATCAGACCTCAGAAACAATCAAAAAAACTGAGCGCTTTCAAGTTGATGATTTTAAAAAAATGATTCGATCCATGGGGCTTAAAATTACAGATCAAAGATTACTGATTATGCAGTGCTTGCACGATGGAGATAAGAAATCCGGTGATCGTCATGTTACAGCACAAGAGCTGTATGAAAAAGTCAGCGTTAAAGATTCTTCAGTAGGGTTTGCGACGGTTTATCGCTTTTTGAGAGATCTGGCGGCGCATGAATTAGTCACTGAAGTGCGTATGGGAGGCCAAGCTTCTCGTTATGAATTAACTCCTAAAGAACATCATGATCATTTGACGTGCACGAAGTGTGGTAAAATTTGTGAATTCGAAAATCAAAAAATCGAAGATTTGCAAGCTGAAGTCGCAAGGCACTACGGTTTTCAGTTAACCGGTCACGTGTTAGAACTATTTGGTCTTTGTCCAAGCTGTCAAAAAACGTAATTAATTTATTATCAACTTTCAGTCACACATTGCCGAAGTCTTTTTAAACTGAAATAATCGCCTCATGGATATAGTTATTAAAGGCGCCAAAGAACATAATCTTAAAGATGTTTCAGTCACCATTCCCAGAAATAAAATCACAGTTTTTACTGGCCTTTCAGGATCAGGAAAATCATCTTTAGCTTTCGATACTGTTTATGCCGAAGGGCAACGTCGCTATGTTGAAAGTTTATCGGCTTACGCAAGAAACTTTTTAGAACAACTTAAAAAACCTGATGTCGATTCAATTACGGGGTTGTCTCCAGCTATTGCCATAGATCAAAAATCTGTGGGTTTAAATCCACGATCTACAGTGGGAACAATCACAGAAATTTATGACTACTTAAGATTACTTTACGCTAAAGTCGGAATTCCAGAATGTCCGACACATCATATTCCCGTCTCTGCACAGTCTCCGCAACAGATCGTTGATGATATTTTAAAAAAATCGGCGGGAACTAAATTTTATATCTTAGCCCCGATGGCCCAGGGCAAAAAAGGTGAATTCTACGCCGAATTTCAAAAGTGGCTGAAAAAAGGTTTTGTTAAAGCCAAGATCGATGGGCAATTTCTTGAATTAAGCCAAGCGCAAAAATTAGCAAAAACGAAAACTCATGATATTGACCTGGTCGTCGATCAGTTGATTTTAAAAGATAATATTAAACACCGCTTGAGCGAAAGCGTAAATACGGCTTTATCATTAGCACAAGGCCGACTTGTGCTTGAATTAACAAATGGAACTCGAATTAATTATTCAATGCATTTAGCTTGTCCAGAATGTGGTTTTAGTTTTCCTGAGCTTGAACCCAGACTTTTTAGTTTTAATAACCCCCGTGGGGCCTGTGTGTCTTGTCATGGGCTTGGAACTTTAGATCTCGTCGAAGAAGAACAATTTACAGATTCTGAAGTCGGCGGAAAAAAACTAGAGAAAGTTAAATACACGTATAAAGGAAAAAAAACGTCTGATGAAGATGAATCTGAAGATGAAGAAATGGTTTTGTCAGAATGCCCTACGTGCCAAGGTAGCCGTTTAAAACAAGAAAGTTTAAACATTAAAGTAGCGGGTAAAAACATTGCGGAACTTTCAAAGCTGTCCATTACAGAACTTAATATTTTTTTTAAAAAAACAAAATGGTCGGATAAAAATAAATTCATCGCAGATAAAATTGTAAAACAAATTACTGACCGATTAAATTTCTTAGAACGGGTCGGGACATCATACTTATCACTATCTCGGCAGGCTAGAACTCTTTCAGGTGGTGAAGCTCAGCGAATCAGATTGGCTACACAAGTAGGATCGGCATTAATTGGGTGTATGTATGTTATGGATGAGCCCAGCATTGGACTTCATCCCAGAGATCATCATCGTTTATTAGAAATCATTGGTGAATTAAAAGATCGTGGGAACACCATTATTTTAGTCGAACATGATGAAGACACTATTCGTTATGCGGATTATGTTGTCGATTTAGGGCCACGTGCTGGGAAACTAGGTGGCCATTTAATGGCCGCAGGTACTCCGGAAGAACTGATTAAAAATAAAGATTCACTAACTGGTCAGTATTTATCTGGGGAAAAGAAAATTAAAGTGCCAGCCACCCGAAGAAAAGGGAACGGAAAATGGATTAAATTATCGGGCTCAACAGGAAATAATTTAAGGAATGTGGATTTAGAAATTCCTTTGGGGACATTTACTTGTGTGACAGGTGTATCAGGAAGCGGAAAATCAACACTTATTATAGATACGCTTTATAAAATTTTAGCTCGTCATTTTTATAAAGCTCACGCGCACCCTTCGCCTTATAAAAAAATTGAAGGTTTAGAAAATATTGATAAAGTCATTGATATCAATCAAAGACCTATTGGGCGCACACCAAGGTCAACTCCAGCGACTTATGTTGGCTTGTTACCATTGATTCGTGATTTGTATGCAGCAATTCCAGATTCTAAACTGCGGGGTTTTGAGCCAGGACGTTTTAGTTTTAATGTTAAGGGTGGGCGCTGTGAAACCTGTTTAGGTCACGGTCAAATTCGTATGGAAATGCATTTTTTATCAGATGTATTTGTCACTTGTGATACGTGCCAAGGTCGAAGGTATAACCGTGAAACTTTACAAATTAAATATAAAGAAAAAAATATTGCTGATGTTTTAGAAATGAATGTTGAAGAAGCTTTAGAATTTTTTAAAAACCATTCACAAATTCATCGAAAAATTGAAACATTACATAAAGTCGGTCTTGATTACATGACTTTGGGTCAATCGTCGACAACGCTTTCAGGTGGAGAAGCCCAGAGGGTTAAGCTTTCTAAAGAATTATCTCGTCGCGGAACGGGGCAGACATTATATATATTGGATGAACCAACAACAGGTTTACATTTTGATGACATCAGAAAATTAATTGAACTCATTCAAGAACTGACTAATCAAGGCAATACAGTGTTAGTGATTGAACATAATCTTGAAGTCATGAAATGCGCAGATTATTTAATTGATATGGGGCCTGATGGAGGAATTAACGGTGGAGAAATTGTTTTTACCGGAGTTCCTGAAAAAATTGTAAATCACAAAATTAGTGAAACCGCCCGATTTTTAAAACCATTATTAATTCAAAATACATCCAAATAGAATTGATTAAGCAAACAGAAGAGAACGGAGAATAAAATGATAAAGTATATCAAGGGATCAATTATTATAGCTATTATTGGCTTAGCTTTAGCCATGGGGTTTGAGTGGTATCAAACATCATCAATGACAGCAGTTGTATCAGCAGGGTTAACAGCATTAATTTTAGCTGTGCTGGAAATTTCGCTTTCGTTTGACAATGCTGTTGTTAATGCAACTGTGATTAGAAAAATGGATGACGTTTGGAAACGTCGATTTTTAACTTGGGGTATTTTGATTGCTGTCTTTGGAATGCGTTTAGTGTTCCCATTAGTGATTGTTGCAATAGTTGCAAGTATTGGTCCTATCGAAGCTTTAATGATGTCGATCAGTGAACCTCAAAAGTACGCTGAAATTATGACGTCAGCGCATTTAACGGTTTCTGCATTTGGTGGAATGTTTTTATATATGGTGTTTTTACATTACTTTATGAATACAGATAAAGAAGACCATTGGGTTAAAGTTATCGAAAAGCCATTAGTTTTAGTTTCTCAGTTTAAAGGAATTGAGCTTATCGTTGCACTATTAACTTTATTATTTATTACTGCCGCAATGAAAGCAGATGACCAAATGCGATTTTTAGTACCGGGTTTATGGGGAATGGTCACGTATATGTTAGTTCATAGTTTTTCTGAATTTTTAGAAAAAATGGAAATAGCCAATGCTGCTGCGACTAAAAAATCGATTATGTCTGCTGGTTTAGGAATGTTTTTGTACTTAGAAATTTTAGATGCTTCATTCAGTTTCGATGGCGTTATCGGTGCTTTCGCGATCACTCAAAGTCTTATTCAAATTATGATAGGACTGAGTATTGGTGCGTTCTTTGTACGAAGTTTAACATTATACCTTGTTGAAGAAGATACTCTCAGCCAAATCAGATTTTTAGAGCATGGAGCTTTTTATGCGCTAGGTGCTTTGGCTATGATGATGTTATTAGATTACTTCTTTCATATTCCAGAATGGATGACAGGTTTAACAGGAGCAGCGATTTTAGGGTTATCCATTTTTTGGTCGCTCTATGAAGACCGAAAGAGCCGAGCTTAATAAAATTATAACGGCCCCAATTGACTGAGTGAAATTCAAACCTTCATTCAGTAAAAACAATGCAAATAAAAATGCAAAAGGGGCTTCAAGTAAGCACAACATGCTAGCCGTGGTTGCGCTCAATATTTTTTGAGCGCGAACCTGTAAGTAAAAAGCCACCATGCTCACGAGCAAGGCCAATGCCACGACTGACCCAACGGATAACAAACTGGGGCTGGTAGGCCAAAGTTGAACGGACTGAGTGATGTTTTCATAAATCAAAAATGGAATCAGTAAAAGCAAAGCCCAAAAAGTTTGATACGTATTAAAGCGAAATCCATTTTTTATTTTAGGTGCAGCCAAGCTTACGCACAAAATATGCATCGTTGATGTGATAGCTGTAAGGACAGTGATCAAATCGCCTTTGTTAAAACTCATTTTCCCATTTTGCAGTTGGTCGGGCATGTTCAGTAATAACGCCATTCCTAAAAATGCTAACAAGGCTAAAAAGAAATGACTGATTTTAACTTTATTTTTAAAAACAAGAGCACTAGCAATCGGTATTAAAACCACATACAGCGAAGTGATAAAGCTAGAATTGGTTGCAGTGGTGTAATTTAAACCAGATGTTTGAGTCATCAAAGCCATGCCTAATCCAAGACCTGACCAAAAAGACAGACGAATATCTGAATGGGATTCTTTAAAGCTAGAACGATTAAAAATAAAAAGCAAGGCCTCGCCTACGACAAGTGCGATGATAAAACGCCAAAAGATCAATGAATAAGTCGTGAAGTCTTTAAGGGCCCAAGTCACAAATATAAAAGATAAACCCCAGATAAATCCGGCGAGCATTAATTCAAGAACAGCTTTCTGGTAAAGTGAAAGTGATTTAGTCAAAAGCTTCTGACCATATTTTAGTTTTATCGAATTGGTTCATATCAATGAGTTGATGTTTTACATCTTTAATCATTGCCCCGTTGCCACAGAGATAAAAAGTTGTAGGAACTGTTTTATAGTTTGTATCATCAATAAAATTTTGCACGTAGCCTTTTTTGCCGGTCCATGAATCTGTCGGTCGACTAATCACGTAATGATATTCAAAATGGGGCAGATTCTTTTTCAAAGCTTCAAGTTCATTACGGTAATAAATATCTTGTTCATAACGGAGTCCAAAATATAATTTATATTTCAGATTGGGATAGGTTTTCATTTTTGATTCAATAAAGCAAAAATGTTGGGAAATTCCGCTGCCTGTGTTTAAAAAAACAACTTGTTCTGTAGGTGGCTCTTGAAAGAACACTTTGCCAAAGGGGCCTGTGAACTGCAAATTTTCATGGCCCTTTAAGTTCCATACATATTCAGAGGCCACTCCAGTTTCAACGAATTTAAAAATCAATCGAAAGCTTTTTTTATTTTCTTCTGTTGTAGCAATTGAATAGGCTCGTAATGCAGGTTTGCCAGCCTGGCCTTCGGCATTGACTGTTGGAACGTGTAGCATAACGAACTGGCCCGCTTTAAAACTAAAATCACTGTCTCCTATAATTTCTACATCAAGTTCACGGATCTGAGGGGTGTGGTCAATAATTTTTTTAATTTTATAGTTATAAATGACCCTAGACATGTAACCCTCGCAGATTCGTTTTTAGCTGTTCGATTTGAAATGTGATATAATTCATTTCCAGATGTAAAATGTCAAAGCAAACGTAGATAATTTTCAAAGCTGGTGTTTAGAACTTGAAAGATCTTGAGAACTTTTCATTATCAAGCAATATGCAGTCTATGAGCTTAAAACTAGCAGTTATTTACTTATTGGGTTTTATCGTTTTAGCAGGGTGTCAGCCTGAGACTTCAGGTTCTGATTTCGATAATCAAATCAGCCCTCAATCCCTTGTCAGTAAACCAGCTCAGCCAAATAAATTATCCCGAGACTTAAAATTTAAGAATGATCAAACAGTATCGTACTGTGAAGTCCCCTTAATTGACCTGACTAAATATAGCGGTTATCGTGATTTAAAACTTTATCCATCGGCCTCTGTATCCAAAGTTTTTTTGTCAGCTTGGGTGCTTAATAAATTAGGATCAAAATTTAGATTTACTCATGAATGGCGATATCAAAAAAACACTGACGGTAGTTTTGATGTTTATCTGAATACCCATCTTGACCCCGTGGTTAACATTGAAAAAGTTTTATTTTTTATGACCGAATTGAATAAATTGGGGATTAAAAAAGTCAGAAATTTATTCATTCATCCTGATACACGAATTTATTTATCCGTTTTAAGCAATCCCCATATCGAATTGATTGATGTGCCGATTAGTTTAAATGAAACTGTAAATAACTTAAAAATCATTTTTAATTCAGCCAATTGGGGTGAGCAAACTGAAAATGCCATCGAAAATTTAAGACAGATTCAAAAATCAGTGCCTACGAATTTTTCTGTTGAACAAGTCAGCGTCATTAGTGAAGTTCAAAAGCAAAAAATTGCAAATTGGAACTTACACACAACTCAGTCAGCTGAAATTAAAAAATATCTGAAAGAAGTAAATACCAATTCGAATAATTATATTTCAGACGCTTTATTTAGCTATTTAGGCGGAGCAAAAAAATTCTACCAATTTCAACAAACTGATTTAGGTCTCACGAAAAATGATCTCTATATGTTGACGGGATCTGGTCTTGCAACAATCACAGCAGGGCAAAGATATGACAATTTAGCGAATTGTTATTCAATCACGAAAGTCATGCACTATATTTATCTGCACTCACAAAAACAGAATTATAATTTAGGCGAGATTTTATTAAATGTAGGCACCGATCAGGGAACATATCAGCCCAACATGGTGATTAATCAGAGCACAGTCGTTAAAACTGGAAGGCTTTATGATGTCCCAACACTGAATCTTTCAGGCTTGGTTTCAACAAAATATGGCCCTGTTGCATTTGCTTTTTTAGGACATAATTTTGATAACGCAGATGAGACGTCGATGCAAAGCAAGCGGGATACACTTTTAGATTCTATTTTGGATTATTATACAGAAGCCCCAGGTGCTTTCAAAAAGTATAAGTTAGACACTATTTTCTTTTAAATCCTTCACTTCAAAATGGCATGCAATTGGCAGTACTTGTTATAAGGGTTAATAAGTGGGGTCAAAATGAATATGCGTCTTTATGTTAGATTATATCTTATACTTTTTACTTTGTTGTCTAGCATTTCAGCAAACTCACAACAGAACTCACAGCAAGGCTCAATTCGAATCCCTTTGCAGTCCTACACAAAGCAAGCTTCTGATCTGATCGATCAAAATGGAGAACTTCTTTCCTTTGCACAGCTTGAAGATTTACATAAAAAAGGCGTGAGACTATCAGATCTTAACCCTATTGAAAATAAATACTGGCAAAATAATAAATATTCATCTGCAGATCCAGTTTTACATTCACAAATGCCAAAAGATTCAGAGGCCCTGATTATAGATTCTTATTTAGGATCAAATAGAGAACTTGGTTTTTATTCTGTGATAGTAAGACCAGCCAATCAACCTACAGAAAGATATATCCTTACGTTAGGTTTGCAAGTGCATTCAAGTCTTTTGAAATCCGCTTTACTTAGGAAATTAGGATACTTTCAAGAATCACCAAAACACTATTCTAAAGTTAAAATTAACTTTGATTCTTTAGAGAAAAAAAACGAATTTATTTCTACGGCTTTTTGTGAAAATGGGCCCAGTGAATTAGCTATCGACTGCCTTTCGCTAAGTCCTTTTTTAAGTTCGTCTAACAAAAGAGAATTTTTATCACCTATTGATGATAAAAATTTGTATGTTCACGGCGTGTATTTAGAAAAAATGAACCCTGAAGTACCAAGTTTATTTGATGGATTAACGCCGGCTAGTTCAGGTCTTGTTTCCTATTTTTCACAATCCAGAGCTTACAGAGCTTTAGCTATTGCATTTGTGCTTGGGGATTTTGGTGAAAGTTTAAACCGTGTTTCAACTCATGTGGCGTTGTTAAGAAACGGCTATGTCTTTTTAAACTATGCGTTCAGCGATGATTTTACAGAGACCAATGCCGATGATGCCAAATGGATTTTAAAAAGAATGGCTAATCTAACTGATTCAGACTGGACAGAAATAGTTGAAACATCGAAATATCCAGTTGCATTAAGGCCGTTAGTTAAAGCTAAGCTTATTCTTCGCTACAAAAACTTAATGAATACTTTTTTCAGTTCTAATGAATTAAAAAATCTAAATTTAGTGGCCACACCTCAATTAAAATACTCATCACCAGATGGTCTTGTTCGGGACGGTAAAGTCACCACAGAATTTATACCAGGTTATCCGCAACGCTTTTCTCATGGTGATCGACAGTCACCATTTGAATCAGGTGATTTGGTTCAATACATGAATATTAAAGCTCAGTCGTCAGCACTCGGCGCAGCTATTGATATGCTTAATAAAAAGCTAGTAGATTCAAAAATTTTAAATCAACAATTGGATGGATTCTTTTTAACTCAAAATGGATACAAACCTGTTGGATCAGCAACAGGTCGTCAATTTGGTTTGAGCTTTTCAGCACAGCGACTTGTCACAACTGGAACGTTTTATGGAAGCCAAGCTGCGGTTCAGCTTGTTGATAATGTCACAATCAGTGCAGGTATTGGTTTATTCAAAGTAATCAATGATGTTTATGGATATAGTCAGAACTTAGGTGGCCAAGTTTCATATAATCGTGATTTTACTCATGTTAGGCCACTGTCTTCAGTCAAAGAAACTAAAGCAATTCCTTGGAAAGATGTTCTTGTACCTAGTCATCTAAAAACCATAGCGTCTCCTTTAAAAGACGGAAAATTGAATGAATTTGTAGCGGCACTTAAAAATGGAGAAGTTTTTACTATCACTGAATCAATTGGTGTTGCGGGTCAAGTGGGTTATGATGCAGGACTTGATGTGCTCATGGGATTTACAGGATCAACTATTCCGACTGTCAGTATTTCAGCGGGTTTACAAAAAGTTATTTTAAGACAAACTCAAATAGTCAGAACAGCTACTGGGTTCCAAATTTATTTACGAAATCAAAACACAAAAGCTTTTAATATCACTTTTGATTATAATTATTTTATTAATCTTCTTAAAATAAAACATGAAACAACTTTAACTGATTTGCACACTGACGCTTTTTTACTAAACTTCAATAATGATTTTATTCAACAAGTCGATTCTGGAGAGATTAAACTTGAAGACGGTTCAGAAGAACAAAAAAGTTTTGAAGAACAAAAAGAGTACTCACAAAAAGTAAGTTCTGCTTTACGTGGCCTTATTTTTCAATCCAGTACAAATCAATTGTATGCTCATTTTAAAGAACAGCAATTTTCTATTGATCATGGTTTAAAAACTAAAGAAATGACGTCAAAATTTCTTTGGTTTAGATCGGCACAATTAGCAGAAGAACACACAATTAAAATTCAGAAAGCCGAATTGGCCAACTCTGAACACGGCGAAGCCGTTGATAATAGACCCATTGAAATTGTCACTTATAAAAAAGGTGAGCTTATCGGAAAAGATTATTTAGGTTTTGGACTCAATATATTTGATGGCTATTTAAAAGAAAAAATAAAAGGTGACTTCGTGCCCAAATTTTCACAGGACACTAAAAACCCATCGCAGGTCCCTTTTGGTCAAGCCCAGTGGCACACAATACGCACAGACACGGAATTATCACAAGATCGTCCAGGTGCTTTACCTAGTGTGTCCGTAATCCAAACTGTCTGGAGTGGATGGTCGATTAAAAAAAGTGATCTCGATCAGATTATTAAAATGACTCAGGATAAGCTTAAGGGGACAGAATATGAATCTGTTGAAATAATTCCTGAAGGAACTTTTAATAACGTTAAAAAAGTCGATTTTTTTAGAATTACCGAAAATTTATCTTTATTGCCAACAGCTTTAGACAAAATTAAAACTCTGGTTATTTTCCCGGAAGTTAAAAATCCACAAAAAGATAAAGTTAAATTCCTCGGAAAATTTTTTCAAAAAATGAGTCAAATTGGGAACAAAGCTGACTTCCGAGCTGAAGACAAGGCTATTTACGATAACATTATTCTTCTTATGGGTAATGGAGATCATAAAAAAGGAATGCAAATCTATTTAGCTAGATGTAATGCGAACAAAGCTCAGATGTATAATTACAAATGGCTTAAGGGTTCAAATTATGAATGTTTAGAGCCTTGGATCGAAAAAATTATTGAAATTTCAAGATCTTTTTCAGGCAGTCATCTTAAACAGCAAAATAAATGGATGACTGAACTTATCTATGAGCTTGAAAAAAATATTCCGATGAATGTTTTGTTAAATTCAATTGGTAAAGAAAACTATTTATTTTTTCTTGAAGTCACCGGATTTAGAACGGGTGACGAAGATGCTGATCAAAGTGTTTACGTCAGTAATATCATCGGTGAGCCTGCTGTAAAGCATCCGTATTCTAACGGATTACTGAGTTACATTGCTGATAAGTCTCAAATTAGTTCTATAGAACTTGACCGTACTCAAGGAAGTTTCCAATGATGAATCGAATTTTATTTATAAGCCTCTTTGTTGTCCTCGTGTCAGGTTTTGCCAAAGCTCAAAGCCATCAGCAATACACAGATTTAATTAAAAACTCCTGGGCCTTAAGTAATACAGGGAAAACGGTGTTGTTTGATTTAAATCCGTTACAAACTTATCAGTTGCAGGCACGTGTGAACGAAGACATTGGTTTGGCACAAGATCAACAAACAATGGTCACGCCACTTAAGATGATAAAAGTTGCTATTTTAGATACGGGTGTTGACACCCAGCATCCATTCTTGCGTGACAGGATCGCTCGTAATGAAAAAGAATGTCAGGTCTTAGAAAAATATAAAATGTGTTTGAAAGACGAAAGTAAAAAAACTTGCGATGAAAAATATTTTACTGTGGGTTCGCCAGACTTTGATTTGAATAATAATCAGTATCCTGCTGATTGTTCAGGTTGGAGTATTTTAGGTGAAGAATTAGGAAATACAAAAATAGTTGGAACTCCGGAATTTGGAGATCCGATCGGTCATGGAACGCACGTGGCAGGACTTGTGGCAGCAGTCACTGATCAAGTTCAAATCATACCTGTACAAGTTGTTAGTAATGCACCGAATGAACCCATCAAACCTTTTAGTTTAAATTTACCAGCAGTGTCTCAGACTATTATTGATCTTGGTCCTAGTGAAACAATTCGCGGTAATTTTAAAACCAATATTAATTTATCTGAAAGAATTGCTCGTGGCATGATTTACGCAATGAATTCTGGAGCTCAAGTTATCAATTTATCTTTGGGTTGGCCGCAAGGGCAGGATTCAGACATCATGAGACAAGTGATTAGCGAAGCTCAACGTCGTGGTATTATTATCGTAGCTGCAGCAGGGAATGATTCAACAACAGCTCTGCTTAGACCTTGCCAATACGAAAGTGTTATTTGTGTAGGGGCGACTCGTCCTGATGGTTCGATTTCACATTTTTCTAATTTTGGTTATGGCGTAGATATCGCAGCCCCTGGCACCTCAATTTTATCGACAATTCCTATGGCTTATCGCTCAGTCAGACTTCCTGGATTTGTGGGAGTCGATATTTTATCGGGGACATCTCAGGCTTCGCCACTTGTTGCTGGTCTTATTGCTAAAATGTTATCAGAAGGCATTCCAGCCAAAGATATTTATGCACGTTTAGTTTTAGGTGCGCGTCCAGTGCAGGAACCCTTACCAGTGGTGATTGGTCCATTAACAGGTTCACAAAAAACTGTACTTCCTGAATCATCTTACAAAAGATATGTTTTATCAGGGCAAGCTGATTTTTCTAGATCAATGAAAGTCAAAGCTCAGCCATTGATTCTAAGCGCCACAAAAGAAACCCATGTGATTAAGTGGGATCGCCAAGCTGAAACAATTCAATTTCAATTTGAATTAAAAAATTACTGGCAAGATGTTACTATTGAACAATTCCAAATTGATCTACAGCCTAAAGTGAAAAGCTCATTATTCCCGGTCATTAAAAATATCGAAGTGATTGATGAAATTAAAGGGACTGTGTGGATGCAGGGGCAAAAAAAATCAGTTCTCGTCACGATGCAAGTTCCCTATGAAGGATCCATTGCAAGTTCACAAATGATCAGTGATTTACTATTTGAAGCAATCGTTATATTAAATAATAAACCGATGAAGCGTTTTGAAATCAAAGCTGAAATCGTGACCAGTTTTTCGGCTGATATGATTGACGATGAAATCGTGCGAATCCCAGTCCAAGGGGTTGTTCCGCGCGGAGTAAAGTGGTTTTTAGTTGATGAAATTTATGATCAGAATATTCGCGCACGTGATTATGTGATTTTAAAGCAGGAAACTGAATCTTTCCAAACAGGATTGATCAAATATGTGAACGACAAACAAACAGACAAATATGTTGTTACAGCTTTGCAGTCGATCCCTTTTTCAGGAAACATTAAACGAACTCAGCCGCAGCACCGTGTGCGTATGGATTTGAATAACGACGGCAAATCTGAATACGTACTCACATTAGTCGAATACATGAAAGAAGATTGGATTAGAAACAAAAGTGATTACACACTTCATTTTTATATTTTCGATGACCAATTCAAATTAATGAAAACGTATTCATTTTATGATGATCGTGCGGTTATTCCGTTAAACTTTAATTGGATGAAAGTGGGCAGTGTGCTTCGTCCAGCTTGGGTGAACCAGGGCTATGCAGCCAAAACTGAAGTCGATATCACTGATTTATGGGACACAAAAATCAAAGCTAAACCAAAAAAATCAGATGTAGCAATCAGGTATTATTATTTAAATGAAGACTTTAAACTGAATGAATTGAGCCTTCCAGGGAAAGCCAAGATTGTTGACATCATTCAGCCTACGCTGAAGCAAATTCAGCAAGGGATCGTACCTGCTTTAATTGCCCGGAATCAGGGAACTGAAATAAAGCCTTCTTATATTTATGATTTTTCTGTTG
Source organism: Bdellovibrio sp. (assembly GCA_043747495.1). Lineage (GTDB taxonomy): Bacteria > Bdellovibrionota > Bdellovibrionia > Bdellovibrionales > Bdellovibrionaceae > Pseudobdellovibrio. Next base: position 34,519 of record JAYTPA010000047.1, read on the forward strand.
GTTTAATTCAATCTGCAAAACTATTAGCTGAAAAAAAGATCACGCAATTAAGTTCTGGCCAAAACTACAGAAATTTATTGGATACCCGTGTGGATAAAGTTTTAAATCTAGACAGCAGTGAATTAGAACACAATGGGACGTTCTGGTTTTCTTTAGATGCTCATCAAAAACAGCGCGTGACAATTTACAATTCTGAAAATCAAACCTTATCAGACCAAATTCTAAATTCTCAAAACACGATCTTCGATTCAGCTTTGCGTGTCAGGTCAGCCTACATGGGTTCACAACAAGTGGGTGTGTTTATGATGACGAATACTGAAATTGAATATCATGATTTGATGAACAAAAAAGTGGCTCAGACCAGTTTGAATAAATACACATTTATTGGCGATGATTTAACAGTTGATCTTCAGTTCCCAATTACAATTGTTGAAAAAAATAGCAACGCAGGCAACGCTAATAAATTGCCTGCGCTTTTTACAACTGAAGGTAGCGGATTAAATCTTGGTGTCAAAATGTTGGTACCGATTCTTGCAAAGGGTAATAGTCAGTTACAAATTGTGTCACCAGCACGATTAAACTTTCAATCACCGCAGGGATGCAGGGCCAACGAGGCCCCGGTTTATTTAGGTGAAGCTAATAAGAAGGATTCCTTATTACAAAGTGGTGGATATGCTTTGGACTATTTTTGTGGAGATAAAATTTTAAGAGTAAGTCTTAAATTATAACAAAACACTGAATTAGGGGGAAAAATGAAATTGAAGGAATTAACAAAGCTAGAGTGGCGATCAAGTCTTAAGTTATCTGCACTCACTATTACTGTGGCTATCATGTCATCTTGCGGTGGCGGCGGCGGCGGGGGCGGCGGTACTAGCACTACAGTGGATAATTCAGCCAGCGTGATCAGTTATCCTTATGAAACAGTTTATGGAGATGTTTGCTTAAATTCAAAGCCAACTCCAGGTTGCACATTTTCACGAAGCACTGACAAACGCATTACTGTCACAGCAGATCCAGATTATAACCGTTCAGGGTACGGTTCCGATGATTTATGGTACGTGAAATTTGATAGCGCGGGAAATGCAAATGTTTATAATGATCTAGGTAATTTTCAATACAGTGCTAAAGCTAATGAATTTGCTGGTTACATTGGTGGAACAACAATCGGTGTTGGAACGACTGGTTTATTCTGGGAAAACGTATCCAACAAAACATATTGGTTTGGTGACACGGGAATTCTATATAGTGCTGAAACAAATTCATCTAATTACGGACAAGCGATTAACAACAAAAATGCTAAAAACGCGACTGATGTGAATTCAAAAGCATTAGCTTCTGAAGCTAATAAAGGTCTCATTAAAGCAGGCGCTGAAAAATTAGTGAAACAATATGGCTTATCACAA
>JAYTPA010000048.1:0-3250 GCA_043747495.1 Bdellovibrio sp.
TTTTTCGGACGCCCCATGTTTTCTTGGGCAGATGATCGTTATTCTGATTTGCAAAATTTTTCTAAAATATTAAATTTGGTCCAGCAGTATTATGTCGAGCCCGTTGACACAAAAAAACTAGTGCAAGGGGCGATAAAGGGAATGCTTAAAGAATTAGATCCGCATACGAATTACATGGCGCCGGAAATATTTAAGGATTTTGAATCTGAAACAGCTGGTGAATTCGGCGGATTGGGCATTGAAATTTCAATTCAAAATAATATTTTAACGATTATTTCTCCGATCGAAGACACCCCCGCATGGAAAGCTGGCATCAAAGCTGGCGATAAAGTTGTCGCAATTGATGGCCAAACGACAAAAGGTTTTACTTTAGTCGAAGCTTCAGCTTTGCTAAAAGGTAAAAAAGGCCAACCGGTTGTCTTGTCTATTATTAGAGACGGTCTTGATAAACCCAAAGACATTACGATTGTTCGAGGTAATGTAAAAATCAAATCTGTTAAAGTCACACCACTGGATGGGTCTTACTTGTATATTAAGATCACAAGTTTCATTGAAACAACCAGTAAAGAATTAGAAACAGCTTTGGCTGAACACAGTAAAAAACATAATGGTAAAATTGAAGGCTTATTAATTGATTTAAGAAGAAACCCAGGCGGTTTATTAGAACAGGCGATTAAGATCAGTGATCTATTTATTAATGAAGGTGTTATTGTCAGCACTGTGGCCCGTGATATAAAAAATAAAGAAGTCACTTACGCCAGCAAAAAAGCTAAATACACTAATATCCCAATTATTGTTTTAATTAATGAATATTCAGCTAGCGCTAGTGAAATTGTCGCCGGTGCTTTACAAGACAATAAAAAAGCCATCATTGTTGGCGAAAGAAGTTTTGGTAAAGGTTCTGTTCAGTCGGTCATTAAATTAGGTGATGGTAGCGGTTTAAAACTTACTGTGGCCCGATATTTCACACCAAGTGGCATTTCTATCCAGGCCGAAGGCATTAAGCCAGATATCGAAATAGAAGATATCGATGCCGAGGTCTTTGCCAAGGCTATTAGCGATAAAAAAGAAATTCGGGAGCAAGATATCGCAGGTCATTTAAAAAGTGATAAAGAGAAAAAAACGGCAGCCGCTAAACTTAAAACAAATACGAACGTATGGTGGAAAGATCTAGCTAGCAAAAAAGAAACTGAATTAACTGATAAAGAAAAAGTTTTTAAAACTGATTATCAAGCCTACCAAGCCTATTCTTATTTGAAGGCTTGGAAGACTTTGAAACAACTCACAAAATAATTAGTTTTGTTCTTCTTTGATGTCCTTAGCGTCAACTTCTTTGATTTTTGCTTTTGAAGTTAAAAGTTTCATGACCTTTTCTTCAGTAATCATATAAGTTAAACGGCTAGCTTGGTCAGGTTTAGAATACCATTCACGAATACGTGCTAATTCAATACCTGTTTGTTTCGCGTATTCGTCAAACTTGATATCAAGGTCTTCATCTTTACAGTGAAGTTCGTGTTTTTCAGCTAATGCATCGATTAAGAAACTTGATTGAATCATTTCAGAAGCAGTTTTCGCGAAATCAGAATCCCATTTGTTAACATAGGCTTCAAATTCAGTTTCTTGCATACCTTGTTCAGACATCCGTTTTTTGAAATCTGCAATCAAAGTTGCTTTTTGTTCTTTTAATAAAGTCGCTGGCACGTCAACTGGATTTTCTTGAACTAATTTTTTAACCAAACGGTTTTTGAAATTATCTTCAATGCGTTTTGTTTCAGTTTGTTCGATATCTTTTTTAACTGTTGCTTTAAATTCTTCAACTGTTTGTTTAGCACCAATTTGAGTCAGTAATTCGTCAGTTAATTCAGGCATGTCTTTTTTCTTTAAAGCTTTTAAAGTCACTTTGAATTCAACTGGTTTTCCAGCGATTTCAGCTGAATGGTAGGGATCTGGAAATTTCAAATGAACTGATTTTTCAGCGCCGATTTTCATTCCGACAACGCCCTCTTCAAAACCTTCAATAAATTGTTTAGCGCCTAACTCAAGATTATGATCAACGCCTTTGCCATTTTCTAGGGGCTTACCGTCTACGAAGCCTTCGAAATCAATGATAGCCGTATCGCCGTTCTGTGCCGGGCGATCTTCTAAAACAGAGACCAGTTCTGCTTTAGATTGGCGAACGTTGTTAATCACTTGTTCAAATTGTGTTTCATTGAAAACATATTTTTCTTTTTCAACTTCTAAGTTTTCCCACTTTTTAATTTTAACTTCAGGACGAACTTCAAGGATGGCCGAGAAAGTAAAATCTTTGCCTTCAGTTGGGTCTTCAAATTCAAATTCAGGGTAGCTGATAGGGTCGATGTTGTTATCTTTTAAAGCTATAGGGTAGTGTGACTGAATTAGATCTTGTGCCACATCGCCAGAAACTTGGGCTTTATAAAGCGATTTGATCGTAGCCAGTGGGGCTTTGCCTTTACGGAAACCTTTAATCTGCGCGTTTCGCTGAATGCTTTGGTAAACTTTCTCAAAAGCAGTCTCAACAGAGTCTTTTGGGATTTCAATATTGATTTTTCTTTGTAAACCTTCAGTGATTTGAACTTGTGCTTTCACAGAGTCTCCTTTTACTATAATGTCTGTATTTGTTTTGCGAAACTAGAGTAATTTATAAGCAAAGGCAACCCGAATTTTAAGGATCTGAATTGAAATCACAGAATAATCAAAAAATTCATTTTGTTACAGGCAAGGGCGGAGTCGGGAAGTCTTTTTTCGCTGCAGGTTTAGCTCTTAAAATTGGTTTTTCCTCTAAAGCTAAAGAACAAAATCAGTCTGAGCCCGTTTTGTTAGCAGAAATAAACGAAAGAAGTTTTTACACGGATTACCTGAGTATTCCCAACTTAGGCTACAAGCCCACTGGTTTTTCGTTCGTATTAGACAACGAAAAAATTCAATTAGATGTATCCCAGTGGAACGCTGAAAACTGTTTGAAAGAATACGCCTTACATCTTCTGAAAATCGAATCACTTTATAAGCTATTTTTTCAAAACCCTATATCAAAATCACTGATTGAAATAGCTCCGGGATTGAAAGAATTAGCCATTCTAGGCAAAGCCACATCTGGCCCAAGACATCACGGACCAGAGATGAAGTACCAGCAAATTGTTTTTGATTCTTTTGCAACTGGCCATTTTTTATCCGCTTTGCGGGCTCCTCATGCTTTATCAGAAACTGTCCGATTCGGCCCCATGGGCGAACA
>JAYTPA010000049.1:0-1074 GCA_043747495.1 Bdellovibrio sp.
ACAACTTCAAGAAGTGGCACCCCTGAACGATTATAATTTATTAATGTATATTGGCCTAAATGATTTGATTTACCAGCATCTTCTTCAAGATGAGCACGAGTAATTCTAACCTTTTTAGTTTTTCCATTCACATCAAATTCGACCTCGCCGTGTTCACAGATGGGTTCATCGTACTGTGATATTTGATAACCCTTAGGTAAATCTGGATAAAAATAATTCTTTCTCGAAAAAACGGATTTCTCGCGAATTTTACATCCTAAAGCTAAACCTGCTTTAATAGCATAATGAATTACCGCTTTATTGATAACTGGCAGTGCGCCAGGCATACCTACGCTGACGGGCGAAGTGTTTTCATTATCTCCGGCATCAAACGTTGTTGAATCTGTCGAAAATATTTTCGAGTTAGTTTTTAACTGAACGTGTACTTCAATACCGATGACTGCTTCGTAACCCCTGTAAGAAATATTTTCTGTATTAGTATTAGTAGACATGGGGTTTCTCGTTTTTGATTAATGATGTTTCTTCTAGTGCGGCAGCGACATTTAAAAGTTTTTGCTCTTGAAAATGATGAGCTGTTAATTGCACGCCGATTGGAAGCCGATCTTTATTTAGGCCGTAAGGTAAGCTCATCCCTGGAAGCCCAGCTAAATTTGTAGATGTGGTAAACACATCGTTTAAATACATTCGTAACGGATCATAAACACGGGATCCAATTTTAAAAGCTGGTGTCGTTGTCACTGGGCTTAAAATCACATCACATTTTGCAAAAGCTTCGTCAAATTGATTTTTAAGTAGACGTCTAACTTGTGAGGCTTTTTTGTAGTAAGCTTCAAAATAGCCCGAAGACAAACAAAATGTTCCTAGTATAATTCTTCGTTTAACTTCTTTGCCAAAACCTTCTGATCTGTTAGCAGAATAAAATTCATCTAAACTTAAAGACGATAAATCTTTAAAATCAGAGCGGTGGCCATATTTAACACCATCATAACGGGCTAAATTAGATGAAGCTTCGCTGGCAGAAATCAAATAATACATCGACACGGCATATTTTGTCATCGGTACAGAGACTTCAAC
>JAYTPA010000050.1:0-20726 GCA_043747495.1 Bdellovibrio sp.
GCTGTTGTGCCTGATGATTTAACTGACGAGAATGATGTATCTACATTTGATAAAACTTTACAAGAGCTGACTGATGAACACACACAAGCCTAAAAAAATATCTTTAAAAATTGCTGATTATGAAATCTGCCCGATTCCTACAGGTGAATTTGGTCTAGACGGTGGCGCCATGTTTGGCACTGTGCCTAAAGTGCTCTGGGAAAAAACTAATCCAACCGATGATCAAAATCGTATTCAAATGGAAGCCCGTGCTTTGTTACTGAAATCAAAAGATCAAAAAATTTTAATTGATACTGGTAACGGATCTGATTTTGTAGCTAAGTACGGCGATAAATTAGGGGCAAAATTTAAAACGATGTACAATGTTGATGATCAAGGGCCTAGCCTTTTAAAATCATTGAAAAACCAAAATATAAATCCAGAAGATATCACAGATGTGATATTGACTCATTTACATTTTGATCATGCTGGTGGTTCAACAACATTCAAAGACAATCAAATTGTGCCGACGTTTCCCAAAGCCAAATATTATGTTCAAAAATCAAACTTAGAGACAGCTAAAAACCCCAACGTCAGAGAAAAAGCCAGTTATTTTCCGGCTAATTTTCAGCCTCTTATTGATCACAATCAGTTAGTCGTGATTGATGGCAATGAAAAAAATATCTTACCAAATATTGAATTTTTTATTTCAAATGGTCATACCCAAGGCCATCAAGCAGTCATTATCGAAGACGATAACAGCCGCTTAATTTATTGTGGGGACGTTATTCCGACATCAACACATATTCGTTCGGCGTGGATTATGGGTTATGATTTAAACCCCTTACAAATCATCGAAGAAAAATTAAAACTTTTAGGATTATCACAAAATAAAAAAACCTATTACTTTTTTGAACATGATCCGTATTGTGATGCAGCTGTAGTTATTCCTGATAAATCTGAATATCAAACCGAGGAAAAATTTTGGCTATAGCACTAAATAGGGATTTGATCAAAAAGTTTTCCAATAAGCTAAGCGATGAATTTGATGAAATCAGATTTGCAGCAGCTAGTTTAGCTTTTTCGACTTTGTTTTCAATTATCCCTTTTTTATTGATTGTTCTGGCCCTGTTTCAATCCATCGGTGGCTTAGAAAATTATTACCCAAAAGCTGAAACTCTCATTTTAGATTCATTAAAAGATGCCACTGGATCAACAGTGACTAAATATCTAAAGACCACAATCAGCCAAGTGCAGTTTAAAACTGTTGGATTCACGGGGTTTTTATTTTTAGTCGTGGCAACACTTGGCTTATTTAAAAATATTGATTTGGCTTTTCATCACATTTGGAAAATACAGCCTAAAAAAACGTTTCTTAAAAGGCTTTGGCTGCACAGTGTAGTGTTGATTAGCTTACCCGTCGTTATTGCGGCCTATATCGGCTTACGATCCACTAAGCTGATTGAAAACTTTGATTCGAGCACTCAACAACATATCTGGGTCACTGTAACAACAAGCCTTGTCCTGTGGTTTTTCTTCACGGCGGTCCCTGAAATTAAAATCCATAAGTTGTCGTCTTTCATATCAGCAGTTATAACCTCATTAGCAATGACCATCACCCAGAGCTCATTTTTGTGGTTTGCTTTAAAGATCTTTAAACGAAATAAAATCTATGGATCACTGGCTTCATTGCCGATTTTCTTACTTTGGCTGCTAGTCGTATGGACGATTATCCTATCAGGGGTCTCATTATGCGCTTTTCTACAGCAAAAAATATTTAAAAGGGCTTAACAAAGGCTCTAACCTTTGCTAATTTCAATTTCACTTTATACCTATTTTAAGTGGTTCCGTAGCTCAGTTGGATAGAGCATCTCCCTTCTAAGTCTAAAAATTTAGTCAGTCTCAAGTAAAATTCCACCAAAAAATCAAATACTTAGCCTTTGGTGCTGGATAAAACCTAGGTCCAAAGTTGGATAGCATTTATCCAACTGGTCTGCCTGTTTTCCTACTAAGTCTTGTATGATGAAATGGTGGGAGAATTGAAACTCGTATCTAAAAATGAAGCGGCCACAGAGTGGTCAAAATGGTATCTCATCCAAGAGAAAAACCGTGCTGGCGTTAATCAAAATCGCATCAAGCGGTATCGTAAATTGGATGGCAAAACCAAATGGGAACGCTATCCTGCTAAAAACTATCGCGGCATGAATGAGACTGAGCTTAAGGGTCTTCTTCGTCGTTTAAACGCCACATTTGAGACTGATAAAAAACTTGCGGAAGAACGCTATAATTTCCATCACGCGTATATAAATATCAATTCACTGGCGACGTTTGAAAAATATCTGACAAGACAAACTACAGTTAAACGCTCTGCCGAGTATCCAATTTTTATTCTTCAAAAATATGCTCTTGAGTTTTTTGTGGTTAAAAATGATTTAGCTGACCCAAGCAGATGGCATTTAAAAGAAGACGACTGGGGCGAATGGTTATTAGACCATGATTTATCTGTTGCCATTATGAAAAGAATTGTCTCAACAACAAATAGGTTTCTAAAATTTTTAACCCACAAAGTTTATCCAGAAATGCCCACACCCCGAAAACTTGAACCCATCGGTCGAGCCAAATTCAACGAAGTGACTTATCAATGGAAAAAACAAGGCAAGGGCGAAGAATCTAAATATATTCCTGCGGATATTTACAAAAAAATTCTTGAAGCTGTCGAAAAAGATGAGCCTACACTGATTGCCAATGTAAAACTTTGCTATGCGTTTGGTTTACGAATCAGCGAAACGCTTGGATTTTCTAAAATGAAACTTTTGAAAGATAGTTTATTAGTGGATGAACAAGGTGGTGGAGTTAAAGACGGTAAAATCGTCACTCGCAAAGTAAAAACTAACGCCCGAAGAGTTCCGTATTTGAACATGACCGACAAAGAAGCGTGGAGTTTAATAAAACAAATAGCTCCCCTTCACCCAAACACGCTGAATAAAAAGCTAAATAAAATTCTCTCAAAATTTAAGCATTCGTCTCACGATTTTCGGCGAACATTTATTACCAATGCCCACAGAAATCATCACTGGAAAGATGTTCAACGAGCATCAGGACACACCACCCACGCGATGACCATGAAATATGACCAAGATGACAGGCAACTTTCAACAGAACTAGCCAATTTAGACGACTAAATTTTCTAAAAAAATTGATGACACACATACGCCCCTAGGCTAACCTGCGGGCCCGCTAACATTGCTTAAAGTATAAGATTATTTTATAATTCGTCAAACGTGGGTCCTTAGCTCAGCTGGATAGAGCAATTCCCTTCTAAGGAATAGGTCGGAGGTTCAAATCCTCCAGGACTCACCAATTTCTTACAGACGGTCTGTAAGAAAAATTAAGGTGGTTAAATGGGTCTACAAAAATTATCTCAAAAATCTTCAGACGATAATACCATCTGGGCTCAACAAAAAGCGGTGGAAGTTTTAAACTCTATTCCTTCGCAAGATTTAATTTTGGAAGCTTATCTATTCGGTTCTGCCGTCGATGGCGTTTTCACCCCAGATTCAGATTTAGATTTTGTTATCGTCACTAAAGATGAAGCGGCTATCAAACAACTTCAAAAAGAAGTTTACAGCCCAAGATTCACAGATATTGCCGTTGATTGGATATTCAAAACTAAAGAATCTTTTAATGAGCGAAAAGATTTTGGCGGCGTCTGCTTCGTTGCTTTTCACAGCGGAAAAAAAATACGATGACTAAAAATTTAAAAAAGCAGTTATTTCCGCAAGCCTATGCTAAGGAACTTTTGAAAATTGCTAAAGGTGATTTAGATTCTGCCGTTGGACTTTCTAAACTCAATACGGGAAGACCTGAAAACATTGTTTTTATCGCTCAACAGTCGGTTGAAAAATCTGTGAAGTCAGCTTTAGTTCAACTTCAAATTGCTTTTCCATTGGTTCATGATTTGGGGATTCTCGTTGCTCTTTTACCAGATGATAAAATTCCACCTGAAGGCTTCGCTCTAGCTGAATTAAATCCTTTTGCGTCTGTTCGTCGATATGAAGAAGGACAGCTTCCGCTTACAAAAGAAGAAATTGATACAACCCTGAATGTGACTGAAAAAGTATTTCAGTGGGCAACGTCTATTGTCGCTTCGTAAATATTAACTTCTTACAGACGGTCTGTAATTTCCTACAATCACAAATAAATTCAAAAAAAAATGCGAACCTTATACAGGCCCGCATTTTCAGGTGGTAATTTTATACTAAACTATTATTGCTTTTTAGCAGTTTCAGTAACAACGATAGATGATTTAAGTGCTTGGTCACAGAAATCATCGCCGCATGCGTCTCTTTGTTTTTTCTCATCAGCAAAAACTTTTGTAGCGTCAATAGTTTGAGTAACATTATACATACCATCATCACGGTATTCTACGGTCTTAACTTCGTAGATACCTGCTGATTTTCTTGATGCCGAAATAAATTCAAAAGCTTGGTCACTAACTTTGAAATCAACAGAAATGTTACCCATTTCAGCTAAACTTGCGTAGCCTAAATAGATTTGGTATCGAGGCGATACATCTGTGCTCATTCCGTTATCTGTAACGACAATAGAAAGCTTTTTGTGTGAAGAACCCGGCTCATTTTTATCTACAAGGCGAATAACTTTATCAATTGATGAAGGTGCTACATTCAACTCTTCTGATTGAACTGTTTTAGCTTGTGAAATGGAAGCCATTAAAATCACAAGTGCTGTTAAAATCATTTTGTTCATGGGGGAACTCCTTATTGTCTAACTTTTTTACACATATCAATTTGGGTCAGTCCAATACTAAGCCATAACCAATATATGATGTTTATATTTCTTACTGATATAACTAAGCAAAGTGTGTGCTCAATTTTAGATTCCGAACGCGAATCTTACAGACGGTCTGTAAGAAACACAAAAGCCCGTGCGTATCAAAAGATAAACACAGGCTTTTGCTTCAACCTCGGTTATAAAGATTAAACTATAACAAATCCTTTCCGCTCGGCATAGCCTCGCAAGTATCGTCGTTTAAATTCATAACGGGGTCTAATTCTGTTTAGTTCATAGCGACCTTTACCGTATATTGGATCTTCCACAAAATTGCTGTTCGCCCGCAAATAGCCGAGACACTTTTTATAAAGGTCGGCCATTCTGGGCCAATCTGCGTAGTGCTGGTCATCACGTTCGTGAAGAATAATCAAATCAATACAGTCAAGTGCTTCTCTGGCATTTTTTGGAACTGCTTCCGATATAAAAATGGCTTCATAATATGAAAGCTCAAAATCCATAAAATCACGCTGCTCTCGAATGTTAGAATCTGATTCATTTTTTAATAATAACCAACTCAAATTTTTAAAAGCTGTGCGAAGGCGTTTCATTATTCCACCTCCATCAAAGCTTGAATAATTTTTGGGTCTTTAATTTCTTTGAGACCTGTGAAAAATATATTCCCCTGATAGGTCGATATTTTTACAAGAAGCAAGTGCCAACCTTTTGGCAAGGGCTGTTCAAATTTTACTTTGCCCGTCTCTGGCAAAAATCCTTCCTTGCCATCTTCGCCCATCGCTTTTTTTGAATTATTAAAAAAAGATTGATAAACGACTTTTCCTGTTTCTGGGTTCACTGATTTTTTAGAGAGAATCACCTCGACTAACATTAACATTTTCATAACGCCTCCATGGCTGTTTTTTTTAGACTCGTTATTGAGTCTAAAGATTAAATGGAAAGCGTGTTTCTCTAACAAAAGATGCCCAAGAGCCTACGGCTCTCGCACCTGATAGAACAGGTGCGACCGACGCCATTAACCTAAGGGCTCCCCAGAGGGGTCGCCCTTAGGTTTCTGTCGCGGGGGCAGCTCATTTATCTTGGCGATTTCACCGCCTTCCGCTAGCCATTCAACTTGTTCATTAAAAATCTTAACAATTTCATCCAATGGCTTATCATCGTTTAAACCCTGCCGAATAAAATCACGGGCCATATCTCTGATTTTAATTTCTTTAAAATCTTCATAAAGCTTTGCCACTTTTTCTTTTTTATCGTGCTTAAATTGTTTTTTGCTAAAATCCCGAAACAAAACACTAAACCGCGACTCATCATTGCCGCCACTTGTCTTAATACGGTGATAATCGCCCCAGTGCTTCAAGATGGCCTCACAAAAATCGGTTTCCTTACAGACGGTCTGTAAGACACCTTGAACGTGAGAAAGGGCTTCTGAGCTTTTTATTCGTAACTCTATACGAGTTATTGGCTCATCATTTACTGCCAATGTATCAAAATAAGATTTTTTTATGGGATGTGGATTTCCGTCTTCAACTTCAATTCTTTTGTTGTAAACGGTCAATGACCACCGCTGACGGCGAACGGTGTAACCAGTAAAAATCATTTCACCGGACCTATTCTTTGTCTGATGTTCACTGTAATTAAAAGCGAAATCCCATTTATGCCGTTTTGATTTTGGATTTGAAAACGCTTGCTTAATATCAAGCCCAAAAATGTCTGTCGCTACGTCAACCCTTGTCAGTTTCCAAGCAATTCCCTCAAGTTGCCGAACTAAAAAAATTATTCTTAAAAATTCATCAAAAGGATTTTCTACTGCCCCTGTCCAGAAAAGACCTTGAAGTTCAATCTTTGCTTCACCATCGTCATTAGTTGAAAGCCGAAAACCTCTGTCAATGAATTGTTCAAAAAACCAACCCCCACCAAAGCCTGAATAACTATTTTCATTTGATTTTACGCCGACCTTATCACGCAAAATTTTTAAGAGTTCAGCACCTTTTTTAACTGAACCTTGGCCATACACGGTAAGCCAATCGACATGAGTCATTTCCATTCTTGATTTTATTTTTTTAGTTTTCATTATTGGTAAATGGAAACCGTATCTTTTTCTTAAATAAACCTCATTTTGCCCTCTGTCTTTGAAAGATTTGACTTTAGAGCTTTACGAAAACCTACGCCAAACAAGTTTGCTCATAGTTTTGTCCGCTCTAACATACTTAATTTTTTATTTCTTTGACGACGGGCTTTTTTATTTACGCATTGCCTCTGCCGTTGTGAAGGCAACGACTAAAAAATAAAAAACAGGAGGTCCTTATGAAAAAGAAAACGGTTGAACCACAGCAAACTTTTGTAAATCAACAACTGACAATCATAGAACCAATGAAAGTCCGCTTGTCGAAAAAAGGTAATACCGTAATGGTTTTCCTAAATCAAAAAACGGTGATGATGTTTTCTAAAAAATTCTTAGATGCCGTCATCGCACGAAAATATCAAAAGAAAGCGGCCTAAGGGTCGTTTTCTAACTTGGAGGGATTTTATGAACTTTACAATTTTATCAAATTTAACACGGCTTTTTGTAATGCCGTCGCTTATCGGTGGGTTATTTATTTTTGTATTTTCTGGAACCGATGCCACAAACTGGCAAAAGGCAATAATTCTTGGATTACTTTTTGTTCACTTTGGAATAGGGTTATTCATGCTAAAAAATTCTAAAGAAAATCATTATGAAAAAATATCTGTGTTTTATCCAACTGGATTCATTAACCGCATCGCCGATATTATTCATAATTTTATTTTAGGATTCGCAAGTTCGTGGATTTCTAACCTTGTCGCCATCATCTGCTTTTGGGTTGGCCTTTGGATTACAAATATCGGAATAAGTAGTTCCTCAAAAACAAAATACATTCTTGAATCACACTGGCTGTTTGCCATTGGATTCATCGCCGGGTTTTGGCTGGTGTATTTTGGGACAAAGGTTTTTAGAAAACCTGATTTCAATGTATACACACTAACAAAAAAACTTGGGGAACTCATTCGCACGAAGAAAAAAACTGAACTCAAGCCACTTCCATCGGCACTGCGTACTTTAGTTCCAAGTTCTATCTATTATTTATCGCATATCGGAAAATACATTGGGATTGTTTTTTACAATTATCTTGTGATTCTAAAAAATACTTTTAGATTACAACGACTTTTAATGATTTTTTATCCGCTATCACTTATTTTAGATTTTATACGCGAAGCCTATAATGCGATTTGGTGGTCTGCGTATATTTCAATAAATCGTATTCTGTGGAACGCATCTGGTGTTTTTATGTGGATAACTTTTATCGCTGCGTTAGGATTTAATGCGTTTTCGCTTTTTCAAAGTTACCAAGAAAAAAACTTGGTTCATATTTTTGCCTCAATTCTTGTTTTTATTTTAAGTTTTACAATTTTTATGGGATTTCGTTTTTTTAGAATGGAAATACACAATCCTCTTAACGAAAAAACCCCTTGATTTTACTCAAGGGGTCCAAGTGGCATCATATCTACGCAACTTTTTTATCAAAATACCATTTAGATATCTCACCAAGCACCGAATCAACTTCTTTATCCAATGCCGATTTATCTTCAAAATTATCGCGAACAATTTCAAAAGTATTCTTTAGTGTTTCCGCAATAGCTTGAGGGCTTGTTTTGCTTTCCGCCTTGGCACTTGCTCGCTTATTAGCATTGTCGCCACGGATTAGTTTCTTTATCTCTTTAAACGGCAATTTTTTTAATTCTGCCGTTGTATGCTTTTTCTTGAAGTTCTTAAGTGCGTCTGGTTCAAGGCGGGAAAGCTCAATCAAAACTGATGTGGGCAATCCCATGCGGTGAAGGTCTTCTCTTTCCGCAAGCCGAATATACTCTTTAGTTCTACTCTCACCAATCTTAAACCGTATTTGGACAAAATTGTGAAAAGCAGTTCTAACTTGAAAGTCACTAACGCGAACACCTGACTTTTTCAAATGAGCTGCTATCTCATTTTTAAGTTTGCCAAGCAGTTCGCCAAGACTTACGGAAAGCGTCCGTTCTCCAAGTAGAACTTTATCAATTGAAGCAATCGTCTTGGCCGTAGCCTTTAGAACCGCATTATTGATAAGTGGGTGGTAGGTAGCAATGGTAGAAGCTACAATTTCCTTAACGGCATTTTTTTTTCTGAAGCCGGCATCAGTATTAGATGTTTTCATACATCCTCCATGTAATAGAGAATATACGAATTCACTTACCCACTCCCGATAAAGGAATTTTTTGTGTTTTTATAAAATTGCTGGAATCATATGTAAGTTATTGATTCTTTACGCTGATTTTTTAATTATTTTTTTGAATTTTGGACCAAATCTGTGGGCATATTCAAAAGCCGAATACTCAATTTGCTCCACTAAAAAATCTAAAAAATTGTTACCAATATAGCTTATCGCTGCTTTTTCTATATAGCTGTCCTGCTTTTTTGTCGCTCTAAGAACGTCGTGAACAAACTCACCCGTAATTTTTAGGTTCGGAAGTCGAGTCTTTAGCTCCAAGTTCCATTTTTTTGCTATGAATTTATTAAGCCTCATGTCGTTGATGTCCCTTGTTCCATTCACAGCTTTTAAAAGTGGTTCATAAACTGCCTTCATAGCTAAAGCATATCTTTTAAAAAAAATAAAATTTCCGTATTTGATTTTAATAGTTCGATTTTCTTCATCTATTTTAACAAAAGAGCCAACTGGATTATCTCCTACTTGTATTTTTTCTAAAACTTCATCAAAAAGTTTTTCTGTTAAAAACTTTTTTTGGTTTTCAGCGTAATTGCTTTCAGGGTCTACCGTTCTTAAAACTTCAATTAGCTTATCTATTTTTTCCATTTTATCTTTAAAATCAATACTCACTTCAGAAATGAATTCCCACTTCTCAATTGCGATTTCTTGTAGCCCGTAATAGTAGCCATACTCTGCTGATGAATCAATCAGCTGACTAATCGAATCCCATCGAGAAAAAGGGTCTGTCGAAAAAGTTCTTTTTCTTATTGGTTGGTCAAGCATATTACATGAATACATAAAATTATTATCGGCAATTAGTATCTGGCGAACGATAAAATCTAATACTCGGTAAACTGAATAATTTATTCCCATAGTCTGATGGACTTCTAATAAAAGCATATCCCACTCATTGAGGTATGATTTTTTAATAATATCAATGGGTCTTTTTTTAGAAAATTTTTTTTCTAATTCTTGTTTAGCATCGAAACGAACTGGATGCGGTAAATCTTTATTATTTTGTTGTGCTAAAAGCGTATTGTAATCCTCGATTGTGCCCTCAATTTTGAGAACACGCTCATGCTCTTGCTCCGTATATTCAACTGGTATGATTAATAATTTTGATGCCATTCCAACGAGTTATCGGCGTTTCCCGCAATTTTTCGTAGTCCAAAAAATTCCCCAAAATCAGACGTAATTAAAATCTCGTAGCACCCTATACCTAAGGCCAGACTAATTCTCACTTTATAACTTTTTATTTCCTGCCTTCAGCCTTGCGTCTGGCTTCGTTCCAATTTGACAAATCCCTGAAATCACAATATAAATAGGTCTTGGTGGATAAGCCCAAGACTTTCTAAGGAGAGGGTCGTACGTTCAAGTCGTACCGGAATCACCAGTTACTTCTTTTCTGTTTGTTCATTATTCCAAAAGCCTTACAAGACTAAAGTAAAGAATCTGAGTCCGTATTTGAGCCCAGCTTAACTGCAGTATAAACTATTCCTTATAAATAAAGAAAGGTTGAACAATGAGCGAACAATTACATCAACTGGTCTATACAAGCAAAGCTAAACTTCCAATAACATTTAAAGAAATTACCGATATCAACACACAAGCAAAAACAAATAATAAAGGTAAAAATCTAACAGGGGTCCTTCTTTACCAAGATGGATGTTTTCTTCAACTGTTAGAAGGTAATAAAGAAACTATTCACGATACTTTTAAAAAAATATCCAAGGATCGTAGACATAATACAGTCAAAATATTAGTTGATAAACCCGTCAACAAACGTCATTTTCCTAACTGGGATATGACACTTAAAAGCATACAGGTTCTTGACCCTGCTTTAGCTGCAAAGGTTGTTAGCCTTTTAAAAGATGAATCAACAGAGCCCAACGAAGTATTAAATGCTCTTTGGTCTTTTTATGAAAAGCAAAGTGAATAAAAATTAGACCTTGTTTAAATTAATTTGTGTTCATTGATTTATTGTATCCTACAAACTGAAAAAGGATGGTGGCGCGCTGAACTTAATTTATTTGTTTAAGTTCAACGATTCCGCCATTCATTTTGAAGAACTGCCCATTGGGTTTTCCCCAGAACAGCTCAAGAGCTGACATCTCAAATGAAGTATTCCTTTGTGGTTTTCTGCTTAAGCCATTCTCTGGGCATACACAGAAAGTTTCAAAGTTGACTACAATCTTAGTATATTTCAGGCAATTAAACCTGAAAAATACAGCCATTAAAACCTCTTCAAAGCTTTAATACATTGAAGAAAATTTACTCCAAAGATCCTCGCTCCTTTGAAAGAGCTTATCGATCTTATCCGCCCCAATTACAGGATTGGTAGTTGGTTTGATCAACACTAGCGACTGTTGCCAGTCGACATCATTGACTTGTTCAACCACTTTTACTGACGTCAGAGAAACGTCAATGACCTACAATTGGTTCCGTGCTTTCACCAAAACTCATTCTCGACATGTTGTCCTCCCATTCAAAGAGAAATTGTTGACTGCGAATATCCAGTTCTTCACCAACAATAATAGCCTTCACCTTTGTTCAGAGGCTCGGCCTTCTCTTCAGTCTCCCGTTGTTCGTTCCGAACGTTCATAGACTGACGAACTTTTGAGGTTTGCTTTCGCTACAACCTATCAATTTACCAAATTTCTGACACGAACATGCCAGAAACTTTTTCGATCAGCACACGAGAGGTCTTACAACTTCTCGTTGATCCAGGCTACAACAGCAACTGGACGATTCTGTTGACGGGGCTTACACCCGTTTGAGTTCTGACTAGCATCGCTGCCATCGAACATGATATCTACTACAGCATATTTTGTGCCATCAAAAAAAATTACATTAGAGTTTAATTTGATTTAACAGACACCTCAATTTTAATTAAGAAAGTTTGAACGTTGCAATGTTCAAATTACTCCCTTAGTCATTTATCACAATGATTTATTTTGATAAGGGTGTTCGATCAAAATCAAAAAAAATAATTTGCCTTATCAAATCCTGTTAAAGTTTCCTTAACTCATAAAACACAAATTTAATCTCAGTATAGTGTTTCGACTTAATCTTTCTAACAATGTTAAAAACTAAAGCTTACAAGACTGGTGCCTGTTTATTTTTTTGTCTATCGTCTGAAATATCAACAGTTAAACCTCTTATTCGTCTCAAATTAGAAATCCTATGTTCAATTTATTTTATTACTTAGAAATAACTTACAGCTTCGTATATCCTAATAATGACTCGGGGGAGTAGCGATGAAAAAAAATATTTACAAACCAATTTTAGTCGCTTTATTAATTCTGCCTTTGTTATTTACTTTTCAGAACTGTGGCAAAATAAGCTTCACTAAATTTAGCTCCCAGTCTGAAATGAGTTCGGCAGATTTTCTTTCATTATCTTCGGCCACAGACAGATTACCAACATCAGAACTACAACCTGTCACTTTGCCTCCTATTAACTCGGCATCTGCTACTACAACGACAGCTCCTACTAATAAACTTCTGACAGACAGTGTATTTGCTTCAACTAGTTTTTGGTACCAACCGATTCCACTGAATGTTCCCTTAAACCCCAATTCTGCAGCTATGGTCACAGACTTCGTAGATCAAAGAACGAGGTATTATAATTCTGTAGGTGTTAATACGTACTCGTATTCAAGTCCCGTATTTTACGTCAGTTCGACTGTACCAACACAAAAAGTCACACAGTGGGATTGTCAAAATAAGGGCTACTTAGATAGTAATCTGGCTCAGATGTGGGCTCAGGTTCCAATTCCAGCAAACGCTGAACCCTCTGCAGGCACTGATGGGGAAATGAGTGTCTATCAAGCTTCAACAGATACTTTGTGGGAATTCCGGAAGGTGCGAAAAAATTTGTCGGGTGGCTGGGAAGCCTGTTGGGGTGGCCGTCTTCAACAAGCTTCAAAATCTCCGGGTTATTTTCCAGGTTATTACGGAACAACTGCGACAAGCCTGCCTTTTCTTGGTGGTCAAGTGACAGCTGAAGAATTACAACGTGGAGAAATTCGTCATGCTATCGGAATTGCCATGGTGAACACAACCAGCTGGAGTAATTTTTCGTGGCCTGCTCAACGTTCTGACGGCAACGGATACGGTGCTATTCCAGAGGGTCTGAGATTTCGTTTAGATCCGACAATAAATGTTGATGCACTAAACATTCATCCTATCGCTAAAATTATTGCTAAAGCCGGACAGAAATACGGATTTATACTATGGGATAAAGCCGGAGCCATCAGTGTCAGATTTCAAAACCCAATTTCTTACACATCACAAGGACAGGTTAATCCATATCCAGCTTTATTTAACGGAACACCTAACTACGCACTACTTAACGGAATACCATGGAACCGATTACAGTTTTTACCAATGAATTATGGGAAGCCTTAATATTTTTGAACTAAAATGCGATGACAACTGCCCCCAGAATAACGAGCACAGCACCGAAACCTGTTTTCAATGTCATTTCTTCACCCAGAAAAATCGCTGCAAAAACTATGACAAAGGCGACGCTTAATTTATCCACGACTGCAACTTTTGTTGCAGGTCCTATCTGAAGTGCTTTGTAATAAAATAACCACGATAAGCCTGTGGTTATTCCTGAAATGACTAAAAAGAATATTCCTTTTGTAGAAATACTATCTGGGTGTTGCCACTCTTGACGCAAAGAAAGCCACAAAGCACTGACAATAAGAATAATTATTGTCCTAATAAAAGTGGCTAGATTAGAATTAATTTCTGAGACACCCATTTTACCTAAAATGGCTGTCATCCCAGCGAAAAAAGCAGAGCCTAAAGCAAACATTTTCCAATCTAAAGGCATTTTATTTTTTCCTTATCGCCTATTGCCAAAACCCAACAAGTGGTAAAGCTTTCGCATCTTTTCGGCCTAAGCTGTCAAGTTGAAAACCATCTTCGATCGTTCTTAACAAACTGTAGTGATCATATTTGGTCGAAATTTGAGTTCCCATTTTTATACCTGGTCCATACATCACAGCGTAAATTTGATTGTCTCCAGCTAATATGTGCTCATCTTCGTCAAATAAAACAATAAATAAAACATCTTTCATCATTTGAGCATCGTTAATTAAAGCTCCAAAAGTTTTTAACATAAATTGATCAGCATAGGCCGGAGTGGTGTCGTGCCCGTCATTAACTAGATTAGGAATATACATGTTGTAATTAGCTAAGTGACCATTTTTAAAATCCGAATTGAATGAAGCTGAATCGACGATATTTGCACAGCGTGCTGGATTTTTTTGTATATTTTTAAAACTAATTAAAGGATTATGCTTGCGTACATATTTTGATTTTTTATCAACTAAATTACATTTTCCAGGAAATTGTTCAGCGTAAACCTTCCAAGACAGTCCTTTTGCTTCTAACAGATCTGCGATGTTTGTTGCATTCAGATCATAATGTCCGTCACCAGAAACTCCTAATTTGTCACCAGCGACCATCGCAATATAATTTGGTTGTGACGGATGCCCTATAGCATGAAAGTTTGTAAACAAAACCCCTTGACTGGCTAGTCGACTTAAAAATGGCTGTTTAACTGCATCTTGGTAGTCAGTATTTTCTAGAACGACAATGACAACTTTTTGATTTGTACTCCAGACAGGAACTGTTTCTGCAGACGCATAAACTAAATTAGTAAAAAGTAAAAAAGCAGATAAAAATATTTTGTGTCTCATTCGTGAACCCCTTTGATGTTATTCATCTGAATTTGAGCGTAGACCCGTTATTTACTTATTCCAAGGCTGCCTTAATGTGGTTAAGCGTGTTAGGGCTTAAGTCGAGTGGCTAAGAAATCTCATTTTGATAATTTTGTTTTTAAATCAATTATGTCGATTTTAATAAACAAAAAACAGTTCGATAATAGCTTACTTCTTGCTAAACTTTTTTTGTCAATAACCGATAAGTAACATATGAAATTGGATTTTTTTGTAGATGTTTTTTACAAATTATTTGTAACTACAGCTGTTGTAATTTTCCTATCCGCTTGTAGTGGTGGCGGTAGTGGCAGCGAAAGCTCTACAGCTCCATCGATTGCTGCTTTACCTAATGTTATTTTTACTTCTCCGACAACTGGTCCTATAGTTACTAACCAAAATAGTTTAACTGTCAGTGGACTTTGTATTGATGGCGCTACCGTGTCTGTTGATGGAGACAGTATAGCCTCAACAACATGTTTAGGCACAAGTTTTACGATCACTTTGTCTGCCAATACTGAAGCCACTTTCACGTACAATTTTAAAGAATTCACTTCATCTGCAGATATGTCAAACCCAACAACTCTGCAATGGACCAGAGATGTTACTGCACCGAACGCTCCTTCGATCACAACACCTGTGGCTAATCCACACATTTCAAATAATTCATCAATAGTGATTACAGGAGCCTGTGAAATCGGAGCTCGTGTTAATATTACCGGCGATATGTCAGGATCACAAGATTGTACAAGCGGATCTTTCTCATTCACAGATTCACAATCAACGAATCAAACTTATAATTATTTGCTGACACAAACTGATATTGCAGGTAACACATCAAATGCAACTAACGTTGTTTGGCGCTATGACACTGTGGCACCACTGGCTGCTGTGATCACTTCCCCAGCTGCAAATCCATACATTTCAGCTGAAAGTTTATTTTCATTGTCAGGTACATGTGAAAATAATGCCACTGTTAATCTTACAGGAGACACAACTGACTCAATTCTTTGTTCAAGTAATGCATTTAGTTTTCCAATTTCTAATACAGTCGATGGAACATACAATTATGCAATCAATCAAACAGATCAGGCTGGAAATATTTCATCGGGAATAAACTTTCAATGGACACGTGACACCACAATACCTTCAACTCCAGTTATTACTTCACCAGTTAATCCTTATTTTTCAAATTTGAATTCGGTCACAATTAATGGAACTTGCACTGCTGGTTATTCAGTTGAAATTTCTGGTAGTGATTCAAATACAACGACTTGTTCTGCCGGTGGAAATTTTAGTTTTACAGTGAATCAAAATTCAGATGCCACATTTAACTATTCTATTATTCAAAAAAATCTGGCACTTCAATCATCTGGGGCAGTTAGCTTTAGCTGGACTCATGACTCAGTAGCGCCAAGTGTTCCTGTCATCACATCACCAGTCGGTAGTCCTTATTATTCAAATACAAATACTTTAAATGTGGCTGGAAATTGCGAACCCAATGCCACTGTGAATATAACGGGTTCATCAACAACAACTGCTAGCTGTGACTCTAGCGGAAATTTTAGTTTAAATCTAAATCAATCGTTGGATGGAACTTACAATTACACTTTCACTCAAACAGACAAAGCCGGAAATTTTTCAGCATCAACAGCTACTTCATGGATTGTTGATACCACAGGACCTGCTGCGCCGACGATTACTAATCACACGTCACCTTATTTATCAAATGCTAATAGCGTAACTCTGAGTGGGGCTTGCGAAATCAATAGCTCTGTACAAATTTCTGGTGACTACATAAGTTCTACAACTTGTACGACAGGAACTTACATCTTTACAGTGACAAAATTAATCGACAGCAGTTATAATTTCACACTGAATCAAACAGATCTTTCAGGCAATACTTCAACGGACACAATATTTACATGGCAACGTGATACGACTGCACCAAGTGCACCAGCTATTTCAAACCCAGCGACATCGCCTTTCACTTCGACTGGCAATTTATCGATCAATGGAAGTTGCGAAACTGGTGCTACAGTTAATCTGACAGGAAATTCTATAAGCTCGATTATTTGTAGCGCTGGAACTTTTAATTTTACAATTAATAAATCAAGTGATGCGACTTATAATTTTTCATTTACACAAACTGATCCGGCTGGCAATACTTCAAGCGCAACAGCCCAACAATGGGTCAGAGATTCATCGACTCCAGCATCTCCTGTTATCACATCGCCTACGACTTCACCCTACACTTCGAACGGAAGTAGTTTAATTATCAGTGGAACCTGCGTATCTGGTTACACTGTCGAAATCAGCGGTGATGCAACAAACTCAACAACATGTAGTTCTAATGCATTCAGCTTTTCTGCTAACGCTTTATCAGATGCGACTTACAATTTTAATATCGTACAAAAAAATCTTTCTGGTATTTATTCTGCCGCGACTACAATTGCTTGGATCAGAGACACTGTTGCACCAAGTGCACCAACAATAAGTTCACCATTAAGCAATCCTTATTACTCGAACGGAAATTCGATCACAATGACTGGTGCTTGTGAAAATTTAGCGAGCGTTCATATTTCCGGAGCTGCTTCAGCGACGATCACATGCAGTTCAAATAGTTATTCGGTCAGCTTGAGCAAATCATCTGATGGCAATTATAGTTACAGTGTCATGCAAACAGATGTAGCTGGTAACAGCTCAAATTCAAGCACACAGACCTGGGTCAGAGATACTTTAGCGCCGGCCATAGTCACTTTAACTAATCCAGGCTCAAATCCTTTTGTTTCAGGTGATACCAATTTAAGTCTCACAGGTGGTTGCGAAACTTTTGGTGAAACTGTCACACTTTCAAGTGCTTCAGGAACATCGACAACAACTTGTTCTGCCGTTAATACCTATAATTTTTCAATCAGTAAAAGTACCGATGGAACTTATAACTATTCAATCACGCAAACTGATTTCGCTGGAAATGCATCATCTGCTTTTAACTTTCAATGGACACGGGATACTTCGATTCCATTCACACCGGTCATTTCTGTACCCATTACTTCTGTTTTTTACTCAAACGCAAACACAATCACTATCACAGCATCATGTGATTCAAGCCTAACACCATCAGTCGCTGTCGTTAATTTATCTGGTGATGTCACTGCCGGTGAAGTCACAAGCCCTGCCGGAAATTTAAGTCAGAATTGCACAAGTAGTCCTGTGACTTTTATTATCCAAAAAACCACTGACGGAATTTTTAATTTTTATATCAATCAAGATAACCCTAATGCTGCCACAACATCAGCTGATTCATCAGTTCAATGGATCAGAGACACTGCTCCACCAAGTGCACCGAGCATCACAAACCCTTCGTCAAGTCCTTTCATAGCCCCAGGAAATTTAACACTGGCTGGTAACTGCGAAGCAAATTCGACCTTAAACCTGACAGGCAGTGATACCCAATCACAAACTTGCACTCCTACAGGAACATACAGCTTTGCCATAATAAAATCTTCAGATGCCACATATAATTTCAATTTAAGTCAAACTGATCTAGCTGGTAACACGTCAACAGCAACTTCACAACAGTGGATTCGCGATAGTAATTCAGTGCCACCACCTACAATCACATCACCAATGACAACACCTTATAAATCGAATTCGACAACGCTGACAATGACCGGCGTTTGTAACACAGGTTATATTGTCACTTTAAGTGGGTCTGGTATCACAGCTTCAGATGTGACTTCACCAGCTAATTCGCTGACACAAATATGCAGTGGCGGTCTTTACAGCTACAGCCTTTTAAAAACAATTGATGGAACTTATGCGTTGACTCTTAAGCAAACTTTTAATGCGATTGATTCATCTTTAACGAATTTTTCGTGGATCTTAGATACAACTGCACCGACAACAACAATAACGTCTGCACCAAGTGCCACCAACTTAACAATAACTGCGACGTTTTCTTTTTCTGCCAATGAATCAGGTTCAACATTTCAATGTAAAACTGATTCTGGATCATACAGTTCGTGCACATCACCAAAAATTTACACAGGCTTAAGTAATAGCAGTCACACTTTTTATGTGACTGCTACAGATACCGCTGGCAACGTCAGTACAGAACAAACCTACACGTGGACACAAGCTGCTTATAATACTATTGCACTTTATCACCTGAATAGCACAGGACCTACAACTGATAGTAGCAGTTACACGCAAGTGGCTGGCTACAACAATTCTTTAACAGCTTCAGGAACTCCTGCTAACGATGCGACTGGCGTCTACCCGACTGGTTCAGCCTCAAGCCGCAGTTTTGGTACAGGTAATAATTATTTTTCAAGTGATAACAACACACAAGATCTTGGTAATAGCACCATGACCATCGAAGGTTTTGTGAAGCTATCAACAGCGATTGGAACAACAGGAAATTACTATACATTGATATCTAAAACAGGAAGTGCTTCTCCAAATTATGGCTGGGAACTTCGCTTGAAAAAAGCAACAACTTCAAAATACGCTCTTGATTTTGTGGGTAGCTTAACAGGTACAACAGTGGGAACAACAGTTTCATCAAGTAGTTTTAGTTTAAGCACAGGAACATGGTATTACTTTGCAGCTACATGGAACAAGGGCACAGTTAATTTTTATTTCGGAACTACAGCCACAAGCCGTGGTTCAAAAACGATAGGCACTGTGGGCTCTGCCGCTTTAGCTAATACAGCTGCACCTTTAAGACTAGGTTCAAACGCCACATCAGGTTCTGGCACGTCATTATGGTTAGCAGGCTCGTTAGATGAGGTTAGGTTTTCTCAAGTTGTGAGAACAGTCAGTAAACCTACAACAGAATACACTGCGGATTAATTTAAGCGGCTTTTGCTTTTATTGTGATTGAGACATTCAATGCTAAACCAATTTTACATAGAAAATCTAAACTAATTTCACTGATTTGACCTGATTCCATTCGAGCTATCGCAGGTTGCTGAGTTAATATCAATTTAGCAAGATTAGCTTGTGATATTCCTTTAGCTTTTCGAGCTTTTTTTAATTTTTCAATGATAGCCTTTTTTTGTCTGATCAATTCGATCTCAAATAAACTTAATCCAAGATCCTTACCAAAATCAGTGTAATTTTTGTATTTTATGTGTTGTTTCATATGTTCCCTAATCGTAGTTGAATTAAATCCGTTGTTCTTTTATCGATCTTCTGTTTCTTTTTTTGCATGGCATGTATAATGTAAATATCCAATACCGGTTTTATGACGTAAAATACTCTAAATTCACCTGACCGACTTGTTAATCGCAATTCATGTAAACCTTTACCGATCCCCGGCAACGGTCTGGAAATCGGCATAGACAACATTTTACCATTACTGAGTTCTTCAAATAGTGAAAATATATCTTCTTTGATTTCTTTCGGCAGTTTTAAGAGCTCTTTATGAGCTTGTTTAATGACAACAAGACTCATACCAAAACCATCATATAACGGTTTTGGTATATTGTCAAATTATTATGTTTTTTGATTTTTGAGTGCATATTAGCTAGCTTTGCAAAGTTTGTGTTAGGCCTATTGATTCTTATATTCGAACTGATTAAAACTAAAACACGACTTTCGGATCCATTACCGTTAAGCACAGCAGATTAACGGAATGCTCCTAATCTGGAGCATATTGTTCATTGTCAGTATTGACCAGACATAAAACCATCTGTAAATATTTATACATGGAAAAAAACACAATTCAGCACGATAAAGCCGTTATCTTGTTGATTAAAAAATATGAAGAAGGCAAACAACGAAATTCACGTTGGTCACAAAGAGCATTTGCCACAAGATTAGGCCTTAGCTCTGGGGCGCTATCTGAAATACTTCAAGGCAAAAGGGTTTTAAGTGCTCAGCTTAAAAAGAAAATATCTTCAAAGTTGCAGCTCTCACCAATCGAAGAAGTTGCATTCTTTGAAGAA
>JAYTPA010000051.1:0-5798 GCA_043747495.1 Bdellovibrio sp.
TAACAGCTGGAACTATTTGCGGAATTTTTCTAGTCATTGATTTAGGATTTTGGGGAGCTAATTTACTTAAAATTCTAGACGGGGGATGGTTTCCTTTATTAATCGGTATTGCTGGGTTCACACTGATGACCACATGGCACAGAGGACGAAAAATATTAGGCCTTCGCCAAGAAGAAAAAACAATTCTTTTGACTGAGTTTTTAAACGAAGTGAAATCAAAAAATCAAAACCGCATTGAAGGCACTGCTGTGTATTTAAATCGAAGTTTAGAACACACACCGTATTCATTAGTTCACGCCTACAAACATTTTAAATCCGTTCACCAGAATCTTGTTTTTTTAACAGTACAAACTGATAGTTTACCTTTTGTAGCTGCAACAGAGCGAATCAAAGTGTTGCCTTTACCTGATAATAATTATCAAATTATTTTACTGTACGGTTATTTAGAACAACCAGATATCCCTAAAGAAATTGAAAATCTAAAACTAGGCAATCTTGAAATAAAAACAGATCAAGTTAGTTTTATCATCGGTAAAGAAAGTCTTTATGCCACTGATTTTCCAGGAATGGCTATCTGGCGAGAAAAGCTTTTTTCAACTATTTCAAAAAACGAGATTTCAGCTTCGGATTATTTTCAACTACCTAAAGATCGAGTCGTTGAAATCGGTGTTCAGATAGCGCTGTAATCTTGACTTAATTTATTTTGACCAGACAGCCCAGAAGTGGCCCGGGACGCAGGGCTAGGACTTTTTAAAGAAAACGAAATAGTTAAATTCTCTTGTTCATATTGCCGAAAAAGACAATATGAACTCAAAAAATATTGTTTATCACTGTCGCAGTTTTTTATTAATACTTTTTGTAATCGCTTCTTTCAGTTGTCAAAAAAGCAATGAAATGAATCGTTTTGATGTTATAAGTGCAAAGCACTCGGAAACAATCGAGGATGACCTTGAATCTACTGATGAAAATATTTTCCAGTTAGGTCATGGATGTAAACACGCTACACTTTCACAAATTGCTTACGTTAATTTAGGCGTTTCAAAATTAGATCAATTTCTTCAAAAATGTTACAACGAAACAAATTCAAAAAAGTGGTGTGATCAAGTAGCTAGACCTAATCCTGATAGTCGTCCTGTATTCGACTGTACGTATTCACCTACGCAGCCCCATGTTTTTATTCACCCCAGCGAATCGTCTTGGTCTAATGCCATTGGCGCAGTAAAATTAGTCAAAGAACTTGAAGCTAAAAGAATAAAAATTGATTTGATCTACAACTGGTGGCGACCCGAACCTTACAACAGTAATGTTGGTGGGGCCGCTGGTAGACACCCTTTTGGAACTTCCGTGGATGTACGATTTGCGAATAAAACCGAACAAAATAAAGCGCATGCAGAACTTTGTAAATTGAGGAAAAAAGGCCGGCTTCGAGCCCTTGGTTATTATTCTGGAACAGGTCTGCATTTAGGAGTCGGAGATAGAGTCGCTAACACTTGGGGAAAATCCTGCCCCTAGCATGAAACAGTCTAGTCTTATGGTTTCCCATAATTCATTGGCAGAAACTGCAAGCGATTCCAAGGAAAGTTCTTCAAGATATCGTAATCACCTGTCGTGCCAAACAATCCTACGTGTGTAGCGCTTGAATGATATGGATCTGGTTGCCCAAGTGCCGTGTAGGAAATCACATTTTGCGCTCTGATCGAAATGGCGCCAGCTGTATCCCAAACAATAAACCCATATTTTTGTGCGGCTTTGGCAATGATTTTACCCATTGGGTGCATATTCAGACTATCCACATTGATGGTTGGATCTAAACGAAATCGAGTACCTTGTGGAATTAGACCACCACCAACACCGTCAGAGCGTTGTGCGGGCCACGAAAATACACTTGGCAGAGCTGCAAACCGTAAAGAGATGCCAATCGCGTGACGAATTTCTCCACGCTTTAATTCTTCAGCTGTGATTTGTCCGGCTATAAAAGGAAGACTTGTCGCTGTTGTTCCAAAATAAGTTGGAAAATGACCTGGGTTAGATGAAACATTTTGCATGCGCCCACCCCAACATGCGCGCCAAGTTCCATCAAGATTCTTTTCAGCTCTCCATAATTCCCAAAGTGTATTTGTAGAAGGCTGATAGATTGTCATTTCCGCATCAGTTCCTAAAGAAGCTTGGGCATTCGCTGGAATCGGGACTGCGGCAAATTGTATGGCAAGATTACCGTCTAAATATCCTTTTTTCTGGCAGTCCCACTGCGTGACTTTCCGAGTGGCAGCGCCCGCCGGTGCAATAAATATCGGGCTTGAATAATATTTTGTATTTACATTCACAGTGCCGCCATAAACCGTAGTTGGCTTTTGATTTAAAAAATCTTGCACCATGGCTGCAGAATTTGCATTTAAAGTTACATTCGCAGGAATTGGAGTGTACCACGTGCTTGATGCAGCGAAAACTTTGTCAGTTAATAAACTTGAAACGACAGGCGTTGTTGCGACAGGTGCACTAATAAATTTCAATGAAAATCTTTGAGCACAGCTAGTGGTAGCGCTATTTTGTTGAAACTTAGTTCCAGAACCAGTCCAGCCATTATATAGATTTACAAAGAGGCCACTTTTCACATTCTGAAATTTGTAAACAGAGGCACTGGGATTAAGAATTCTAAAAAGTTGATTACTACTGCCATTGTAAGTCGACTGCACAACACTAGCTCCAATAGATAGCGAACCACTAAGAATATCTAAAACTTTACCACTGTTCTTGTTGGTTAATTTGTAGTAACCGCCAACAGATTCAATTTTAAATATTTGACCATTTCTGGTCGTGACTTGTGTTGCTATAACGGCCGATGCCCCACTACTCAAACTATCGCTAGCAATGGTTAGTGCTTTCGTGGTGTCGCAAGCTGAAATCAGTTGATATGAAGCTCCTGATGTTACAGTTGCATTGGCTGACCAGCAGGTTAGAAGCACACTTGTAAGTGCTAGAATAATTTTATATGGCTTCATATTATTTTCCCCCGAAAATAGTCAATGACTGATATCAGCCTAACATCATGAAAATCCTTCTTTCAATAATTTTTGCGAAACGTTCAAATTAAGACGTCAAATTTTATGAGCACTGTCAACAGTATCGACAGTGTGTAGGCCTTATTGTTTTTAGACTAACAAGTCAGGATTGATCTTTAAAATTATCCAATGTAGTTTAAGAAAGCATGAACGAAATTAAGTTAAAACTTCATTCACAACTATCCTCTATCCACGCAGCCAGTGGATTAATAAAATTAGGGAATCATTTTTATGCGATAGCTGATGATCAGCTGTCCTTAGGTGTATTTAGTTTAAACACGACTGAATCCATTCAGTTTGTAAAATTGCTTGAAGGCCAACTGCCAAAAGATCACCGAGAACGAAAAAAACTAAAACCCGACTGGGAATCTTTGGTCTGTCTTCGTTCGGTCGATAACATTCATGAAATATTAGTTTTGCCTTCAGGATCAAAACCTAATCGTACAGTAGGGGTGTTAGCAAAAATCAATGGTAGTGATTTACAGTCTGTTAAAAAAATTGATTTCTCATTATTGTACACTTATCTTGAAAAAACATTTCCAGATTTGAATATTGAAGGCGCAGTGGTAGAGGGGTCTGTTTTAAAAATATTTCAGCGGGGAAACGGATCTTCAAGACAGAACGCTGTTATTAATTTAGATTTAAAAGGATTAACTGCAGATCTAGAAAACACAGGGATTATTTCAGCGGATCACATACTGAAAACGAAACAGTATGATTTAGGAACTTTAGAAAATGTTTCACTTAGTTTCACAGATGCGTCTTTATGCAATGATCAATTGTTTTTTATAGCTGCTGCAGAGGCCAGTGATTCAACTTATGAAGATGGTAAATATGTAGGCGCTGTCTTGGGTTGCATTAATCAATTAGGTGAGATCATTTTTCAAAAAGAGCTTGATTGTGAATGCAAACCCGAAGGACTTTGGGTTGAAGTTAATGCTGATTCTAACACTGAGAGCTACAACATTTATGTTGTCACAGATGCAGATGATTCAGAAATAGTTTCATCTTTGTTTGTCGGTGAATTTATAGGACTTTAGAGCGAGCTAAAGTCCCATTTAACTTTTTAAATTAACTAAAAACTATTCAAGAACAATTTTGCCATCGATTCTTTTAACGATAACACCGTTGATTTCATCACCAACATTGATATCACAATCGTGACCGTTCGATAAATTCATTTCAATACCTTTGCTAATAACTTCGCTTAAATCCATTGGGCACATGCCATTTTGGTTGTAAACTCTGACTGAACTTGCATCAATTTTTGCTGTGCAAAATGTTAAGCTGTTCGTACTGCGACCTGTGATTTT
The DNA here is from genome assembly GCA_043747495.1 of Bdellovibrio sp. GTDB lineage: Bacteria > Bdellovibrionota > Bdellovibrionia > Bdellovibrionales > Bdellovibrionaceae > Pseudobdellovibrio. The sequence goes on from JAYTPA010000051.1 coordinate 4,373, forward strand.
TGCAATGATTTGGGCTTCGCCAAGACAATTTGCTGAAGCTGTAGATAAGTTTAAAACAGTTAATAAACAGATACCGATTAAGTTTGATTTTTGCATAGTCAGAACTCCTTGTGTGAGGTCCTTATACCATGTTTTTTATGACTTACACGTTAGTCTTTTGTCAGGATTTGCATCTGAGGGTAAAGATTTCAGGACTGACAAAAGCTAGAACACTATGTGGCTCAGCAAAAACATAAAACCCAATAGCGGGGGTAGAATTTGCATTAAAGCCCCGCGTCGCAATTGTGGAGCTGAAAAAAACAATACAATTCCAGCCATAATCATCGTTAAACCCGATAATCCAACTAATAATCCTGCTGTTTTTGGTTCCCCTTTTAAAACGAACATTAGGCCCGCAATCATTTGTAAGGCTAAAGCTAAATTATAAAAACCCTGATTAAAAGCCCACACTTTAATGGCCTGATGATCGCTAGGTTTAATTTTCAACAGATGCGAATTTTTAACATTTTGGAGAAGAAATGATTCAACGATGAAATATCCAATATGAATAATTGCGGCTAAAGAAAAAAGCCCAAAGCTAATCCATTTTGCGTAGTAATCGATATCCATAATTTGACCTCATTATCTTTCTATTGCAATCTTAGTTCATGATACCAGTACAGGCTATTTCTTTTTTAGGGTTAATAACGTTTGTGGCCATTGCTTATGGTTTGAGTGAAAATCGAAAAATGATTGTTTGGCGAACGGTTATTATGGGCATTGCTTTACAAATATTTTTTGCTGTAGTGATTTTAAAAACTCAATTCGGTCACGATTTATTTAAATCCATTGGTGAGATCTTTAATTCACTTTTGTCTTATACCCAAAAAGGATCGGAATTCATATTTGGAAATTTAGCTAAGCCTAACGACAGCTGGGGTTTTTTATTTTTTACAATGGTTTTACCCACAATTATTTTTATTAGCTCTTTAATGTCGGTGCTCTATCACTTAGGCGTTATGCAAAAGTGTGTGCAGGGCATGGCCTATGTTATGATGAAAGTGATGAAAACATCCGGGGCAGAATCATTAGCTGCTGCAGCCAATGTATTCGTAGGTCAAACTGAAGCTCCTTTGGTGATTAAGCCGTACATAGATAAAATGACATCATCAGAAATTATGAGTCTTATGACCGGTGGTATGGCCACAATAGCCGGTGGGGTATTAGTGGCCTATGTTGGTTTCGGAATAGAAGCCAGTCATCTGTTAGCGGCCTCTGTGATGTCGGCACCAGCAGCACTTGTCTGTGCAAAATTAATGGTGCCCGAACTGGAAATCCCGCTGACAGCAGATCAATGTCAGCTTCATAATGAAAAATTATCTTTAAATGTCATTGATGCAGCAGCAACTGGTGCAGGGGATGGTTTGAAGCTCGCATTAAATGTAGC
>JAYTPA010000052.1:0-19083 GCA_043747495.1 Bdellovibrio sp.
CCACAACTTGTCCTGCTGTAATTTTTTTACCACGGCGGGTTTCAACGACTCCGTCAACAGTGACTTGGCCACCAATGATTGCTTGTTTAGCTTCGCCACCGGTGTCACAAAGACCAGCTAGCTTTAGTAATGACTGTAGTAGAATAAATTCTTCGCCTTCAAGCTTTGTTGTGATCATAAATTGTCTTTCATGCAGAAAGTATAGTTTTTTAAGTCTTAAAAATAAAGAATTATTTTGATGTTAGTACTGTTCTGCTTAAATTTATTGTGCATTTTTCATCAGCCCATTATTATGAACTTATATGAAAAAAAGTGTGACAGTCATCGGTGGTGGAATAATTGGTTTGTCTTGTGCCGTTAAGCTTGCAGAAGCCGGCGCTGATGTTGTCGTTATTGATAAAGATAAATTAGGCCATGGCTGCTCTTACGGTAATGCGGGCTGGATGACTCCGTGCTTTGCAATGCCACTACCAATGCCTGGTATGTTGTTAAAATCCATGAAGTGGATGCTTGATCCAAAAGGTCCTTTATATATCAAGCCGAGACCGAGTCTTTTATTATCCAAATGGATTATTCGTTTCTTACAGTCGATGACAGATAAAAAAGCTCAAATAGCCATCGAAGCCTTAGTGACGTTATCAATAAGAAGCTTAGAAGAGTATAAAAAATTGGCGCTTGAATATCCTGAAATGGAAATGAAGCAAAAAGGTCTTCTTATGGTCAGTGCGAAACAAGAAGGATTAGAGGCCGCTAAAAAAGAAATGGATCTTGTGGCTAAATACAATATCCCTGGAAAACTTTTGACTTCAGCCGAAGTCAAAAACCTAGAGCCAGCATTAACGGGTGACTTGTTAGGCGGTGTTTATTTTTCTGCTGAAGCCCATGCAGAGCCCCTAAAGGTGATTGAGGCCCTGACTAAAAAAGCCATAAAACTTGGTGTTAAAATTTTAGAACAAACTGAATTTCAAAAAGCTCATATAATAAACCAAGGTCAGTCTAAAATAATTAAATCAATTCAAACAAATCAAGGCGAGATTCAATCTGACTTTTATATATTAGCAACTGGAAGTTGGTCACAAGCTATCGCTTCAGAATTTTCTCTGAATATTCCTATAATGGGTGGTAAGGGTTATTCGCTTATAGTTGATAAATTAGATCAACAACCTGAAATTCCTATCATGATCGTCGATCGAAAAATTGCGATTACACCAAGAAATAATTCTTTAAGACTTGCTGGCACATTAGAATTAGTGAACCAAGATTTTTCTATAACTGAAAAACGGGTTAAAGCCATTTTTGATGGAGCCAAAGAATTTTTGAATATCCCACAGGAAATCAAAGTGCATGAGACTTGGCGTGGTCTTAGACCATGCACGCCAGACGGATTGCCCGTTATTGGTTGGACAAAAGAGCAATCAAACTTGATGTTGGCAACAGGACATCAAATGTTGGGACTGCAGATGGGATTAGGAACAGGTCAGTTGGTCAGTGATCTAATAATGAAAGGCCAATCTGATTTAGATCGAAGTATTTATAGTCCAGCAAGATTTTAGGGGTTATCACCTTTACCGAAGCGCCAATCGTAAAGAGACTCAACTTGTTCTTTAGCCCAAGGATTTTTATTTAAAAAATTAAGGCTTGATTTCAAAGTTGGGTTCTCATTAAAACACCTGATGTAAATTTTCTGACCCAGTTCAGACCAACCATATTCTTCGACCAGGGCACGGATCATCATCTCTAGAGTGATTCCAGCAGGAGGGTATTTATTATATTTTTTCTTCGCAATTTTTCGATCTGAGTCTGTCATTTTAGGCTACTTTCAAACGAACATCGGGTTTAATTTTATTGAGTAATTCAAGCAATTTATCAATCGTAAATCGTTCGAAGTGATAATGTAGAAGTTCACTAACACGTGATTCAGTCACATCAAGCCGCTTAGCAAGTTCACGCTGGGTTATATTAGTTGCAATACGATATTTAATAAAGTGCGCACAAATTTCTTGTTTAGTTCGATCAACAGGAGACGCATTTGCCGACAGCATTTTAGATGGTAAAGACTTACCCAAGTCTTTTTCAATATCAACCCATTCAGATTCAGTGGGGTAACCTTTTGGTGGCGTTTTAGATTTATTCAAAGGTTTTTTGGTTATATTTTTCATTTTGATCTCCTGTAAGCATTTCGAACACCTAAAAAACTATGATCGGGTGGGTTTGTTAAAACTAATCGATACAACTTGTTTTTAAGCTCCACATCAACTTCATAGAACATATAGCCACTGCTCGAAATGGCTTGTTTATCTACAAATGACTTATGCAGTGTCAACACAAGCGCGATTATAATTCCATCACTGATCGATTCTTTATGTTTAAGTTCATAATGAGGGTCAATCATCAGTTCAGTGTAAAGTACCCCATTGAATTCAACTTGAATTAAATATGAACAATACACTATTGCCATACTATCATAACTTCCCAAATATGGGAAGTTATTTGTTTTAAATTATAAATTAACATAAGCACCCCTTCAGTTAGGGCTTTCAAGGGGCGTGCCTGACTAGCTGTCTGTGTGGTGTTATTGCTGTGGAAGGGCTGATTCGGATTTCGATTTTGGAAGTAGTTTAAGCTTGGCAAGCTTACTATTTTCTCATAACTATTGTGTATGAATACGAACACTAAATTTAAGGGTTTCATCTTTGATATGGATGGAACAATTGTGGATTCAAAAATTGATTTTAAAACTTTATATCAACATTTTAATCTTCCGGCTGGTCACGGGATTTTAGAACACATTTCAAATTTAACTGAGGCAGAAGAAATCAACAAAGCCCACGAAGTGCTTCATCATTATGAAATGCAGGGGGCGCTACTTTCTGAACCCATTCATCATGCATTTGAATTTTTAAATTATCTAAATGAAGAAAAAATTCCTACAGCCTTGTTTACGAGGAATTCAAAAAAAGTCACTGAAAAAACCCTTGAAATGCATAATCTAAAATTTGATATCTGTTTAACCAGAGACGATGTTAAAGCGAAGCCAGATCCTGAGGGGTTACTGAAAATTCAAACACACTGGAATTATACGATCGATCAGATTTTGTATGTTGGTGATTACAAATATGATTTATGGGCTGGGCTTGCGGCCCAAATGCCCACAGCTTTATTCTTAAATGAACCTGCAGATTTTGATACATCTGGTAGCTATTTTAACTTTAAACATTTCGATGAACTTAAAATGTTTGTTAGTAATTTTTAATTGTATCGAACTGAGATATACATCATCTAGGATGTAAATTTTAAACTAAATAATAACTAATTAACTTCCGAATAAGAACTGCGACTTTAAGCTTGTTTATTCAGTTTATAGCTTTAAGTTTAATTTAAGGAGTTCTGAATGGAATTTTTAGGTATTTTAGTTTTTCTTGGAGTTGTTCTGCTTGGTTTGCTGGTGATGGGTATCAATAATTATAACGGACTTATTAGTTTAAGGCAGCAAGTTGAACGGGCCTGGGCAAATATAGATGTGATCTTGAAACAACGTTTTGATGAAATTCCGCAACTGATCCAAGTGATCGAACAGTATACTGGTCATGAAGCGAGTCTACTTAAAGAACTTGTTAATGCACGCTCTAAGTATGGTAGTGCTCATAATGTTCATGACAAAATGGCTGCTTCACAGGCCATGAGTGTTGCTCTTCAAGGGGTGGCTGCAATTGGTGAAGCTTACCCAGAACTGAAATCAAATAATAATTTTAATCAGTTGCAAGGACGGGTTTCTGATTTGGAAAGTATAATCGCAGATCGCCGAGAAAGTTACAATGAAGCGGTTGCAAACTTTAATACGCGAATTGAACAGTTTCCTGATGTGATAGCTGCAAGAATATTAAATTACAGTCGCCAAGAAATGTTTAAAGTTAGCGATTCTGAAAAAGTAACGCCAAGTTTAAAAATGAGCCTTCCTAAATTTGGAGGGTAGTTTATGTCTGATAATTCTAAGGTCTTGAAATTAGGTTTTGTACTTTGTGTTCTTGGTGGTACTTTTCTGTATTCTGCTATTAAGAAGCAAAAGCGCCTTCGAAAAATTCAGGACACCCAAAGATCGAAAGTTGCATCTGCCCCTCAGGGTTTCGTAGAGATTGAAGGCTTTGCTTGGCCTTACACAGAAACCGTTAATTTAAGTTGTGGTTTAAAAGCAGTTTATCACTCTCTTGAGATTCAACGTTACGAAAAGCGAGGCAAATCATCTCAATGGGTCACCTTTTTAAAGAAGAATCACGAAGTGCCATTTTATGTATTTGACGGGACCGGTGCTGTATTAGTTGTTCCGTCGGGTTGTGAATTTGAATTAGATGGAGGAAAGACGCGTAACTGGGGAGCAATTGAAAAAACAGATCAGGAAAGGATTATTCATTTATTGGGAAGTCAGTCCTCAAGTTTTAATCCAGACAATAAATTTCTAGGTTTATTCAGTGATAAATACCGTGTCATTGAAAATGAAATTTATGTAGGTGGAACAGTTTACATTCACGGAGTGCTCGCGCCTACAATTGGACAAAACAAAAATGTCGTTTTGTTAGGACTCACAAATTTTCTTCAAAGTGTGTTTGATGAAAACTCGAAAAATTTAAAAAACAAAAATACAGATTTAGATAAAAACCGTGATGGCAAAATCAGCGCAGAAGAATCACAGATCGGCTATGCAACTTTAGCAAAACTATCAATAGAGAAAAAAAACGAAGAAAATGTCCCTGAAAAAGCATATCAAGTGTACGGTACAATGCTATCAGATCAGCAGCACCAATTATTAATTGCAGATCTGCATGAACGTTATTTGGCCCATCGTTTAGGTAGCCCTATTTGGTTACTTTTTTTTGGCGGTGCTTTGTCAATTGCGATAGGTGTAGTTTTGATAAGTAGTCTTTATATTAAGACGACTGACTTTTAAGCGTAAAACATTGTATAAATTGAATTAAAGTTAAAAAAAAGACATGAACTTCCATATTCATGTCTTTTGTGTTAAGTGACCTGTAAAAATTTTTATGTATTTAATTACGGTAGTAAAACTACATTAATAACATAAATAATTCCGTTTGTTGCTTTGATTGGTTTTCAAATCAACGATGGAATCGCGGGAGATTACAAGCTTGAATTTAATGAATGGTTTGTTCAGAAGTAAGAGCCGTCGTACCTTAGAACCGTAGAAACTTGAGCTAAAAACGTATTCTATACGGGAACCCTCGTTCTAAAAACTGAATCCCGATAAGAAGCAGCAAGCTCAGCTTCGTTAACAAGATCAACCTTGATTGGAAAATTTGATTCTTCAATGTTCTCTTCGATTGTGTGTATTTGATTATTAAAATGAGAGCCTTCAGGCACTGAATATAAAATATCAATATCTGAAAAAGGATGATGCTTCCCTGAAACTCTTGAGCCAAATACGTAAACAGTGATGCCCAACTTTTTTAGTGGATCGATCACTAGATCTAAAAGCTGTTGGTGCTGTTGGTTGTTAAGACCGAACTTCATTGTTGTTGCAATTTTAAAGTAGCGAGCAAAGCTTGAGCTTCAGGAAGAAATTGTTGAATTATAAAAAAAACTTTTTTTGCGATGTCTTCATCATATGAATGTGACGTTTCGTTTCGACAATCAATAAAATTTATCCAAAGTGTGGCGTCTTCTATAAGGTTACTTCGTGCCATTTCGCGAGCCGCATTTTTTGCCGCAACTGTATTTGAGCCTAAAACTTTCATTGAAGTTTTCCAACTTAGTTCGATACTAAATTCGAAACGTTGGATAGCGGCATCTCGAAATGCGCGTTTTTGTACATCGTCAGCAGCAGTTTTGTAAAGTTGTAGAGCTTCATCAAGAGAGTTAACTGCTTTTTCGAGCTCTTGGATTGAAATGCTCATTTTACTCCTGATAAAAATTGGATGGGGTAGGAGGACTTGAACCTCCGAATGATAGAATCAAAATCTATTGCCTTACCAACTTGGCGATACCCCAACTGACGAATGTCGTACAGATCAAATTAATTAATTTTAGACAACAGCGCAACAAAAAATAAAGCCCAAACTCAGTTTATTAAGTTTGGGCCGTTGATTCTATGGCGAACTACAGAAAGTTATTCCGAGCAGGGTCTTTCTTTGTAGGTTGTCGATCAAGATGCTGTTATTGTGATCACATTAGACATAAAGTATCCACCGACCGAAGTTATCGCAGCGTGTTTCTTAATCATCGCCCTGATAGGTCTGCGGAGTTTTTTGTCTTTGGATGTGAACTAATGTTTCACCCATAGAACGCAGTTCTTTTTCATAAGCTTCAAAAACTAAATTTTCAATGTTTTCCCGAGTTTCTTGATTTAATGGATGCGCGATATCACGAAACTGGCCATCTTTACGCTTTTTGCTGGGCATGGCCACAAATAAACCACCCGGGCCTTGAATGACTTTTAAGTCGCGCACAACAAAACAATTTTCGAGTGTAATAGTCACGTAGGCTTTCAGGCGATCTTCGTTGACCGGAAATATTTTAACTTCGGTGATTTTCATGATGTGGCCTCGCTTGTTAAATCAAGATGTGCGACTTTAGTCTTACATCGGGACAAAAGGCCAGTGACTTAAGTGAATATTTTATTTATCTCATCATGAGACAATTCATTGCTTATAAATCAAAAGTGATCGCTGTTAAGCCACGGCCACGGGCTAGTCGTAATGTGTTAGTTCCTTTTTTAAAGGCCTTGATCGCTTGCTGTGCTGTATTAGGTTCGATTTTATTTACGTTTAAAATAACATCGCCTACACGCAAACCAATTTGGCTGGCTGTCGAATTTTTAGCAACAGCCGTGATGATTGGGTTTTTCAAATCTGAATTTAAGTTGTAATCTTGTTTTATTTTTTCAGTTAAATCTGAAATTTGTATTCCTAAGTTGTAAGGCGTATTTGTTTTTTCTTGAGCTGTAGGTTGTGACTCAATACTTTCAGATTCACTGCGGAAACGGTTTTGTGCAATTATTTTTTCATCTGGGCGCTCAGTAATAATAATATCAACAGTTATTGTTTTTTCACCCCTTAGAATTTTTGCTTTTACTTTTTTGCCGGGTTCAATATCAGAAACTGTGTCTGTCAGATCCTGGCTGCTTTTGATTTTTTTGCCGTTAAACTCTAAAACAATATCATAGATTTTTAAACCCGCTTTTTTAGCTGGGCCATTATCTATTCCTAGGACGACAGCACCACGGAAATCTTCTATGTTAAGAGCATTTGCGCCACGATCATCAATATCTCCTAGATACACACCTAAATAACCTTTACGTATTGATCCTCGTTTTTCTAATTGTGGAATAATTTTTTTAACTTCATCAATAGGAATTGCAAAACCAATTCCTTGGGCGCGGGCATCAATCGCTGAGTTCACACCAATCACTAAACCTTTTGAATTCACTAATGGCCCGCCCGAATTACCTGGGTTGATCGATGCATCAGTTTGTAAAAGTGGAAGCTTATTAATTTCAGAAATTTCACGACCTTTTGAAGAAATAATTCCTTTTGTCACAGAATGGCCGTGTCCGTAAGGGTTTCCAAAAGCCGCAACCCATTCACCAACTTGGGTGTCTTCTGATGACCCTAAAGCTGCAACTGTAAGTTTGATATCAGGTTTAATTTTTATTAAAGCGATATCTGTTCTTGAATCACGCCCGATAATTTCAGCTTTATATTGTTTATCTGAATTTTCAGTTAATTGGACTTCAATTAAATCAGCGTTTTCAATCACGTGGTTATTTGTAACAATCAGGCCGTCTTCACGAATAATAAAACCCGTTCCTAAACCCATCCTGCGGGGTTTTCCGTTTTGCACTTCATTGGGTTGTTGTAAGCGCATACCGTAAAATTGTTCTAACATTTCTAACATAGGGTCGCGAAATTGGCGACCTTTGGGGATCACGGATGTCGAAATATTAACAACAGCCGGGTTAATGGCTTTTGCTAATTCAACAAATAAATTACTAGGTAAGGGATCATTTAACTTTAAAACAGGGGCTGGTTTTTGGGGCACTTGGGCAAAAGAAATAGGGATACAAAAAAAGATAAAAACAAAAATAATTTTTTTCATGATATCTCCTGTTAATAATTATTTAAGTTGTAAAAACTTAGACTGTAAATCGGCTAACATTTGGTCTAAGAAAGTTTTTTCTTCTTGGTCCAAGTTATTTTTAGTTTTTTCTTTAACTAATGAAAGCAAATCGATATTAAATCTGGCCATGTCTTTATCAACAGCAGTTTGACCCGATTGTGGATCTGGGGTTAGGCCCATAGCCATTAATGCACTTGAACCGATCGACATAATTAATATTGTGAATGAGGCCTCTAGTTTTTCCATAAATCCTTTTTGAGTAAGTCTCGTTTTAAGCTTAAAGCTTTAATGCTAAACAGCAAACTTAGCGATTTGTTTCTGTCTTGAATATATATTGGGTTGAAAATTTAATTTGTAAATTGAATTTTTTGTTTGAGTCGTTAATGCAAAAAAATAAAGAGCTTTAAAATCGTGATCCGTATGATTCTTAAGGGCATGAAATTTTCGCATGAATAAAGCAAAATCATGATTTTGAATATTCGTTTGTAATTCTAAATTAAGCAGTGTGTTCATATCTGCCCGCAGGACCTCTTTATGTAGTCCTAATATGCGACCAAGCGCATTAAATGCCGGTGAGAATAGCGGGCTAGCCCATGAGACTAAAGCATACAAAGTAAATAAAACTTTTCGCCGAATCATCGATCGTTGCTTGGCGTGGCTCAGTAAAAAATAAACCAAAATCTGTTGTTCATTCAGATTTAAATTCTTCAAAGTTTCAGAATTCAAGACAATGTAAATATTTTGCTTTTGATCCAACCAATTAAGATCTTTCCAGATCAAAGGAGGGCAATTATTAGGTGTTGTAAATAAGCGTATCGATCTAAATCCAAATTCTGGAGCAGCTTTTAGAATAAGATTTTTAAAACCAGTAGGGTCCTGACCACGAACTTCAGTCAGATTGATTTCATTAAAAAAACGGATGATATTTTTGTGAAACAATAAATAAAGAGCAAACAGGTTAAAGATAAAACCAATAAATAACCCCAGACGACCAGCTGTTTTAAAAGCTATAATCATCACAGAAAAACAACTAATCGCAATAATAAACCAGACTTGAGTCAAGCTCTTCATGGTTACAGATTTTCATGCGAGTTCATGTTGAAATCAAGGCTATTTGTGACAAAATAAATAAGTTCACTAAGAATGGGAGCACGCATGTCAAATTCAAATCAAAATATCGACCTCATTGCGCTTAATCAAACGGTTAAAGATCAAAGTTTATTCATAACGCAGATGATGAATGAAATGAACAAAGTCGTCGTTGGTCAACGCGATATGATCGAAGGAATCGTTATGGGCCTGTTAACTGGCGGTCACATTCTTCTAGAGGGTGTTCCTGGTTTAGCAAAAACATTAACGATTTCAACATTGGCGGAAACAATTTCTTTACACTTTCAAAGAATTCAATTCACACCAGATTTACTACCGACAGATTTAATCGGGACTATGATTTTTAATCCAAAATCTGGCGAATTCAGTGTTAAAAAAGGACCTATCTTTGCTAACATTGTTTTAGCTGATGAAATTAATCGTGCGCCAGCAAAAGTTCAATCGGCTTTGCTTGAAGCCATGGCTGAAAAGCAAGTGACGATCGGTGAACAGTCTTACAAACTGGATCATCCTTTCTTAGTGTTAGCAACACAAAATCCGTTAGAACAAGAAGGCACATATCCTTTACCAGAAGCCCAAATGGATCGTTTTATGTTTAAAGTGAATGTTGAATACCCAACAAAAACAGAAGAACTAGAAATTGTTAGCCGTATGGGAACAAATCAAAAACCACAAATCCAAAAAGTTTTAACCCAAGAAAAACTTTTAGAAATTATTAAAGTTGTGGATCAAATTTATGTCGATCAAAAAGTTAAAAATTATATTGTTGATTTAATTATGGCGACACGTTCACCGCAGGTTTACGGGTTGGGTCGTTTAGAAAAAATTATTGCTGTGGGTGGATCTCCGCGAGCGAGCTTAAGTTTAATCCGTGCTGCAAAAGCCCATGCCTTTTTACGTGGACGTGGTTTTGTTACAGTTGAAGATGTTAAATCTATTATTTATAAAGTTTTAAGACATCGTTTGATATTAACTTATGAAGCTGATGCTGAAGGTTTAAATCAAGATCAAGTGATTAAAGAAGTGTTAGGGGCCATTGAGGTTTCAGCTTAAGGAATGAAGATTGAATGTCTGATTTATCGCAAGCGCAGGTTCCTGCAGAAATTCTAAAAAAAATAAAACGGATCGAAATCGATACGAAGAAGCTTGTGAATAATATTTTTTCCGGAGAATATCACACCAAGTTTAAAGGTCAGGGCATGACATTTTCTGATTTTAGAGAATACGTCCCTGGTGATGATGTGCGAGCCATTTCATGGACGCTGATGGCCCGGGCTGGAAAACCCTACATTAAAACTTTCGAAGAAGAACGTGAACTGACGATGATTATCGCTGTGGACATCAGTGGTTCACAGGATTTCGGTTCAAAAAATAACTTTAAAGGTGAAACTTTAGCTTATGTCGCAGCGACATTGGCTTTTAGTGCAATTCGTAATAATGACCAAGTGGGTTTATTGTTGTTTACTAATGAAGTTGAACTTTTTGTGCCGCCTAAAAAAGGTAAAGCTCATGTTTACCGAATTTTGCGGGACATTTTATTTTTTAAACCAAAAAACAAACAAACCCGAATTGATTCAGCATTAGATTACTTACGCGGGGTTTTGAAAAAAAGAGCTACAATATTTTTGCTCAGTGATTTTCAAGACCAAGGTTATGAGAATTCTTTAACCTATTTAGAAAAAAAACATGAAGTCATTGCTGGTTTAATTTGCGATGAAGCTGAATTTTTATTTCCAAATGTAGGACTTATTGATTTACAAGACGCCGAAACAGGCGAAACTGTTTTGATTGATACTGCGAATCCTGTGTTCAGAGAAGAAATGAAATCCCAATTTAAAAAAAATATCGACCAGTTTCAAAAAAAATTAAAAAAAACCGGTGTCGATAGTTTTACATTTGAAGCTAATGATCAGTTTCATCATTCATTGATTGCTTTCTTTAAAAGAAGAAAGGCCCGCAAATGAGTCTTCAGTGCCAAATCGATATTCCAGCAATTGCTGGCCTTAAAGATCAAGAAATCACTGTGGGTCGTCATTTTATAGTTAACTGCAATGGCGATTGGGATAAATCATTTGATTTTACAAAAGCTAAATTTGAATTTGATAATACTAAATTACAGGCTATGTTTAAGCTTGTAAAAGCGGAAGCCCGAGATACAACGTCATTTGATATTGATATGGTAAGTTATGTGGTTGGTGAATCTAAATTTGAGTCGTTGATCATTAGTGACGGCACTTCAAAAATATCTTTAGGTGCACAAAAGTTTAATGTTATTTCAGTTTTACCAAAACCTGAAGAACAACAGTTGAACGAACAAGGTCAACCTATGCCACCAAAACCATTCGGTTACGCTGTGGGTGAAGTGAGCTGGCCTTATTTATACATTATTTTAATATTCCTGTTTTTTTTAAGTCTTATTATTTTATTTGTACGCCGATTTCAGGTTAGACAAAAAATTAAAGGCTATCAATCATTGGTAGCTAGCTATGAATCTGCAATTTCTCCGGATAACCAATTTTATAAAAAAATGCGAACTCTTGAAAAAAATGATTATCCATTACCTGATTTAGATCTAGCTATCAAAATATATTTAATGCGAACTTTCCAGTTACCATTTTTAAATTTAAAGCCGTCTGTATTATTTAGGTTAATGGTCAAAAAATACCCTAGAGATAAAAAAATAATTAAATCCATAGATCTGATATTGAAGGATCTTGAGCTTTTTAAAAAAACAACTGACGTGTCGCTTGAGCAGAAAACGAAATTAGTTAATCAGTTCTATGCTGTAATGATTCAGTGCGAAGCTCTTAGCCTTAAAAAAACGACTGCGAAAGGATCTGTCACATGACTTTTGCAGGATATCTTTGGGCTCAGTCTTATTTCTTAGTTCTTCTGCTGATTATTCCAGTCTTGTATTATTTTTTAAGTTTCAAAAAAGCTCAGAAATCGACATTACAAGTCAGTTCAATTAGTCAGTACAAGAAATGGCGGAATCGCGGTCGAATTATTTGGGTTAATTTAAATCAAATAATTCTATATCTGAGTTTTATTTTTCTAGTTTTGGCATTAGCCAGACCACAAACCACGGACACTAAACTCAAAAGAACCTTAGACGGTTTAGACATTGTTATTGTTCTTGATGTTTCAGACAGTATGCTCATTGAAGATACGAAACCCATTAATCGTATTGAAACAGCAAAAGACACTATTGCGCGCTTTGTACAAAAAAGAACATCTGATCGTATCGGAGTTGTTATTTTCGCAGGAGAAGCTTTTACTCTTGTACCGCCAACTTTAGATTACGATCTGATTATCAATCGCATAGGTCAGATTCAAACAGCAGCGGAAGCTAAAATTAAAGACGGTACAGCGATCGGTGTTGCTATGGGGGCAGGGGCGGCCAGACTCAAAGATTCTCAAGCTAAATCGCGGGTAATGATTTTTCTAACTGATGGTGAAAATAATTCGGGAACAATTGATCCTGAAACAGGTTTAGAAATCGCCAAAGGTTACGGGATTAAAATTTATTCCATTGGACTAGGAGAAAGTGGACCAACAAAGCTGCCGATTTTCACACGAGATATGTTTGGACAAAAAGTGAAACGCTATCAGCCGTTTGAAAGCACAGTAAATGATGATCTTTTAGGTCAAATGGCCGAAGTCACTGGAGGAAAATACTTCAGGGCTAATAAGGAAAATTCGCTCGAAAATGTATTTAACGAAATCAATAAATTAGAAACGACAAAAATCGAAGATCAGAAGTTCGTAAAATACAACGAACACTACCCCATTTTTTTAAGCATAGGAATGCTACTGCTATTTCTAAATTTAATCCTTGGCCAAACATTGCTTAAGAGAGGGCCATAATGACAGGATTAAAATGGGGCGCACCGGAAGCATTTTATTTATTAATTGTCCTCGTTTTATGGATGATCTTTTCACTTTCAAGCGACCTTTATTTTCAAAAAAAGTTGCAAAAGATTTTTGGCCCTAAAGTTTTACCTTGGTTGACTTCAAGCATTTCATTTCGGCGTCGCAAAATAAAAATGACTTTGCTATTTTTGTCACACCTATTTTTTATTTTAGCCTTAGCAAGACCGCAAGTTGGTCAGTCAGAGCAAGAAATTAAAAGTGAGGGCATTGAATTGATGATTTTAGCTGATGTGTCTGAAAGTATGTTAGCTGAAGATGTCAAACCGTCGCGTTTAGAACAAATGAAAATTGAACTTTCAAAATTAATTGATCTTATGCCAGGCAATAAAACGGGTCTGATCGCTTTTGCAGGCAGTGCTGCTTTGATGTCTCCACTGACCTCTGATCCTGGTGGATTAAAAATGTACATTGACTCATTAGATACCTATGCAGTGTCTACACAAGGTACATCAATTGATTTAGCTTTGAACTATGCTTTGGATGCTTTTGAAAAAGGTGGCGTGACTCAGTCTCAGGATTCAAAAACCACACGAGTGATCATTTTAGCCTCTGACGGTGAAGACCATGAACAGGGTGCTTTGGAAGCCGCAAAAAAATTAGCCGAACAAGGTGTGCAAATTATTACTTTAGCTTACGGAACAGAGCGAGGTGGTACGATTCCAACACGTGACCCCTTTGGCAATCTGAGAGGGCCCAAAAAAGATAATTCAGGGCAGATCATTATGACTCAAGTGAAAGGCGATTTCTTAAAAAGTATCGCCAATACAGCTTCCCAAAGCGGATCTGGACATTTTTATTTTGCAGATGTGGATGGGTCTCACTTAAGGCAAATCGTGAAAGATATTGATCAATTTGAAAAAGCCCAATTTGCCAGTTCAACATTGACCCAATATGACGAAAAATATTCTTACCCGCTAGGCATAGGCTTAATATTTTTAATTTTAGCGCTTATCTTATCTGATCGGAAATCAGTGGAACCGTTATGGAAAGGGCGATATGAATATGAATAATTCACGAATATTCTTTATGGCTGCTTTGTGTTTTATAACTACAGCTGTTTTAGCATCAAAGGATTATCCCCATCCAAAGACATTTATTTATGATTATAAAGCTAGAAAATCTATAAAAAACAAAGCCCCAGAAAAAGCTCTTCAGGAAAATTTAAAAATATTAGAATTAGATACTGATATTCCCCAAGTTCACTCAAATTTAGGAATTACTTTTGATCAACTCACTAAAGTTGAACAAGCTGAAAAGTCTTTTGTCGAAGCTTTGCGATTAGTTGAAACTGCCCAAAAAAATAAAGATCAATCAGTGTCACCCACGGAAAGCTTTCAGATTTATTATAATTTAGGTGTCTTTTACGGACAGAAAAAAGAAATTGATAAAGCTCTCAGCTTTTATCAAAGTGCTTTAGAAGTAAATCCGACTTCCATTGAAACAAAACACAATATTGAATTGCTGATTCAAAGTCAGCAGCAACAGCAGAAGCAGCAAAAATCAGATCAAGAAAAAAAAGACGGTGAATCAGGCGAAGATCAAAAAGACAACAAAAAAAATGAAAAAGATGACAAAAACGATCAGAAAAAAGATTCAAATCAAGATCGCAAAAAGACGATGAAATATCAACCAAGAGCCTTCAAAGGCGAACAACTGGGTGAAGCAGATGTTAAAAAAATACTTGGTGAGCTATCGCAGCAAGATCGTAAAATTAGATCTCAATATAATAAAAAAGAGCAACAAAGAGAGAATCGCAATGCAAAAGATTGGTAGCCTTTTCTTTATTTTATTTTTTTTAATTTCAATGTTAATTAGTCGATTGGCATTGGCGAATGTCACATTGAAAGTTGATGTCACACCAGATGCAGTAGGCCTTGGTGAGCAAGTTCAAGTTTTGGTGACTGTGCAGTCGAACGACGATTTCCAAAGTAGTGAGCCCCAGTTGTCTGAAATTGATGGATTAAGACTTATACAGGGTCAAAATGCCGGACAATCTTCATCAACACGAATGAATATAATCAATGGTAAAACTGAGTTTTCAAAAACCGTACAGCAGCAATTTGTTTATATTTTCGAAACGACCAAAAAGGGTCTTGTTACGTTGCCAGCTATTAAAGTTAATGTGAATGGCCAAGATTATTTGTCAGCGGCACAAACAGTGTCTGTATCTGATAAGTCAGCAAACCCAAGAAATTTAAGGCAGCGTCAGCAACCTCAGGCGATTGATCCATTTGCTGATGAAGATGATATGTTCTCGCAATTGATGAAACAGCGTCAGCAGATGCTAGAGGAAGTGCAAAGACAACTTGGTGGCGGGGGCCTCGGTGGCCAACCGTTTGGCGGCCTAGGTAACGGACAACAAACAGAAATTCCATCTAGAAAATTAGATATAAATACGAATGAAGCTTTTTTTCTTTTACTTGAAACAGACAAAACAACGGCCTACGAAGGTGAACAAGTGACTGCAAATTGGTATTTATATACCCAATCACAAATTGAATCTTTAGATCGTGCTAAATTTCCTGATCTAAAAGGTTTTTGGAAAGAAATAATTGAAGAAGTTCCATCTTTGAGATTCGACCAGGAAATTGTTAATGGCTTACTTTACAAAAAAGCTTTATTAGCCAGCCATGCTTTGTTTCCAATCAAGCCTGGTCAGGCATCTATCGATGAATTTAAAATTAAAGCAAAAGTTCGAATGCTGACGGCAAACGGTTATGGACAACTGAGCGAATACACGAAGTCTTCAAAAAGACAGCAGATTAAAGTGTTGCCTCTTCCGTCAGAAAATAAGCCTTTATCTTTTTCTGGGGCGGTGGGACAGTTCCAAATTCAAACACAAGTTGATGGTATACAGTTTCCAGCGGCGCAGCCATTTTTATTAAAATTACGGTTTGAGGGTCAAGGAAATGCCAAACTGATAGAGCTTCCACCTATCGAATGGCCTGAAGGCTTAGAAATATATGATACAAAAAGTGAATCAAAGTTTTTTAAAAATGGACAAAGCTACAAAGAATTTGAAATTTATTTAATTGCTAAAAATAAAGGCCCGATACAAATACCAAAAATTTCTTTTTCTTATTTTGATCCAACAACAAAAGAGTACATTACAAAAACGACTGAAACCCTTAATTTAGATATTTCAGAAGCTATTGCAGGAAAATCAAAAAACACAATTCGCCCAAATCTAGAACAAACAGACGGGGAAAGCATTGAGAAAATAATTTTACCTGTGGCGCAATTAAGTCAAAATCAAATTTCGTGGTCTCAAGTTAAATGGCCATTTTTAGATTTTTTATCTATTGCCGTTTTAGGATATTTCTTAATTCTTGCGTTGATTCAGTTCCGACAGTTAAACACATCTCCGCCTTTAAAAAATCTTGTCGATAAGAAAATTAAATTGATTCAAGCTTCGGTTAAAGCCAATGACTACAAAGCTTTTGCAGCAGAATCAATGAACACAGTTTATTTACTGGCAGCGCATTTGGCGCGTGAAAAGAACGCTTCAGAAGATTGGGCCAAATTAGTCAATAAAATGCCTGAAAATTACAGACTAAAGTTTGAATCCCAATTGAGCCAGTTTTTAGACGAGTTTCAAGTCATTGGATTTGCTCCAGACAAAGTCCGAGAGCAGGTCTTGTTAAATAGGTCTCTGAGTCAAATATTTGAGCAATTTCTACTGATTATTGATAAGATAATTATTGAACTTGTTAATGATCACTTGTAGCGTTTATTTTGAGGTTTTTTGTGAATAAAAAATATGTGATTAAATTTGTTTTTATTCTTACTGTTTGGTCAGCGGCAATGGCTACGATCAGTGGTTGTGCGACTTCCGATAAAACAAGCAAAACAACTGGACCTGAATACGATCAAAGCGGTGATTTAGCGCAATTTAGACTAAAAAATGAGAAATTCAATTCATCCGAATTAGGCGAACAGGAATTGGAAACCATTCCTACAGAAATTAATTCAGAAGTTGAAAAGTGGGTGAATTATTTTCAAGGCCGTGGCCGTCCCCATATGGAAAGATATTTAGCGCGTTCAACACGCTATGAAGCTTTAATGAAAAAAGTTTTACGTGATAATAAATTGCCAGAAGATTTATTTTATATCGCATTGATTGAATCAGGATTTAGTCCACGAGCTCATTCTTCAGCTTCAGCAGTGGGTTACTGGCAATTTATTCGTGGGACAGGTAAGCGCTACAAACTAGGTATTAATAAATTAATTGATGATCGAAGAGATCCTGTTTTAGCGACTCAAGCAGCTGCGGAATACTTCAAAGATTTGCATGGATTATTTAATTCATGGTATTTATCAATGGCCGCTTATAATGTGGGTGAAGGCCGTGTTCTGCGCGTCGTTAAAAAATATAAAACCAGAGATTTTTGGGAGCTTTCAAGAAACAAACGGGCTTTGCCTGCTGAAACTGATAATTATGTTCCTAAATATCTAGCTGCAAAATTAATTGCCAAGAACCCTGATAAATACGGTTTTGAAGGCATTGATTATATGACACCGATTGAATTCGATCATATGTCTTTTGAGCAGCCAATAAATTTACGTTTGATGGCAGAAAAAATGAACATCAATTACGAAGATTTTAAAGATTTAAATCCAAAGTATAAAGGCGAAGTTGCTCCCCTTGATAATGGTAAATTAAGTATTCGTATTCCACCAGGATCATCAGAAGTTGCTTTACTAGCAGCTCAGCAAAGTATTGCGACAGTGGTTGATTACGTGCCTGATCAGAATGAAACTCAGGTTTACCGCGTTAAAAGCGGCGATAACTTGGGAAGTATAGCCCGACGTTATAGAACAACAGTGGCTTATTTAAGAGAAATCAATGAATTGCCAAGAAAAAAAGTTTTGCGAATAGGTCAGCGAGTATTTGTTCCAGATAGAACTCCGCTGAAAGATCGTCAAAAAAAATCAGCGTCATCATCTTCTAATAAAAGCAGTCAACGAAAGAAAGACAACGACAAAAAGAAACATTACGTCGTTAAAAAAGGTGATTCATTATTTTCAATTTCACAGAGATTTAATTTAAGTATTAATGATATAAGTAAGGCCAATAAATTACAGAGAAAAACAGTTTTAAGATCTGGCTTGCGCCTTGTGATTCCTCAGTAAGTGAAGCAAACAAAAAAAACCCTAAGTCAATCATCCACTGATCAACTTAGAGTTAAGGGGAATGAAACCAATCCATGAAATATAATGTATAAGTTTTGATACCTTCCATTTGCAGTATTCACCGCAGGTCTTTGAATCCCTTTGGCAGCTGGCTGGCCTTGAAGCCCCTGTAGCTTTGCGTCCCACAGTTTCCTATGGTTTGCCTTTGGCAAAAGAAGGATACGGTCAAACCGTATTCTTTCTAAACCGCTAGTGACCTCCTATGAGTTATAAGATTGTCATTAAAACGACGTAACTTAGTACGAGGTAAGATATTTTATCTAGAGCTACTTCACTTGGGTGTTTTATCGTTATGACTGAATATTCTTCTCATACGTCCCTCCATTACTGCTAACAACTGCCCTGGTTGACCTAATATTAACCAGGCTTACGTTAGCTTCATCCGATAAAATAAGAATACATCATCCATAGTTTGAATTTCCAATTTTTTTTTACTATTCTCAAAAAAGTATAAAAACTGTTTTTCTATGAGATTTATGATACAAAATGTGTCGTATTTCGACATATTTAAAGACATTGTATTGGGCTAAAAAACAATTTAGAAATATCTAAAAAGTTATAAAAGAAAGAAAATTATCCTATGGTCGCTTTTAATGCTGTAACAAAACAACAAGGTTCTAAAATTTTGTACTCAAATGGATCATTCCAAATTAACCCCGGTGAAAAAATCGGCCTCGTTGGACCAAATGGCGCAGGTAAGACGACAGTTTTCCGTCTGAT
>JAYTPA010000053.1:0-8210 GCA_043747495.1 Bdellovibrio sp.
GAAGAGCGATTTTATTTACCGGGCCGGTCTAATCCTGTGACGTTTAAAACTAATTCGGAAGCTTTACATATTTTAACAGGACTTCGTGATGAGGCCCACAGATTTGCAATTACCTTTCACCGAAAACGCCGCGAAGAAAGATCTTTAGCCAGCGAATTAGATGAAATATCAGGTCTTGGTGAAAAAAGAAAATTAGCTTTACTTAAAAAATTTCAAACCATCGAAGCCATTCGCGAAGCTGACATCGAAGACATTGCCACACTTAAAACTTTCAATCGTGTTTTAGCTGAACGCATTTTGATTCATCTCAATAGCGATGACAGTGGTGATGATCCCTCGTAGATGATCCGAATCGCGAACTCAAATAAAGCCTAAATCACTTTCGCTGAAGATTAGGTATAGCTCTGAATTTGCATACACCTCCAGTGGGCAGGTGACTTATGCTAAAAATAACTTTTGTAGTGATCAAAAATGCGCAATATGAATTATTAAGTATGCGTAAATACTATGATTTATTGCTTATATTGTTTAAATATAAGCAATATGGTAAAGTGAAGGATATGCTATGTCGATAGGGAAAAGACCTAACGTCATACATGATGTAATTACAGCTTTGGAATCTGGAAGCCTAATACCAACGGTCCATGCGCAAGAGCAAATGGATAAACGTGATGTGCAGATGAGTGATATTGAAGAGATGGTCTATTGTGCACGCAGAGAAGAGGAAAAAGATAGTCTGCGAAAAGATAATAGTGGTTGGAAATATGCTTTGCGCGGTTTTAATAAAAGAGAAGAAAAAGACATAAGAATAATAGTTGTTTTTAATGGTTCTGACGTTGTCATTATTACTGCGATCGATAAAAATAAAAAGAAGGACTAAACATGAAAACATTAGAAACATATATTTTCAAAGGTTTTGGATTTGATGTGTTACTTAGAGACGTTTCGATTAAATCAGTAGACGGGCAAGAGTATCCTAATATAGATATGAAAGAATTAAAAACTGATACAGCAAAATCCTTACTCACAAGCAAACAGTCCCTGACCGGTTATCAACTTAAGTTTCTTAGAACCTATTTGAAAATGTCGTTTGATCAACTGAGTGAAAAAATTTTTATTCCGTCTTCCACGCTTCGATCATGGGAAGGTAAAGGTTCTGATTTTACGGGTTTAAGTTTAGATCAGGAAAAAGCTTTCAGAATATTAGCGATTAATCAGATCTTTGATGATGAAAAAAATAAGTTTAATGTTGAAGTTGCATTGTTAAAGGAATTTTTATCACCAGCGGTGCCAATAACTGTAGATATTTCATAATCAGTTTTTATGACGAGATGTTATTCCATTGACTGATTGCAGACAAGCTGAGGAAATACACATCGTGGAACGATATCTTTATTATTTAAAAAATGTATTAGGTTTAAAAACAGTGCTGACCAAAACAGCTGAACCAATGCCGTTGTGTATTTATGTTCAAGACCTTGAAACTTACTCTGAATCTGAAAAAGAGTTATTAAATAAAATGATCGTTGCTACAAAGCTTATAAAAAATGATTACTTGATTCAAAGTTTCAAAGCAGCAGCTGGTACAAGTTCGGATCAGCATATAAATCAGCATGTTGATCAGATCTGTGTTTATTTGTTAGATCAGCCACAAGCCGATCAAAACGACCAAACTTATTCACCGCGGATTTTGCTAAAGCAACCAGAGCTGAAAAAAACAGCTTGGGAAGCGCTTCAGCGGGCTATGCTTAAATTTTCACAAAAATAACCTAGACCTCAGGCCATACTTTCTGGGCTAGGACGAATTTTCCTAGTCCAATGTCGTAACTTCATTTGAAATTAATCTATGCGATTATTTCTTGGGTTCTTAATAGTGGTTTATGTTCAGAATGTTTTTTCTGTAAATTTAAATACAAAATTAAACACCAGCCAAAATGATTCGCAAAAACTGATGATTCAGCAAACTCTGTATCCGTTTGGTTATGTTAAAATCAGAGTGCAAAAAAACCTGGATGAAAAACCAACTTTATACGGCCAGCAAAAACATCTTTTTAAAGTTATTCAAAAAGCAGATCTCAAGTATGACCTCATTGAATATGTTCCATTCACCGATTATTTAGCCGGAGTTGTATCGAAAGAAATGCCACTGGATTGGCCGATCGAGGCCTTAAAAGCCCAAGCAGTCATAGCAAGGTCTTATGCTTTGACAAAAATTTTAGAAAGACAAAAAAAAGATTTTCATATGGATGCAGATCAAATGGATCAAGTGTTTTCTTGGACTACGTCTAAAAAAGCTTACGATGTTGTGAAATCAACAGAAGGTGTTGTATTGACTCATCCTGAAAGTTACCAAATTGTTAAAACTTTTTATCATGCTGATTGCGGCGGGCACACAATTCCTGCTTCAAAAATTTGGCCAGGTGCTTTCGACACGGGGACAGCCAAAGATGTATGGTGCGGGCAACGTCAAAAAAATCAGTGGAGTTACAAGTTAAACATCGAAGATTTCAAGAAAACTTTATCTGCAAAAAATATAACATTAGACGATGACCAAAGTTCTGAGATGTTCAAAGGAAAGTTTGTCAGTTTCAAAAATGTATCTTTGCAAAAATTGCGAGAATGGTTTGGTTACGGGCTTATACGTAATTCGCCAAGCTTTATAGAAGTCGATAAAGATCAGATTGTTTTAACTGGACAGGGTTACGGCCACGGTGTCGGATTGTGTCAATGGGGAAGTCTGCATTTGGCAAAAAAGGGTCTTAATTACATGGATATATTAAAACATTATTATCCAAAAACTGAAATTTCACGTTTTCAAGGGCTTTCGATCAAAAATCTCTTCACAAATTATAATTCTCAGGGGACAGTAATCAAATCATTAACGAACTAGAGAGGTTAATATGCTAGAAGGTATTCTTAGTTTATTTTTAATGCAGGCTCCGAGCGCTACAAATTACGATAACGTTCTTCAAAAAATGAATGAAATAGTTTCCTTAAATACTGATCAAGTTCAAATGGTGACTATCGGTACAAATGATCAAGGACAACCTATTAAAGCTTTAAAAATTGGAAGTGGTCCTGTGGCTTCTTTAGTTGTGGGGACTCATCACGGTAATGAATATGGTTCAACAGCAGCGGCTTTAGGCTTTGCTCATGATGTGGCATTGAAGCCGATCAAGGGCCAATCTGTTTATATTGTTCCAGTCTTAAATATTTCTGGTTACAATCGTAAAAACAGATATGAATCAAATTTGCAAACATCGATTGATGCTAATCGTGATTATCCAAGCCCTTGTAAATCTGACAAAGCATTTAAATTAAGCTCAACAAAAGCTTTAGCGCAATTCATTGATGAAAAAAATGTACAGATTTCTGCAACACTTCACACGTATTGGCCAGCGGTTGTTTACCCGTGGGGAATCTCAACACGAGATCTATCAACACCATACGATGACACTTACAAAAAACTTGTTAAAGATGCGACAATAGAAAGTGGTTACCAAACAGGAAACAACACTGAAGTTCTTTACGCAGCTGATGGAACTTTCGAAGACTATGCATATTGGAAACACGGGATTTGGTCATTACTTTTTGAATTAGGATTTAGTCACAATCCAAGTCCAACAGATATCCAAAATATTATCGCAGGAAACAACCCGGGGCTTCGTAGGTTTCTTGAAAACTCACCACAAACACGTGTAACTGATCATGACTTTAAAGGTCGCTGTGATGAAGCTTCGCTTCAACGGGTTATCCTCGAATAGTTATCAGTGTTGCAGCCTAAAAAGAATATTTTTATTACTGGTGTAAGCACAGGAATCGGTTATCAAACTGCTGTGAGTTTTTTGCAAAAAGGACACACAGTTATTGGAACTTACAGAAAATCTTCAGATATAGAAGACTTTGAAAAAAAATACGCAGGACAATTTATTGGAATACAAATTGATCTTTCGGAAATTGAAAAAATAGAAAAAATCACAGAAGAATTACTTGATAAAAACATCACCCATATTGATATTTTAGTGAATAATGCAGGCATTGCCTTGGCAGGTCCTGTCGAATTACAAAACATCAGTCAATACCAAGAAATGATGACAATTAATTTTTTTGCTTTAGTGAAAGTGACACAAATACTGATGCCATTTTTAAGAGTGTCGACCAGCGCAAGAATAATTAATATTTCATCGGTCAGTGGCATCAGTAGCTTGCCGTTTTTATCAGGCTATTGTGCAACTAAACATGCTGTCGAAGGTTTTTCAAAATCATTAAGAAATGAATTAAGAATTCACAATATTTTTGTAGCTGTGATCGGACCTGGATCAATAAAAACACCGATTTGGGATAAAGGTTTCTCAAGATTAAAAGAGGTTTACAAAGGTAGTATTTATGAAAAATCCTTCGGGAAATTTACTGACATTGCTGATGGTGAATCAAAAAATGGTTTAGATCCTGTGGCTGTCACAAATTGTATTGAACACGCAGCATTTTCAAGATGGCCAAGACTTAGATACCAACCGATTCCTCGTAAGTTTTTCGGCTGGACCTTGCCAAGGTTATTACCTGACCGAATCTATAATTACTTCGTCACTAAAGCTCTTTTTCTTCGATAATTAGTATTAAAAACGAATATTCCGGTCAGATCGACTGAAACTAAACTTAAATATCGTAAAAAACATCTACAGCAGTCGTTTCACCCTGATACAACAGTTAAAAAAAAAGAACCAATTTTCAGAGCCAGACTATATTCTTGTTAATATCTGATCAATGTATGACGAATAGATAATGTATAAGGGATGTTGATGAGTTCGCAAAATAAGCAAATTCAAATTTTGAACGGCAGTGTTTTGTTTCGTGAAGGCGAACAAGGTGATTGTGCGTATGTTATTGAAGAAGGAAAAATCCTTGTTTATCTAGAGCGTGAAGGTGAAGAAGTTCCTATCAGCTTACTTAAAAAAGGTGAAATTTTCGGTGAGATGTCGTTGATTGATAATTTACCGCGTTCAGCTTCTGTAAAAGCCATAGAAGATTGTGTTCTTGCCGTTGTCACGAAAGATCAATTACTTGAAAGATTTAATTCGTCTGACAGTCTTGTGCAATTACTTTTAAAAGTCATGATGAACCGAGTTCGAAAAAATAATTTATCTTATACACAAATTCAAGATCTGAACACGAATCCAAATCAAGATTTAGATCAAAATGGTGTTGATGCCGCGATTGAAAATTTAAAATTAGAAAATCGTTTACAAGAAGCTTTAAACAACAACGAATTTGAAATGTTTTATCAACCCATTATTAATATCAAACTGAATCAAGCTATCGGCTGTGAAGCTTTAATCCGTTGGAAAGATCCACTTCATGGGTATGTTCAGCCAGATAAATTTATCGACTTTTTAGAAAACTCAAGATTGATTACACCAGTTGGTAATTGGATTTTTGAAAGATGTTTTCAAGATTATCACAAATTAAAAGGTTTGTTTGGTCAAGATTATATGATGAGTATCAATGTCAGTAGTCGCCAGTTCGTCCACCCTGAATTTATGAATGATTTAGAAAAATTAACGTGGAAGCATAAAATACAAAGTAAGAACATTAAACTTGAAGTCACTGAGCGGGTAATGATGGATGGTTCTGTGGCTTTAGATATTTTAAGTAAATGTAAAGCAAAAGGTTTTCATATATCGATTGATGATTTCGGTACAGGCTTTTCAAGTTTACAATACTTATCACAAATGCCAGTCAGTTATTTAAAAATTGATAAATCATTTGTGTCTAAAATTTCAAAAGACATGAAAGTTTTAGCTGTTGTTAGATCGATGATCTTCATGGCTGAAGCTTTAGGTATGGAAGTCATCGCAGAAGGTGTCGAGACCGCAGAAGAGCGTTCAGCGTTACTGGGATTAGGGGCTAACTATGCACAAGGGTGGCTGTATTCAAAAGCCGTTCCAGTTGATCAGTTTTTAAAACTGCCTATATTTTACGTCGGCGTCAAAGCAGCTTAAAATCAATACGTATTCAATTCGGTTAAAAATTCAAAAAGTACCTTTTTTTAGTTGATTCAAGTCACAATTAAACAGAAGTTTCAGCTCATGATTAACAAAATTATTTTAATATGTTTATCGGGTTTAATTTCTGTATCTGCTCAGGCTTGGGATTTAAATGATGTCACCTACATCATGCCACTCCCAAAAAGTGACATAAATAATAATCTTCTGAAAGTTTATAATAACCAAAACCAGCAGCATGATCTGATTTCAAAAGAAGTCATTAGCCAAATCCCTAAATTAGTGATGGCAGCACCTCAAGCAGACATTATTGAATCAATGCGATTAATGTCGTTACGTATTGATCCGTGCTTTCCATTACCGACCCCGCAGAGATGCCAAAAACAAATTCGAATGGTTTGGCAACCCATTGTTCTGGGGCGTAATTTGACAGTCACAACTGTCGATGCAGCTTTACACAGTTTTTACGTGCTGGATGAAAATCAGTTTAAGCTTTTAATAGCTGATTTGCAAAAATGGAAAAAACAATTCTTTGTTATAACTGAAAATATTCCATTACAAATACATCCTGCATGGAAAGAAGACGGGGATAGATCAGCTTCATTAACTGCCTTTAATCAGTTGATTTTAAAATACGCAGGTATTCAAAATCTTACGCGCGTTACTTCGATGATATTACGGGGAGCCAGTGATGTTTGGATATTTTCAGCTTTGGACTTCGTTGATGGCAAAATTAAACAAATAAGTATTCCACGATTAGGCGAGGGCGAAGCTTTTCAAAATTTTGTGAATAGATCAGTTCAAGGTCAGCATTTTGATCGTGCGCAAACGAAGCCAGCAATTAAAGATCCTAATGATAATTTGAGTTTCTTTATTGGAAACATTTTATTTGGTCAAATGACAGAAAAACAATTGCAAGAATCCATGCAAATAGCTTTGCGTATAGAAAATCCAAATTTTTTTAGCCCTAATACTATGGACTGTGTGAATTGTCATTTAGCTCAGCCAGTGCGTGAATGGTTAATGAATGAAAATAAAAATCTCATGAACCCAATTGATTACTCAGAACAAATGACGTTGTCTGAATATAAAAATAATAAGTATAATTTAGAAAATAAGAGCACCAGAAAATTAAATACTCAACAATTAAGAGCTTTGGGTTATATGGGGACTGATTTAGCTATTAGCCAAAGAACAATTAATGAATCAGCAGAAGTTGCTGAAGCTTTAAATAATTATTTAGATCGGTAATAGAATAATTTAACTATTTACCTTTAAACGGATATTTTTTAGCGTCTGCGATTTCTTTTTCTGTGAAACCTTTAAGATAATCTTCGTAGCCTTCATCAGCTAATTTTTCTAAGGGTATAAATTTTAACGACGCTGAATTCATACAATACCGTAACCCACCTTTATCTGCAGGTCCGTCATTAAACACATGACCTAAATGCGAATCAGCGCGTTTAGATCTGATCTCAATGCGTTCCATGCCGTGGGCTGTATCTTTTTTTTCAACAACTGTGGATTTATCGATCGGTTTTGTAAAGCTTGGCCAGCCTGATCCTGATTCGAATTTGTCTTTCGAAGAAAACAGGGGTTCTTTCGAAATTACATCCACGTAAATACCAGCGTGATGATTATTCCAATAGGTATTTTCGAATGGGCGTTCAGTGCCATTCTTTTTCGTAACAGCGTACTGTTCAGGGGATAGAAGTTTTTTTAAAGCGTCATCATCTTTTGGAAAGGCACATGTTTCGGGATTATATTTTTGCACTTTTTTAGTCTCCGTTTTTTTTTCTGCTTGGGTCGCAGTTTTTGCTGTATTTTGTGTAAACGCTGTTGAAGAAAACAAGCTCAATGTCAGTGAAAGTATAAATTGTTTCATTCGTATAGCTTAACATGAATAAGAACCATTTCTATACTTTTTGCACAAAAACACTGCATGAATCAGGCTTAAAATCAATTTAAGTTATTTTTAAATTCAATCTGTTGCCAAGTCATCATCTATTCATTATAAAAGTAGCACTTTAAACAAGTATGTGGTGGCCATAGCTCAGTTGGTAGAGCACCGGATTGTGATTCCGGTTGTCGCGGGTTCAAGCCCCGTTGGTCACCCCAAATTTCCCACGCCTAAAAAGATTCAATAAACTGGTTCTTCTCACTTCACTGTTTATCACATAGCGCAAGTCTAATAAAAACAAGCATTTA
>JAYTPA010000054.1:0-1190 GCA_043747495.1 Bdellovibrio sp.
GATTGATCTCATTTTTGGCTCACTTTCAGAAACAGATGTATAGCATGAAACGTTGTTTTTATATACTGATATTCGTGACGTTATGGTCTGTGCAGCCTTAAGAGAATCAGGCTGACTAATGATTGGACAGACCTGTAATTTAAACAAATTTAAAGGTACAAATCACCTTTTATTCGAATAGAAATGGGCTTCAAGAAAGCGACATCTTCCGACTGATGAGATGTAATTAAAGTTGTGATTTTATTTGTAGCTAAGAAGTCTGCTATGATTTTTTGTGCCGCTGACTTATTGACTTCATCCAAGGCCGAAAAAGGTTCATCTAAAATTAAAACCCGAGGCTTTGACATGATCGCTCTTATTAAAGCCACTCTTTGTTTCTCACCGCCAGATAATTTTGAGGCTTGCGTACTTTGACAAGTTTCTAAATTCAGTTGCCGAATAAGATCGCCCAGCTTTTGTCGACTTTCTGCTGACCAATTTTTTCTTGATTTCATAGCGATTTCTATATTTTCAGTTGCTGTGAGATGGTTAAACAATTCATGGCCTTGAAACACAATTCCTAGTTGTCTTTCATCTATTGGCAGTTTGGCCAAATCAACATCAGTGTCGACCCAATTCCAGTCTTTCAGATCTAGCATTCCAGATAGTAAGTTAAAAAAAGTTGTTTTACCTGAACCAGAGGACCCTGTTAAATAATAGGCTTGTCCATGCCGATATTCAAAGTAAGGAATTTGATAATGAATATTATCTTCTTGGTAATTTATATTTTTTAAATAAGACATAAAATTTCTCCGTTAAGGTAAACGTTAGGCTAAATATGAAAAACCAAAAAATAATAATAAGCGCACTTAAAGAATAGGCGTAATCGATTCGATAACCTGATAATAACTCATAGATGACAACCCCTGTTGTTTTCAGCGGACTACCTGATACCTTAAAAACACTGAATTCAAAAAAACAGATTAAAAATAAAAAGCCTAGAAGATTTAGAACACTTTTTTTGAGGCCTCGAATTAAAATATTAAAAAAATAAGTAGAAAAGTTTAAATGGTAAATTCTTGCCACTGCCATTGACTGCTTAAGATGAATAAAACTGCTTGTGAAAAAATTAAAAACAAGCGAAACAAAATAGCTGATTAAAAAAACATAGGTCACTTTGCTGATCTCAACTAATATATTCTGAGTCGAAG
>JAYTPA010000055.1:0-4697 GCA_043747495.1 Bdellovibrio sp.
CAAACAGATCCTTATGATCGTGGTTTGGTCATGACACTACAAAACACAGCTTTACACCAGTTACCCCAAGCCCAGTCAAAAAAAATAAGTCTGATCAAAGCTGAAACAAAATTAATCCCGATTCGTTTCGAAAATGGCTACGTTAAAGTCCTGTATCAAAAAAAATATGGCTACATAGACATGAACCAAACAATTTCAAAGTTTGATTTTGCAAAATTTATTTATTCTGTTCAATCTATCGAAAAAACTTGGGAAGCTGTCAACCAAAGAGAATTTGACCAAATCATCGTTCAAAATAAATCAGTAAAAAAATATATCCAGATGAATGCAATTCAAGGCCTTATCGTCGACGAAACTTTAGCTTTAAGCCACACTGAAAATATTCACTACCCGATTTGGACTCAATTTCATATTCGCAAAGAAAAAACAAGACCTTGGATTCAAAGTAAAATCAAAGGTCATGGTTTAGTGTGGTGGCAAAAAAATGAAACAGCGTTAGCTAATGCTCAAAACATTTCAATTGATGAATTATTAAAAAAAGAAATATATTCAGTTTCGTTTCAATCTGAAAATCCCAAAAAAGCATTAGCGTCTATTTCAACGGGCGTTTACATCACAGACGATGGACAAACCTGGAAACCGCTGCCCCAATTCAAAGGCTTCGTTGGCCCGGTCTATTATTTTAATGATCATTATCTTTTCGTGGGTAATTATCGTAGTCAAAATGGTGGGAAATCTTTTGAGCAGTATATTCAAATTGATAAGATATCCCAGGCTATCAAAAATATTGGCATGGAAGTTAAAAAACTAAAAATAAGCCGTATTAAAGTTCAAAAGCCTTACAATGTGCTTATTGATTTAGATTTGGGCTATCGAACTATTCGCATGAAGTCCCCGCTGTTCGCGCAGGACTGGAAAATACAAAAATATTAAATTTAATTATAAAGTTTATTTATCGAGTTGGTTTGTTTTGCCAGTTAGAATTCATTAAGTCATAGACCTGATTCATTAATCCATCACGGTTATCAACGCTCATAGTTGCAGTATCAATAGGATCTAGTATAGAAATATTCACATCTGTGATCCAGGCTTTTGTATTCGGTAGTAACGCATTTTTAGGCCAGGCCGCAAAAGCATTATGAATAATGATTGGAACAACAGGAACTCCAGCTGTAATCGCAAAAACAAATGGACCAGATTTAAATTTTGAAAGTTGTTCCCCGAAAAAACGTCCACCTTCAGGTGATAGGACAAATTGCTCACCTTTTGCAAAACGTGGTTTTGCTGCTTCATAAACTTTGAAGACTTCTTCACGATTAGATCTTGCAATAGGTAAAGTTCCAAATCTTTTTATAGCTTGTCCGAAAATTGGAATATCAAATAATTCAATTTTAGCACCGAATCTGACACCTGAAATAAAGCCGGCCAAAGTGATTACATCCATAAAACTTGAATGATTAAATAATATAATAGCCCCTTTTTTATGGGGGATTTTTTCCAAACCCGAAAGATGAACGCGGACTCCGAATAACCAGCAAGATTGCTTTCCCCAATTGGTAATAATCCAGTTATCTATTTTTCGAGAATTAAAAATAATATTAAGAAGAATCCCAACACAAGCCCAGAAAACTGTATTAACAACAAACAATACCGAAGAAATTAATGACCGTATAAAAATTAAAAAAATCACAGTTCAATCACCCGTTTCCGGGCAGCTTCAATTTGGCGATTTTTATATTCGTTATGACCTGAATCACCAGTTTGCATTTTCTGGTAAGCTTCTTGATCCATGATTTGAACTTCAAACGGATAAAAGAATGAAAAATCTTTTAATTGAGATGTTGATAAATTCGACTGTGAATTCGACTGAGGGTTAATTTTTATCAATTTGCGCGAAATAAATTTTATATATCTAAAGTCGATTGACGAATAAGGATTTTCTTTCCTGAATAGTTTTAAAAACGGATTTTGGCTGCTTTTCAATTGCTGACTTAAAAGCCTGTCTACTTTTTGCGGTTCCATGCGTGACATTGGGCCATGTTTTTTCTCTAAGCGTTCACAAATATTTAAGAATTCCTCAACCGGGTACATATTATTTGAAGACTGATCCGGCATGATATGCGGGTAGCTAATCAAATTTGAATCAACAAGAAACCTGATCACTTGAAAAGAATCAAAAATCGTTTTGGTAATAAATCTAACGCCAATTTTATCATAAACTTTAACAGCTAAAGCATCGGGCTTAGCTAAAAGCTTAATAACTGTTGATGTGGAAGTTTTAAAGGGCTTAGTTTGAAAATGCAGAAGCTCTACTTGCGGAGGCCCATCTTTGATAAACGATCGTAAGAATAATTTTTCTTCTTGGACAACTGTGTTTTCAAAAGGCACCAAAATTTGCTTTTGAATTTCTTCAGCGAAGTAACTAAATAAATCAGTTTCAGCGTGAATAAACACATGAATACATCTTAAAAAAGCACAAGACCACTTTTGAATGATTGCGCTTTCATGATGTGAAGCCCAAATCAGAAGTTGACGTAAATCTTTAAGTTGTTCTGGATTTTTAATTTCGTCAGGAATTTCATCAAGTTTGAATTTCAGTTTTTCAGTCATTAAAACTAAAGCCCTGCGATGAAAATACCAAAGCTTTTTAGAATCGTCATCGCTAGCGTAATTAAATCCGTAGCTGCGGATAAAAGAATCGGCTTCATCCAAATTATAAATTGCCAATTTAGATTGATCTAACGTCGAACCCCCACCAGCAACAACTGATAGGGATGTTTTATCAAAATGAAAGTATGAACTGTGTCCGCTATGCATGGACCTTTAGATTATTTAAAAATTCCGCACCGGGCAACATAGAACTGACCCAATTGGCCTTGTGCAGGAGCCGATCCATTAATGTGACTATTATTTTTATAACTCACAGTGCCGCTAAGATTTTGCGCATCCATGACTCCATCAAATCGAACTTCGCCGTACTGATCACGAAACAAAACATAACCTTGACCTGTTTGCATATTAAACTGACCAGCCGTTGCTTGTGCAAATGAAACTTCAATAGCTTGGAACTGTTCAGGATATTGTAAAACGTAACTATCGTACACTTTAATAAGCATACTTGACTGCTGTAAATTCACATTACCATTTGCATCAAGTTTTATCGCACCTTGAAACCGAACTCCTGTTGTGTCAGTGGGTTGTGAACTGATTTGGCCAACTTCTTCAGGATTAACAGTGACTGATAAAAGACCTTTAACTCGTTCTTCAAATGAACCTGATGAATAAAGTGATCCTTGTGTTCCACCTTGATCAAATATTGTCCCTACAGGAGACACACCTTGCTGACAGTAATTAGTATTTAGATTTGTATTATTAACGACACCTGTTGAAACCGCTGAACGGTTGAATGAAGCTCTGACACCTTGTTTTTTAGGCGAACAAGCAGC
The DNA here is from genome assembly GCA_043747495.1 of Bdellovibrio sp. Classification (GTDB taxonomy): domain Bacteria; phylum Bdellovibrionota; class Bdellovibrionia; order Bdellovibrionales; family Bdellovibrionaceae; genus Pseudobdellovibrio. The sequence continues at coordinate 3,447 of JAYTPA010000055.1, forward strand.
GATTGTTAATAATGTTAAAGTAGCGATTGTGAGTGTGACCTTTTTCATAAAAGCCTCCGTATACCTAAGTAACATTCAAACGCAGTGCCAATGATAGTGTTTCAATATGAGATTTAATCTCATATTGAATTATGTATATTGGTCATGAGTCAGTTGGCCAATTTTAGGCAACACCTGTTAGTTTTCCTATTTGTTTGCACGTCTATATTTTCAGTTATTCTAAGGCCGTCATTTGGGTATCGGTCACGCTCATAGCGTTTCCTATGTCTTGAATCTAGTTCGTATTAGGCCCACAGTATTTCCTGATTTTCGAACCAAGTTCGCATTAAGCCCGCAGTATTTCCCATTCGGCTAAAGACAATCCCCGCAGACGGTTCTTTTTGTAAGGTATAAGACCAAGGGCTTCTTTCTCGTTTAACTGAATATAATTTCGAACAACTTTATAAGCCTTATATCCACGAACAACTCGGCTAAATGGTCTATACATCCACAGCTTCAGCTTTCTTTTAATGCTGTTATTTTCACTTTTTGGGGTATCGGTCACACTTTTAAATTGAGTATCGGTCACAAATTGCGATTTGTTTTTAAACCGTTCATCAATCACACTTCGTAGTTTATCTGTTTTTTCGAATTGTTGAGCAATTTGTCCTGAAACCACACGAAAAAAGTGATGAAAAAAACTTCGCCTGCATGTTCTAACTAAGCAATGGATGTGGTCTCCTTGAATGGATATTTGCTCTATTTTTACAAAAAACCTGTCTGCATATTTTTGAATGATTTCACCAGAGAGCTTAAAATTCTGATGCGTCCTGAAGCTTTGTGTTTTTAAAACAATTCTATTTATTTTAAAGACAACATGCAGAGATTCTCTGCACGATATTGCACGTCGGCCCCTGCCATGACGTTTTTTTCGATGTTCTCCACCGTGTTCTAAAGACCGCGAACTAGATGCCAGTTGAAATTGTCTTTGAATGCTTTTTAGACCAGGTGTTGGTCTGTGTTTTGGACTTATCTGTGTATTTGCGTTTACATTTATTTTTTTCATGTGACCCATACCCCTTATGAGGTATTGAGAATGCAAACCAAAGATGATGGTGAAAATGAATTAAGAGGGCTTAAGCTGTAAATCGATCCGAAAATCGGATTCTTAGAGTGAAATCTTTCGAAACTGTGAAATCAGAAGTAATAAATAAAAATACACAGAAATCATCTGCACGCACACCTTCGAAACACAGGTACACACCAGGCCTT
>JAYTPA010000056.1:0-13630 GCA_043747495.1 Bdellovibrio sp.
ATTGTGCCTTATTCTTGACTCAAACGGTATTGTGATATGTACTTTAGTCATGGCTTTACGCGTCTTATTAGCTGATGAAAGTTCCACCATTAAAAAAGCTTTGCAACTGGCGTTATCTGACTTCGCTGTTGAAGTGAAAAGCGTTCCATCAGGTCTTGATGTCATGACTGTGGCGCAGGACTTTAGGCCAGATATTATCTTCGCCGACATTTTGCTTTCTAAAAAAAATGGCTATGAAGTCTGTGCCGAACTTAAAGCTAATTCGCTATTCGCTAAAACTCCTTTTATTTTAATGTGGAGTAGCTTTATGGATTTTAATGAAAAACTAGCAACCACTTCTAAATACACTGATAAAATTGAAAAACCATTCGACATCGAAACTTTACGTGATCTGGTCAATAAGTACGTTAAAAAAACTCAGAATCACCCACTCGATGGCCTGGTTGATTTTCCAAAATATCCTGAATTTGTCGAATCTGAAACTCATATAAGACAAAGAACAACTTATGTGAAACCTGTTGAAAATAAACCAATCATTGAAGAGGTTGAAGAAGACTTTAAGCCTATTCAAATTAAAGAAACGACTCTACAAACTAAAGCTCAGCAACAGACTCAAACACAAAATCCGCAATCTACAACAGACGAATTTGATATTCATATTGAAACAGAAAACTATGGTGAATTTGAAGAAGTTATTCTTGTTAAATCCGAGAAAAACCAAAATCAAATAAAAGATAAAATTCAAGATCAATTGAAATCTTATCTAGAAAATTCACCAGTGGCTTTAAATAAAATTCAGTTAGCGCAAAATGCAGCTGGTGATAAACCGCAAAATTTAACCCGCTTTGAAGAACAATTAATGCGTGAAGAAATTCGCTTAATGGCTGAAAAAATTTGTTGGCAAATTATACCTGATATTACTGAAAAAATTGTTCGTGATGAACTTACAAAATTACTTAAAGATATCGATAAATCTATATGACGATTCTTGAACTCATTAAATTAGCGATTAAAGAAGATTTACCTATTGGTGATGTCACTACTGAATCCTTAGCTGTCAGACCCAAACAGGGTGAAGCCATACTCAAAGCTAAAACAGATCTTGTTCTTTCTGGCACTGTGGCTTTTGAAGAAACGATTCAGTTTTTAGAACCCCATGTGAAAATTAAATGGCTTTTTAATGAAGGTGATTTGGTTTATAAAAATCAAACTTTATGTTCCATCGAAGGCGATCTGATTCAAGTTCTTAAAGCCGAACGTGTAGCTTTAAATTTCTTAGGACGACTTTCTGGAATTGCGACACTGACAAGACAATTTGTAAAAGCTATCGAAGGGACACAAACCCGAATTTTAGATACGCGTAAAACGACCCCGCTGTATCGTGATCTAGAAAAAAAAGCAGTCACTCATGGTGGTGGTTTTAATCATCGTTTTAATTTATCCGATGCGATTTTAATTAAAGACAATCACATTTCACTTATGGGTGGCATTACAAAAGCCGTTTTACGCACAAGACAGCACACTGATTTACCCATCGAAGTTGAAGCTTCAAATATAAATCAAGTTAAAGAATGTATTGATTTACGCGTTGATCGCATATTGCTTGATAACATGAATAACGAAAATTTAGCTCAAGCACTAGCCATCATTCCTGAACATATTCGAACTGAGGCCAGCGGCAATATGTCTCTTGATCGCGTCGGGTCTGTGGCTGCACTAGGCGTTGATTTTATTTCTGTAGGTGCCTTAACACATTCTGCCCCCTGCGCAGATATCAGTCTTCTTTTTGATTGGACCTAGATTCATTTTTAGTTTAACACTATCCCATGCAAGATAGCCCACTGATTGATATTAATATCGCGAAAGTCACCCATGCGTGGGCTGAATCGCAAAATATTTCCTGTGATTTTCATCACACCCTTGAAAGCACTAATACATTAGCTAAGAATGATGCTTTTAACGGGCTTGATGCGATTCAAGTTTACATCACTGAAGAACAAACAGCTGGACGCGGTCGTGCCGATAGAAAATGGGTTTCACCGAAATCGGGATCATCATTACTATCAAGTTGGTCTTTTAGATCAACACAAGCACCAACCCCTTATTTAACAGCACAAATCGGAAAATCACTATTGTTCGCTGCCAGATCAACTTGGCCCTATCTTGATTTCCAATTAAAAGCGCCGAATGATTTATTGATCGACACAAAAAAAATAGCTGGCTTGTTAGTTGAAACGATTTCTCAAGGTGATCAGTTCAGAATAATTATCGGTCTTGGATTAAATGTCATTGCACCGCCAGTAGGACTAACAGAAGCCACACATCTTGTATCTGCACTGGGTGAACAAAAATTACCCTTGTTAGGTGAAGACTGGATTCAATTTTTAGATCGCTGGCTTTTTGAAATTTGTTTGGTTATTCCTGAAGCCCATCAGGAATTAAGTCCGACTCAGAAATCAATTCTTGTTTCTGCTTTTAATCATTCAAACAAAAAATATAAAAATTTTGATCAACTCGAAGAGGACCTATGGCGCTAACCTACACTCCAGAAAAGCCAGAATTTGGCACACACTGTGTGGATTTTACTTTAACATCTGTCGCTGACAGCAAAAAGTATTCATTGAAAGATTTTACGAATGGCCAACCCTTACTGGTTATGTTTATTTGTAATCACTGCCCGTACGTTATTGCAATTGAAGACCGGCTGATTACTTTAGGACATGATCTGATCAAAGAAGATATTAATATTGTCGCTATTTGTTCAAATGATGAAAATTCTTACCCTGATGATAGTTTTGAAAATTTAAAAAAACGACATGCTGAAAAAAAATATTCATTTACTTATCTGCACGACAAAGACCAATCTGTCGCAAAAAAATTCGGGGCTGTGTGTACACCTGATTTTTTTCTTTATGATAGTGGGTTGAAATTAAAATATCGTGGGCGTCTAGACGATTCGTGGAAAAACCCTAATCTCGTCACTCAACGTGAACTTTATAATGCAGCTATAAAGCTTAAAAATAAAAAAAGTATTGGTGAACAAATCCCATCGATGGGTTGTTCAATAAAATGGACTCTATAAATGATTAAGCACACTTTGTATGCTATCACTGTTGGTTTAGTTATATTTTTTCTTTACCTTCTTCAGTACACGGGCGCTTTTAAATCAATTACTTTAGGAGTTGATCAACGCGGACCCTACACCATGATCTACAAAGAACACAAAGGTGCTTATCATCAAATTGTTCCTACAATTGAATCTGTTGAAACCTGGGCGCGAACAAATGGCTTAAAATGTCGTTTAAGCTTTGGGGAGTACTTCGATGATCCAAGACAGGTCGAAGAAGGCCGTCTGACATCACGGGGTGGCTGCTTAGTTGAAACAATCGAGCCCGCAGCGGATGCCGAACAAAAGATTTTGGCTCAACTAAAAAACAAAATACCTGCAGATTTTAAAATAGAAGTTTATGAAAAAAGAAAAGCTGTTGTGGCTTTATTTACCGGAGCACCTGGCATAGGGCCCATGAAAGTTTATCCAAAAGCTGAAAAATATATTCAAGAACAGAACTTTAAAAAATCAGGCTCTATTCTTGAAATCTACGAAGTGTTTGCAAAGAATACGATGCAAACACTTTATATTTGGCCGATTCAGTAATTACAGTGCCGCTTCTTTTTTAAGAAGCTCTTCAACAGTCATACCGACGCCAGCGTGACCTTTAAAGACTGTGCCTAGTTTGCCTTTGTTAAAATGATCTGCTGCCGTTGAATAAGCTTTAGCAGGCAACGGAACATATTTAACTTGCGGGACTATAGTGGCCGCTTGTTCAAAATACATTTTGATAAATTCTTTAACTTCAGTTTGTTTTGCAGATTCTGCATTAACATAAATAAATAATGGGCGTGATAAAGGGTTGTATGCAGATGATTCAACTGTTTCACGTGATGGAAGTACTGCTTTTCCATCTTTGTTAATAATCGCTAGAGCTTTTAATTTAGATTTGTTCTCTAAATAGTACGCCAAAGGTAAATAGCCTAATGCACCTTTGTTACCAGCAACACCTTTAACTAAAATATTATCATCTTCAGAAGCTGTGTAATCACCGCGTGATGATTTCGCTTTACCAACAATGGCTTCAGTAAAATAATCAAATGTTCCTGAATCTGCACCGGCACCGAAAAGTTTTAAATCAGTTGCAGGCCATTTTGCGTTCACTTGATTCCATTTTGTGATTTTACCTTGTGAATCTGGTGACCAGATTTTTTTAAGCTCTTCAACAGTGATTTCAGTCATCGGATTTGACGGATGAACAACAACGACAGTCGCATCAAACGCGATTGGTAATTCGTAGTACTTAACTTTTGTCTCAGAACACGTTTTCATTTCTGACTCAGTGATTGGTCGTGATGCACCCGTAATATCAAGTTCGCCACGGCAAAACTTTTTAAATCCGCCGCCAGTTCCTGAAACGCCGACTGTGACTTTAATTTTACCTTTTTGAGCTATTTGAAATTCTTCAGCCATGGCTTCATTGATTGGATACACAGTTGATGATCCATCAATTCTAACAATTTTATCCGCTGCTAAAGATGTTGCAGTTACTAACATTAAACCTATTATACATAAGACGTGTTTCATGAATTCTCCTTGATTTTTGTTAGACTAATTCTTGCCAGTTAAAAAGTATTGTTAGGACTTTGTTAAGACGCTGGATGGCTGTCTGTTTTGATCTTATAACCTAAACAAATCCTAACACGACAATATAAATATTGAAAAGCATACTGTTTATACACATTGGGGGGATTTATGGTTCATTTTATTAAGCAAATTCAACAGGATCTTAAGTATAGAAATCTTGATATGCCCAGTCATCAACCCCATCTCGAATTCGAGATGGATCACGGCAACTATCTTCTTAAAACCGCTACTCGACAACATGAACTTAAAGAAGCTTTTAAACTGCGTTATCAAATGTTTTACAAAGAGTGTTCATACAGTTTAGACGTCGATGCTTACGATTCGTTGTGTGACCATTTAGTTATTATCGATAAAAGATCAAATTTAGTTATCGGAACTTATCGTTTGAACCCTTCCAATCATATTAATGATTTTTATTCACAAACAGAATTTGATCTAAGTCATTTTATTCAGCCTTATAAAAAATATCTTGAATTAGGGCGTGCCTGTATTGATCAAAATCATCGCAATGGCGTAGTGATTTCATTATTATGGAAGGGGATTTACTATTACATGCGACAAGTCAAAGCTGATATTTTATTCGGCTGTACAAGTATCGCTGATATCAACCCGCGCCAAGCTGCTTTAGTTCAAACGTATTTAAAAGAAAAGGGTGCCTTGAATTATGAATTTAATATTAAAACTCAAATGTCTTACAAGGTTCCTTTTTTCGAAGACTTTACGGATTCTTATAAGCAATTAACACAAGAACAGATTATTGAGGCTGAAAAGCTAGTCCCTGCATTACTTAAAACCTATCTTAAGGTCGGAGCTTATGTTGCTACGGAGCCAGCTTATGACAGCGAAATGAACACGATGGATTTTTTCACCTATTTAAATGTTGAAAATCTTGCTGATCGTTATGAAAAAAGACTAGAAAAAAATGTGTCATAGCAATTAAGGAATTACACTGGCCTAACAGTTTGTTAGGCTTATAGTCCATGACACCTCAATTTGATGAATACTTGCAGTTTGAAAAAATTTTAAAATTACATCAAAATTTGCAAACCCATCCCGCAACTTCAATTGATTCTCAACATTCTAAGTATTGGACTTTTGAAACCACCCAGTCCGTTCATGCCAAAGGCACAGACTTCCCTTTGTGGAAAATCACTTGTGAAAACAAAAACAGTCCAACACCATCAAAAGACAAAGCTTGTCTTATTTTGGTCGGCGGTATTCACGGTTTAGAACGCATTGGCAGTCAACTATGTGTTTCACTGATTGAAAAATACTATGAACTTTCACGCTGGGATTTTGTTTTCAAACATGAACTTGAAAATCTTAAAATTGTTTTTTTTCCTTTTGCAAATCCTGCAGGGATTCAGCACCGAACAAGGTCAAATAACAATGGCGTGGATTTGATGCGAAATGCACCAATTACTGCAACTGATAAAATTCCTTTTCTTTTAGGCGGGCAAAATTATTCAACACATTTACCCTGGTTTCGCGGTACCCCTGAAAAAATGGAAACAGAATCGCAGTACTTATCTGATGAAATCAGCCAAGTTGTGAATTCATCACGTTTAACCATTTCAATCGATATTCATTCTGGATTTGGCTTCAAGGATCAGCTTTGGTTTCCGTGGGCATTTACAAAAAAACCTTTTCCTAGACTTGATCTGATCACAGCCATGATGGATTATTTTGAAAAACTTTACCCTTTTCATATTTACAAAATTGAACCCCAATCAAAAGTTTACTGCACCCACGGCGATTTATGGGACTACATTGCCCATGAAAAAGTTGAAAAACCTAATTATCTGCCATTCACTTTAGAATTGGGATCTTGGATTTGGGTTAAAAAAAACCCGCTACAGGTCTTTAAATTAGATGGTTTATTTAATCCTATAAAAAAACATCGTATAAAAAGAACTTTACGCAGACATCAATCACTGATTGATTTTACTTTAAGGTTTCTTTTGTTTGCGCAAAAAAATGATCCGAAATTATTCGATAAACATGATTACTATAATAAAGGACTTAAAAAATGGTATCCCGAACTTCCCGATCTTGGATCTTAATCCGTGGATTAGGACGTGGAGTCGGTCACTGGGCCACGTTTGAATCTCGAATTAAAAATAAATTTCCAACAGATCGATTTTACTTTATTGATTTACCGGGAAATGGCTATCTTCATGAAACTGAAGCACCAGCTGATTTAGTTGAGTATACGCCTTATATTATTCAGCAGTTGAAAAAACAAAATTATGATTTTAAAGACAAAGCCTACGGTTTGGGGTTCTCACTGGGTGCAATGGCTTTGGTTGAATTGCAAAATTTCGCGCCTGATTTTTTTGAAAAAATTATTTTGATTAATACAAGCAGCGCTAATTTTTCATCAATGTTTGATCGCCTGAAATTTCAAGCTATTTTTCTAGTTTTTCAACTGTTGTTTATTAAAGATGTCACTGCTCGTGAACTTAAAATACTGACTGTGACAACAACTTTAACAGAAGCCACAATTACTGAAAAATATAAAACAGATTTAAATCTCATTATTCAGCACAGCCAAAAATATCAATCCAAGCTATCCAATATTTGGCGGCAACTTTTGGCAGCTTCAAAATATCACTTTCCGGTCAGACGAAGCTGTCGTGTTCTTATTTTAAGTGGCGCTTTGGATCGTTTTGTGTCACCAAAGTGCTCTAAAGCTATTGAAAAAAATTGGCAATGTGACCATGAAATTCACCCGAAGGCAGGACATGATATATGTTTCGAAGATCCTGATTGGGTGATTGAAAATATGACCGATCGTCCGAACCCATTAGATATTAATTAGAACAATCACTTGGGTTGAGTCTTTAACATCTTTCGCACTTCAGAAACATGAGCTTCTTCTTCGACAATCATATTTCTTGCATATTCTTCAAGCCAAACTGATTCGCCTTCAACAAGCTTAAGCAAAGCTTGCAAATTTTTAAGCTGCTGTAATTCGTGATCAAGACTTTCTTTTAAAATATCACCTAATGAATGCTTATGTGTTTCAATCAATTGACCAATTTTCAAACTAGGATGTCCGTCTAAAGTTGTAATGTGTTCACCGGCGATGCTGGCGTGCAATAATGATTCAGAAGCTTGATCACGCAACCATTTCACAATTGGAATACGATTATGTCCAAAAACCATCAATGAATAATGCGTATACCTAACAACACCGGCTAATTCTGATTCAAGAATTTTATTTAAAATTTCAATTACTTTTTTGTCATTCATTAAGGACTCCTTAGTTTGTTATTATTCTTTTTATCACAGTCGTTCTTAATCACCACTGAATAAGAGTAATATTTGGACATAAATCACTACCCGTATGCTACTGACAAATGATTTCACCTCGCAAGGATTATTTGGCCTAGCTGTTGCTTATACCTATAAATAAGTACTTAAAATCAAAAATAAACATTAAACGATAATAATCGAAGGAAAATAATTATGAAAAAAATAGCATTAAGTCTAATTGTTATATTAGGCGTAACTTCAACAGCATTTGCACAACGTATTGGGGCTTTTTCTTGTCGGGCAGATATGCTCAATCGGGCTGGTAGGGTCATCGCATCTTACACGGGGGACAATTGCCGACGCGCTTTAAGACAGTGTGAAAATGAATTACAGCTACGTCAAAATCAAGGTATGAATAATCAAGCCTATTGCCAAGCAGCTAATAATGACAACGATGGTGGCTACGATAACGGACAAGGCGAGTACGGACGAGGTAGAACTGTTCGTTGGCAAGATTTTGGAACAAATAAAATTAATAAAATTGTCGGTGAAACAGTTTTGATCCGCGTAGGCAATGTTTTAGTCAATGAAATTTTACTACGTGCAACGAGTTCTGATATTCGAATTCAACGAGTTCAAATTACGTTAGCAAACGGACAAACATATGACTTACCTTATCAAGCAGGAACATTAAACGAAAACCGTGAAGTTCGTTTACGAATAAATTCAAGATATTCAGTCCGTGTTAGCCGAATTGAAATTGAAGCGACGACATCGGGACTATTAGGATCTCGTGGACGATTACAAGTTCTTTTAGGTTTAGCTAATTAATTTAAACGATCTAACTTCACAAAAAACACAAGTACTCAAAGAAAAAGAGAGCCTTAAACTCTCTTTTTTTTTATTTAGTCCTATTAGACACCAAAAATTTGGCCCAGCTGTTGCAATTAAAGGTTAATGAGTATTTAAAACGACTTTTGAATACACTTTTGACACCACACACAGGGGAAACAGTTATGAAAAAGATTTTATTAAGCTTTGCTCTTATATTAGGCTGCGCTTCGACAGTTTTAGCTCAGCATTATGACGACTACAATAACGGTCAAGTCATTGGGGGCATAGGCTTAGCAGGCTGTCGTGCTGATATGATTTCAAGAAATGGAAACATCATTACGTCATTCACTGCTAACGACTGCCAACAAGCTCTAAGACAGTGTGAATATGATTTACAAAACAGACATCAACAAGGCTTAAATCATCAAGCCATTTGCCAAACTATAAATAATGGCGGCGGTAACAACGGCGGCGGCCAACCTGCACCTTATCCTGGTGACGGCGATTACAATAACCCGAACCAAGGCAATTGTCGCGCTGATATGATTTCAAGAAACGGAAACATTATCACTTCATTTACTGGTAACAATTGTAATCAAGCTTTAAGACAATGTCAGAACGATTTACAACGTCGTCAAAACCAAGGACAAAATCTTCAAGCCTCTTGCCAAATAACTAACAATAACGGAAATAATGGCGGCGGCGGATACTACCCACCACCACCTCCTCCACCAGTTCATAATGATTACGGGCCAGCACAAACAATTCGTTGGCAGGATTTTGGTTCTAGCAAGCTTGATAAAGTTGTAGTCGAAAGAATCACAATTCGCGCAAACAACAGCTACGTGAATGAAATATTATTCAGAGCTTCTGGTTCAGATATCCGTATCGAACGCGTAGCCATCACTTTAACAAGCGGTCAGGTTTTTTACTTACCTCATCAATCAGGCATTTTAAAAGACAAGCGTGAAGTTCGTTTACGATTGGACCAAAGATATTCATTACGCGTAAGTCGTATCGAAATCGAAGCTTCAACAGCAGAGTTATTCGGATCACGCGGACGTTTACAAACACTTTTAGGATTAGCTTACTAATATCTTTGAAAGTTAAAATCATAAAATCAAAAATGGGGAGTTTATCACTCCCCATTTTTGATTTTTGATTTTGAGTTTCTAGTTTAAACCCCGCGAATAAGATTCAATGCAGATCCTGCTTTAAACCATTTAATTTGTTCAGCGTTGTAAGTGTGTTTGATTTCGATTTTATCAACTGTGCCATCAGCATGTTTGGCTTCAAGGAATAAACTTTTCCCTGGGGCTAAATCATTAAGACCTTTGATTGATAATAAATCTTTTTCTTGAACCTTGTCGTAATCTTTTACATCCACAAAAGTCGCTGCAAGAACACCTTGTTTTTTTAAATTTGTTTCATGAATACGTGCAAAAGATTTAGTGATAACAGCAGTACAACCTAAAAATCGCGGTGACATCGCTGCATGTTCACGTGAAGAGCCTTCACCGTAATTTTCATCACCGATGATCATCCATGATTTACCCGCTTTTTGATATTCACGAGCAATCTGTGCGAATTCTTTTTTCTCGCCTGTTAATTGGTTAACACCTTTACCGATTTCACCAGCAAAAGCATTATCTGCACCTAATAACATGTTGTCAGAAATTTTATCTAAGTGACCACGAAAATTTAACCATTTGCCACCTGGGCTGATATGATCTGTTGTGCATTTACCTTTAGCTTTCGCTAATAATAAATGGCCTTCGAAATCTTGACCGTTCCAAACTGTGAATGGTTTTAATAATTGTAACCTCGGTGAATTATCTGCAATCGCCACAGAAGCTGCTGCCCCGGCTGGTTTTTGATAACCTTCCACATCTGGCATGAATCCTTTTTCAGGAAGTTCTGGTGCTTGCGGAGCTTGCAATTTAATTTTTCCGTTTGGACCAACAAGTTCATCAGTCATTGGATTAAAATCTAAACGCCCTGCTAAACCCATGGCCATAACGATTTCCGGTGAACCAATGAACGCTAATGTTTCTGGATTAGCATCATTACGGCCGCGAAAATTTCTATTGAACGAAGTAATGATTGTATTCTTGTCCCCAGTTTTTACATCGTCACGTTTCCACTGACCAATACAAGGACCACATGCATTCGCTAACACGACGGCACCAACAGCTTCAAATGTTTTCATCTGGCCATCACGTGTAATTGTATTTTGAATTTGTGTTGAACCCGGTGAAACCAAGAAAGGTTGACTCATTTTCACGCCGATTTTCATCGCTTGTTCAGCTAAATGTGCTGAACGACCAATATCTTCGTAAGATGAATTCGTGCAAGATCCGATCAAAGCACTTGATAGTTTTAATGTCCAACCGTTTGCTTTTGCTTCCTCAGCAATTTTACTTATAGGGCGTGCTAAATCCGGAGTATGCGGGCCTACTAAATGCGGTTCTAAAGTTGATAAGTCAATTTCATAAACTTCGTCGAAATATTTTTTTGGATCATTGATCACGTCATCATCAGCGCGCAAAATATCTTTGTTACTGTCTGCGACTGCAGCTAATTCAGCACGACCCGTGGCTTTTAAATAACCAGCCATTTTAGCATCGTAAGGAAACACCGAACATGTCGCACCTAATTCAGCACCCATATTTGTGATCGTCGCTTTACCTGTACAAGAAATGCTATCTGCACCTTCTCCGAAGTATTCAACTATTTTGTCTGTTCCACCTTTTACAGTTAACATTCCGCAAAGTTTTAAAATCACATCTTTTGCTGATGTCCAACCGTTCATTTTACCTTTAAGGTGAATACCGATTAGTTTTGGATTTTTAACTTCCCATGGTAATCCCACCATCACATCACTGGCATCAGATCCACCAACACCCACAGCGCACATTCCTAAACCACCCGCGTTTGGCGTGTGTGAATCAGTGCCGATCATTAAACCACCAGGGAACGCATAGTTTTCTAAAATCACTTGATGAATAATCCCTGCACCTGGTTTCCAAAAACCAATATTATATTTTGAAGAAGCAGAGGCTAAGAAATCAAAAACTTCTTTATTCGTCATGTTTGACGACGCCATATCTTTTTCTTTACCTTGATAAGCTTGAATCAAATGATCACAGTGAACTGTCGAAGGAACTGCCGCTTCAGATTTTCCGGCTAACATAAATTGAAGAATTGCCATTTGCGCTGTTGCATCTTGCATGGCTACGCGATCTGGTCTTAAAAGTAAAAATGAAGAACCACGAACGATTTCTTGATTTTGCGGGTCATCTAAATGCCCGTAAATAATTTTTTCAGCTAAAGTTAAAGATCGGTTTAAACGCTTGCGAATCACGTCTGTTTTTTGACGTGTTGTTTCGTAAACTTTTTTGACCATTTCTGGCGTTGTTTCGATTTTTGCAGCCATATAGAAAACTCCTGTTACTTAAAAAATTTAAATGAAAACAAAATAATAAATGAACCTATGATTAATGAGTAGCATTATATGGGTTTTCAGTCAGGTCTCTGTGCTAATAACGACTTCCAGCGTTAGCATAAAAAAGTGGCAAGACTAAGGCCTGTAATCGTAAATTAATCGGCCCCCAGCATGTTTTTTTATGAGAAAATAACCAGTATGTGCCTACACTTATCGATCTCATTTTTTGCTGGATTTTTTATATTCGCGGCTTCAGCAAAAGCTCAAACTGTTAAAGAAACTGTCGTCAGCGCCAAAGAAGAATGCCTCATAGACCCCGGATATTTAGAAGTAGCCAAAAACGTAGTCCGGAATAATCACAAAATTCAAGATGTGAGCTTTCAACTGGATTACATCAAAAAATGCAATACGGCTGCTGCGCCTGTCTTCAGTCCGAAAGTGGAAGACTTCTACAGAAAAACGGGAATTACAGCCGAAAAAGAATATCGACAGAAAGTTTCTGAATCCGCAGCCAAATATAGTAAAGATGATCCAGCCAAATGCGGTGCTGTTGATTTACGATCAAAGCTTCCCCCTATCCGAAATCAAGATTCGTTGGGCTGGTGCTATGCTTTTGCTACAGCCGATTTTTTAAGTTTTAAATCCGGGTTTGAAGTTTCAGCTATAGATTTAGCTACAAATTATGCGACTTTTAAAATGCCTGTGTCTGACAGAGATGCGAGCTACAGTGAAACCAACGCCAACATCATGGGAGGCCAACCTGACGTTCTGGTTGGATACGCACTTAATTTTGGCGTCTGTAAAGAAAAAGATTCTCCGTCAGAATACTTTTCAGAAAATGTCGATACAAAAAAATATATTCAAAATATCGAAAACAAATCTTCTGCACTTAAAAATAAACCGTCATCAGAATTTATCAAAAAATGTTCGCAAGATAAAACTTTACCATTTGATGAAATCAAAAAAGTTCTGAAATCAACAGAACCCCAAAATATTGTTTACAACCTAAATGAACAGCGCTGCAAAAATAAAAAAATCATGTTGAACTATCCTGATTACCTACGCGTCTATAAAGAAGTATCTACAAAATATAAAAAAGAAGATCTCATTTCGTCCATTGACCAAAAACTTGACCTTAAACAACCAAGCTTGGTCACCTATGATACAGGATTTTTATATCAAGATAGACAATTTAGCCCGCACGCTGTAATGGCCGTGGGACGCAGGTATAATCCACAATCGAAAAAATGTGAATTCCTCATTAGAAATTCATGGGGTGAAAGCTGCACACCCTACAAAGGAAAATACGCAAAAACCAGCAACTGCGATAAAGGCCATTTATGGGTGCCGCGGGAAGAATTACATCAGAACATTCTAGGAGTTACTCAGTATGATCC
>JAYTPA010000057.1:0-21747 GCA_043747495.1 Bdellovibrio sp.
ATCGGATCGGCGAAGTTAATTAATTAATTATCGTTCTCATCAAGAACGTAATTTGATGGGTTCACAGCGACACCGTTCACGCGCACTTCGTAATGAAGATGTGGGCCAGTGGATCTACCTGTGCTGCCGATAGCAGATATCACATCGTATTTAGAAATTTTTTGGCCAATTTGCACAAAGATTTGTGAATTGTGTCCGTATCTAGTCAGCACCCCGTAACCATGATCTATCGATACAAGTTTTCCATAAGTTTCATCCCAACCTGCGAAGCTAACAATACCATCTGCAGGGGCCCTAACTGGTGTGCCTGGTGGGCCAGTGATATCAAGGCCTGCGTGCATTTTCTGGCGGCCATTGATCGGATCAACACGGTACCCAAATCGTGAACCAATCGGTCCGCGTGCAGGTTTTATACTTGGTGTAGAAGCCAATAAACTTTGGCGATCTGATAGTAATTCCCAAAGCTCGATCACTGATTGTTCTTTTAAATTTGAATCTTTCACGGCCTGATCAATACGAATCACAAGTGTGGTGTAATTAGAAACTGATCTGCGTGTTGCAACTTCACCTTTCAGTGGATTCACAGGATTATTAGTTTCATCATTTTGACTGAGTTTTTCCATTTCTTCAGGAGACAACCGCGGTTCATCTTTATTGAGTGGATCAGCATCCGCAATTTGATATGCCGGAAAGTTTAATTTTTCCGGACGATCTTTTAATTCAATATCTGTGATTAGTCTTAGTTTGTGAGTCATCTGCGTGACCCGATCCATAGCCGATTGTAAAGATTCAAGTTTGACTTCAACAGTTTGAAATTGTTTTTGGAGATCTAAATTTTCTAAGCGAAGTTTTTTATTTTCCAAAGACTGAGCTAGCAAACCAAAATAATCAATTAGACCTGCCATCAATGAAACAACAACAACAAGAATAAAAAATAATGAAATTTTAAAATAAGCATAAGGTAATCTGACTTTGAAAGTTTCTTTCTCATCACCAGTAATTAAATATAATGTTATGCTTTTGCGCTTCTCACTCATGCAGTTGGCTCATACTTCTTGGAAGTTCAACACAAGGACTGTCACATTGTCATCGCCGCCATGAGCTAGTGCCTGCTGAATAAACATTGGCGTTGTCTGATCAATCATATTGCCATTTAATATTTCACTCATCATGCGATCAGTGATCATTCCCGTCAAACCATCAGAACAAAAAATATATGTGTCACCTGCAGAAATTTCTCGCTCGATCATATCCGGGTAAACGTCACGTTCAAAACCCACGCTGCGAGTAATCACATTTTTAGCAATGGTTTTTCTGGCTACTTCTTCGGTCAGTAAACCTAAACGAATTTGTTCATTCACCAATGAATGATCTTCTGTTAGCTGCCACACATAAGGTTTTCGGTGCAAGTAACAACGACTGTCACCTACATTACCAATATAAATTTTTGAATCACGTACGTAACCCATCACCATTGTAGTGCCCATGCCATTTAAGCGGGGCTCTTGAGTCGCGCGATCATAAATGCGATGTGAAGCTTCTTGATAAGCTTGTTGCATGACTTCTCTGGGCGAAAATTGAATGGCTTTTGGATGACTTAAAACTTCTTGAGCAGTTTCAACAGCTAATGCTGAAGCCACTTCTCCGCCCATGTGGCCACCGACACCGTCAGCGACAATAAACAAACCTAACTTTTCATCAACTAGAAAAGAATCTTGATTGCCTGATCTTTTAAGGCCTTTATCTGTAAGGCACCAACACTGAAATCTCATTCATAAACAGTTTCACTTTGTTTAAGACCCGAGTCAAATAGCGTCATAGTGGCTCATGCTCTGATTCAGCCTAGCTTTTAGTCTAGTTCTGAAAAAACACGACAAATGGTCATCACCGAAGTCTCAACTTCAGCTGTCATACATCCGATAGTCTAGTAAATGTCTACGACTGAGGTTTTATGAACTCGCCTAACAGATTTAGAAATTTTATTGTTACATCGTTAGTGCTTCACTCACTTTTTTTACTGTTTATGTTTTTTGTTCCAAAGTTTAATCTTCAAAATAAATCAGAAAACATCGAAGTAGTTTTAGTTGATGTCAAACCAACAGAAGTTGTTAAAGCTAATCCAAAAAGAATTGTCGAAACCGATGAAAACAAAGCCAATAAATTAGAAAACAAAGATGCTAAATATCTGAGTGCAAAAAATAATACTGTCGACAAAGAAACAATTGCAAAATTAGCTGACACATTTAAAAACAGTGACTTCAAAAAAGCCAGCAAACCATCTTTGTTTGGTGAAAAATTTGATCCGTATTTGGTCTTAGAAAAAAACAGTTTAGAAAAACAATTGAACAAACAGAAAAAAGCAAATTCTCAACAAGCTGAATTAGGTGATTCATCAACAGCCACTGATAGACTTGAAGGCGTTGAGCAAAACTTAAAGACAGCATTAAACACCAAAGAATATAAATACTACGGGTACTATCACCGCATTAAAGTTCAGCTGAATCAGTGGTGGCAACCCCAAGTCAGACAAAAGGTTTCGCGTTTGATGACCCAAGGCCGAACTGTAGCCAGTGAAAACAGCAATAAGGTCACAAAATTAATCATTTTTTTGAATGAAGCCGGAACTCTTGTTAAAGTACAAGTGATTAGCGAATCTGGCGTGCGTGATTTAGATGACGCAGCTGTCGAAGCTTTTAGGCAAGCAGCTCCGTTTCCAAACCCACCTAAAGGGCTTGTTGAAAATGATGGCTATATTAAAATCCGCTGGGATTTCGTCGTCGAGTCTTAACAGCAGAAACATAAGGCAATATCTTGCCAGTTCATCAAAAAATCGCTATTTATTTGTGAGGCAAAGGATACAACATGTCGACAAATAAAAACATCACTTTAAAAGATCTTAAAGACCTTAATAAATCTACTTTAGATCGCATTGCAGAACGGGCCCATTACTTAGCCACTCAAATGATTTTTCAAGCCAATAGCCGAACTGACAAAGACAAAGGCGATCCAAAAATTGGTGGTCATCAATCGGCTTCTGCATCTGCATTACACATCATGGGTGCTTTGCATCTTGTGGTAAAATCTGGTTTTGATCACATTGCTAATAAACCACACGCAAGTCCCACTGATCATTCTTACAATTATCTTTTAGATTTATTTTTAAAAAATGATTTATCAAAATTATCTGAAGACGAAAAAAATACAGCGATGATGGGTCTTCGTAAATATTCTAAAAATGGCGAACCTGTTTTTCAATCTTACCATTCAACTTACGATTCTGATCATCATAATTTTTTCCCGTCAGGCACTGTGGGCATTCCACCTGTTCAAGCTGGCTACTTAGCCTTGGCTTATCGCTTCGCTAAAGAACATAACTACGATGTGCCAGATGCTCACTTCTGGGCCTTATCCGGCGATTCTGAATTCCGTGAAGGTTCAATGTACGAAGCTGTTCCTGATTTTGCCGATCGTGAAATCGGAAATGTGACATGGATGGTAGATTACAATCGCCAGTCACTGGATGGTCACCGCATTGTGAACCAAAAAATTATGCAAGGCACTGACGCTGACCGCATTGAAAAATCAATGGCAGCTAATGGCTGGGAAGTCATTCAAGTTCGTCATGGCTCAAAACGTTTAGCCTTATTTAAAAAACCAGGCGGAGACGTATTCAAGAATTTCTTAGAAAAAGAACTTTACGATTACGAACTTCAAGCTTTGCTTTTAGTTCAAGACATGAAAGCTCTAAAAAAAGGAATGGCTAAAGAACATCCTAGTCTTAAAAAGTTTTTAGATACAGTCACTGACGAAGAGCTTTATGAAGGACTTCGTGATTTTGGCGGACACGATATTATTCAAGTCGCTGAAGCTATGTTGAAATCTAAAGAGTCAAAACGCCAACCGACAATCATTATTGTGCATACTCTAAAAGGTTGGGGCCTAAAAATGGCAGCTCAACCTGGAAATCACTCGGCTTTAAATCAATCTGAGGAAATGGATGAGTTAAAAGCCAAACAAGGTATTAAAGGTGATGCTTTATTCGCTGGCTTCGATGCTAAAACAGCTGAAGGTAAATATTTAAAAGAACGTGGCGAAAAATTACATCAGGACATTAAAGCTCAAAATGCTTTGAAAGAAAAAAATCAAAAGTTTTTCTTAAACCAATTTGCTGCTTCGGGTGGAATTCCGGATCGTTTAGATATCAATACAAAAATGACCAGTTACCCTCACACACAATGGATGCTTGGTCAGTTAACAGCTAAATTAACACGTATTGCGAACGCTGATGTTTCTAAATTAACTGATTTTGAAAAACGTTGGAAACTAGCTGGCGAATTATTTATGACAATGGCACCAGACGTAGGAACATCAACAAATTTAAATCCAGCAATGGATGGAAAAATTTTTGGTGCACCCATCGTCACTGATATCGAAACTGACTTAGGTGTTAAAGATACAAAATTACCTGATCTAGTCCCAGGCGAAGAGGTTTCAGATCGTTTTTTACGTTTTGAAATTGCTGAAGGCAATGTGATGTCTTGTGTAGGATCTTTTGGTCGCGTAAAAGACACATTAGGTATACCAGTCATGCCGTTGATGACCATTTATGATTTCTTTATTAAGCGTGCTCTTGATCAGTATTTTTATAATTTATATTGGAAATCAAGTTTCATTTGTGTGGGCACTCCGTCGGGTGTGACATTGTCACCAGAAGGTGCACAGCATGGATGGAAATCAGATTTCCAAATTCCAAATCAAATCACATGGGAACCGTTTTTCTGTATCGAACTTGATTGGATTTTATGTGACTCTTTTAAACGTCATTTAACGAACGATAACGTTGGCCGTAACGGCACATTGCTTCGTCTTGTTACCCGCGGCGCTGAACAAAAAGACATGATGAAGTATTTAAATAAACAACTTCGCTTTAAAACGAACAACACAGCAAAATTATCACGTGCAGAATTCCCCGTTGCTGGTGGCCAAAACGAAGAAGAAATTGCAGCACTCAGCGAAAATGATATTTTAAATATTATTCGCGAAGAAGTTCTTAAAGGTGCCTATTACTTGATTAACTACCAAGGGTATGCTGGCTATGAACCTGGTGATAATGTAGTCAATATTTTTTCTATGGGTTCATTAACAACTGAAGCTATTAAGGCCTCTGAAGATTTATTATCACGTGGTATTTATGCCAACGTGGTTGTTGTGACATCACCTGATTTATTGTGCGGGATTTTAGGTCATGAAAATGATTACAACTATTTAAGACATGAATTAGGAATTACATCTGATTTATTTTTAAATCGCCAAGGCGAAGTTGGATCAGCCGATTTAGTGATGGCTTCAGGCCGACGTATTCCGATCGTCAGCGTGCATGACGGTGAAGCTGGTTTATTAGATAATTTAGGATCTATCGTGGGTGTAAGACATGAATCTTGCGCTGTTAGAAAACATTCTAAATGCGGCCGCCCTTCTGAAATATATCATTTACATGGTATTGATGCAGAAGCCGTTGTTGAAGCCTGTGGAAAAGTTTTATCAGAAACAGCATTAGAAAAAGTGATTGTGACTCAAACTACTTTTAATGAAGCAGCTCAAGCTGAAAGCCAACATTCTCGTCCACATTGGACAGAACTATGGCCTTCAAAAACACAGTCTAATAAACACTAAGCCGATAAAAATTCACGGATAGGAATTTTATGATTAAAAACTTTCCAGATTCTGGAGAGCTTATTAAAGCTTTTGAGAGAAAATCAGACAAACTGATTTTCTTTGTTCATTTTTTTCAAGGCCATAAAAAAGCTTTAAAACGTCATGTCGAATTTGTAAATGAACTTGGTTATGACGCCTATATTTTTAATTTAAAAGACAAGCCAAAGCAGCATTCCTATGTTCCCTTTTCAACAATTTCTAAAAAATTTGGGATGAAACATGCCCTAGCTGATCAAATCGAACACCATCTTGATTTACTTTCTGACTACAATGAAAAAATCATGTTTGCTTTTTCTAACGTTGCAAGTTGTGCCATAGAAACTATGGCCAGACGTTTTAAAAACCACCCCAAAGAAATAAAGGCTCTGATCTGCGATAGCGGCCCAGGTATAAAAATCATTCAAGCCAGCTATAAATTATTAGATGTTCAAATGGGGATGAAATCGCTTCCGTTAAGACTTGTAACGACACCTTTGTTTGTGCTGGGCTGGAGCAAAGATCTACACAAAGACATAAACACAGATTTAGAAAAGTTTCCTGAAAATTTTCCACTTCTAAGTATTCGTGGGTGGCGTGACAAAATGATTACACCTGCAAGTATTGATGAACTTTTCGAGCCCCACAAAAACCTAAACTGGAAAAAACTGTCACTTCCAGAAGCAGGACACTTAAATGGTTTACGAGATTTCCCCAGCGAATACAAACCAGCTGTTAGTGAATTCTTGCAGTCCATTCAATGAAATTAATTTTAATTCTTTTTATTTTTGCAACATCACTGCTGCAAGCACAAGAACGAATTTCAAAAAAATCTGAACTTGATTTAGGTGTTGGTTACGGCACTGGATCAGTCCCGCACTACCCTGCATCAAGCCAGAATCAAAACGAAAGTTTATTTTTGCCGATCATTATATACAGAGGTGATATACTGAAATCAGATCGTGAAGAAGGCACTCGTATAGAATTATTTAAATCTTTAGAATTAGATATTAATCTCAGCTTTGGAGCCACGTTTTCTAGTGATAGTTCAGAAAATGAAGCCCGCAGAAACATGCCCAATTTAAATTACACATTCGAAACGGGACCATCCATTTATTTTAAATTTTGGTCAGCACCTGACTATGGATCTTTAAGATTTCAAATTCCTGTCCGCTTAACTTTTGAGACAAATTTTAAAACCACAAATTTTTTAGGTTTTGTTTTTGAACCTGAATTGCGTTTTCAAAGAATGAATTTTTTAATCCCTAACTTACGTTCTTCGACTTCAGTAGCCTCAGAATTTTTTAGCAAGCGAGTTGCTAATTATTTTTATGAAGTTGAGCCGCAATACGTGACTGCTGATCGTCCAGCTTACACAGGGCGTGATGGGCTAAGTGCGTTTAAACTTTCACAAAATTTTATGTATGAGTATGAAAAATTCAGTTTCATTTTGGGTACGGCCTATAGTAATTTTTCATACTCAGCTAATAAAAGTAGTCCTCTATTTAAAAGTGTTCACAATCAGTCCTATTTTGTAGCCGTGGCATTGCTTTTTTACAAAGACTCCGGGATTAAGCAGTAACTAATAAAACCCTGACATGACTTTCTAATTTACCGTGATACAAGATCCTTAACAAACCAAGGAGATCCCCGTGAAATCAGTTTTAATCGGTCTTATGTTAACTATTGGCTTTTCAACTTTTGCGAACACAACTGAAAGTGTTTATAAAAAAGATTCAGTTTTACCGACTGAACTTAAAGCACAAATCATTCAGTACATAACTGAAAAATGCCCACAAGATATATCTGCTTACGGCCTAAAAGAAGTCGATACACAAGTTGTTAATCAATCTGAATTAGATGTTGAAGTAGAAACTAGTTACGAAACAATTCTAACATCACGCTACTATTTTGATGGAATGCACCCGATCACTCAAGAAATTAAAGTCATCTCAACTAAAAGAAGATCTCATACAGGCAGACTTGATTTTTTAATTAATAGACTTGTAACTCAATCAGGTTGCGAACAGTAATTAATTTATTTTTTGAGGGCCAGCATTAGGCCCTCATCAGTTGGAACAAAAGAACTTTGAAAATTCGAGTTCTTTAAAATTTCATCTGTCATTGTCTTCATCGTCTGAATTTGTTTTTCACTAAATTTATATTTTGGGCCGTCCCACACAGATCCTGATAAAAACACATTATCAACAATAATGAGTCCACCTTTTTTGATGTTGGTTTCAGCCCAGCGCCAGTAATCTAAATAAGCACTTTTATTACCATCAATAAAAATAACATCAAATGGCCCTTGGCTTGTGATGTCTTTTAATTTTTCACGGGCATCACCCAAAATCAGCTGACATTTGTTTTTCTCAATCCATGGCTTTAGTATTTTTTGCGAGATTTCAAAATGCTCTTCAGACTTTTCTAAAGAATAGACCATGCCATCTGCTGGTAATGCTTCAAGAAAGTACTGACAAGAGAGACCAGTTAGCGTTCCAATTTCGACTATTTTTTGAGGGTTAACCATTTTCACTAAAAACTGAATCATATGGGCTTCTGTATGCGCTATAGATATACCACCTAATCCTAATTTTTCAGCGGCAGTTCGCGATAGCAGCTTTAAATCATTTTCAGGGCCGTAGCATTGCTCTATATAGCTGTGCGAGGTCTTTTTTTCCAGTCTCATCAATTTAACTTAGCGCTAAATAGATCTTTTTCCAATTGCTGATTATCATGCAATTCAGTATAAAATAAGGATGTCTGAAACATTACTTGATGTCCAAAATTTAAGAACTCGCTACAAAACTGATGATGGCATTCTTTTCCCCGTTGATGATGTCAGCTTTCGCGTCAAAAAAGGCCAAACATTAGGGATCGTCGGAGAATCAGGCTGTGGTAAATCACAAACTGCTTTATCAATTATGCGTCTGATTCAAAAACCTGGCGAAATAGTTTCAGGCGATGTTCAATTTAAGGGCTCAAGCTTACTTAAAAAAACTGAAGATGAAATGCGTGAGATATTGGGTAACCAAATCGCCATGATTTTTCAAGAACCGATGACTTCGCTAAATCCGGTATACACAATTGGAAACCAAGTTTCTGAAAGTATACAACTTCATCAAAAAGACTTAACAAAAAAAGAAATCCAAGAAAAAGCGATCGGCATGCTTCGTTTGGTGGGCATTCCTGCCCCTGAAAAACGTTATCATGAATATCCACATCAATTGTCAGGCGGTATGCGCCAACGCGTGATGATCGCAATGGCCATGAGCTGTACACCGCAATTACTGATCGCAGATGAACCAACAACTGCACTGGATGTAACTATTCAAGCTCAGATTTTAGATCTGATGCGCAAAGTTCAAAAAGAATTTCAAGCCGGTATGATTTTAATTACTCATGATCTAGGTGTTGTTGCAGAAATGTGCCAAGACGTTTTAGTGATGTATGCTGGTAAAGTCGTAGAATATGGAACAGTTGAAGATATTTTTTACCGTCCGAAACATCCCTACACAAAGGGTTTGTTAGATTCGATTCCTCACTTTGAAACAGGATCGCGTCTTAAACAATTAAATACGATTCCAGGATTAGTTCCTAATTTATATAAACTACCTGTAGGTTGTCGTTTTCAAGATCGTTGCAAATTTGTAACTGAAACTTGTCGTAAGTCAGAACCCAATTTAGAAAATTTACGAGGCTTACATAAAGTGGCCTGCTTTAATCCTATTTCATCAGAGGGTGTGTAACGTATGGAAACACTTTTAAAAGTTGAAAATATAGTTAAGCATTTTCCAATTTATGGTGGCTTACTTTCAAAACAAGTGGCCGCTGTTAAAGCCGTGCAAAATATTTCTTTTGAACTTAAAAAAGGTGAAACCCTTGGGTTAGTTGGCGAATCTGGCTGTGGCAAATCTACTTTGGGTCGCTGCTTAATTCGTTTAATTGAGCCCACTAGCGGAAAGATTTTTTATAAAGGTGAAGACATCACACATGTTGATGCAAATCGCTTACGTGATTTGAGAAAAAATTTACAAATTATATTTCAAGATCCTTATGCTTCGCTTAACCCGCGTATGACAATTGGTGCAATTTTAGAAGAACCATTAATTATTCATAATTTATATCCTGATGAAAAATTACGAAAAAATCGTGTTCGTGAATTAATTGATCTGGTTGGTCTTAGACCAGAACATTTAACTAGATATCCGCATGAATTTTCTGGTGGTCAACGTCAACGCGTAGGCATTGCCCGTGCTCTAGCAGTGAATCCTGAAATTATTATTTGTGATGAGCCAGTATCTGCACTTGATGTATCGATTCAAGCCCAAGTTCTTAATTTATTAATGGAACTTCAACAAAAATTAGGTCTGACTTATATTTTTATTGCTCATGATTTAAAAGTCGTAGAACACGTTTCAAATAAAGTTGCAGTTATGTATTTAGGCGAAATCGTTGAAATGGCTGATGCTGACGAACTTTATAAAAATCCACAGCATCCTTACACCAAGGCCTTATTATCTGCGATTCCAGTTCCAGACCCTAAACCACGTGCTGAGCGAACAATCCTTACTGGCGATGTACCATCACCCATATCCCCACCACCAGGTTGTTATTTTAATCCTCGCTGCCCGATAGCAGATAAAAACTGTAGTGTGCAAAAGCCTGAATTAAAACAAACAAGCACAGGTCATTTTGTCAGCTGTTTAAAGGTTTAGATTTAGTTTTTAGATCTTTATTATATTCTTCTTCATCAAGTAAAAAAATGGAATACCCATTACAATAATCAGCAATCCATAAAGTGATGATTGGGTATTTGTCCAAAGAGTATTCAACAAAAGTAAGCTAGCTAAAACAATAAAAACAATCGGAATTACTGGGTAGCCTAATGTTTTATAGGGTCTAGATACATGAGGTAATTTTTTTCTGAAAATAAAAATTGATCCTGCAACTAAAGCATAAAAAATCCAAGACGCGAAAACAACATAATCAGTTAATTGATCAAAACTACCTGACAAAGCCATGATCACAGACAAAGCCGCTTGAATGATAATAGATATGTAAGGAGAATTGGTTTTTTTATGAAGCTTTCCCAAAGATGAAAAAAATAATTTATCTTTAGACATAGCATAAGGAACTCTTGCGCTAGTTAAAATAGACCCATTCATGGCTCCTACCGCTGAAAACATCATCGCGATACCTAAAAAAATAATTCCATTCTGCCCCATAAATGTAGCTGCTGTTTTAGCCGCAACTGGTAAGGCATCGGGCTGATTTGAAGCACTCGAACTAGCGACTTCTGCAAACGGTAAAGCATAAAAATAACAAAAATGAATAAGTGTATACAGACCCACTAAAAATAAAACGCCCATAATTAAAGACCTTGGAATATTTTTTTGAGGATCTTTGATTTCGCCAGCCACCATTGGCATATTATTCCAACCATCATAGGCCCATAATGCAGCCAACATAGCAGCTCCAAATGCACTCCAACCGGGAAAATTTGATTCTGCCCATGATCCCATATTATTTAAGCCAGCTGTTTCTGAAAAAAACAAAGCCCCACTAATAATAAATAAAATCATCACGACTTTTAAAAAGGTCATAACACTTTGTAAACGTCCACCAAACTGCACATTCAAACAATTTAAACTTGAAAAAAATAGAATGACGTAAATAGCTAAAGCAGTACGACCACCGATTGATTCTAAGTTTAAAAAAGACGCTGCAAAAGTGGCTGTACCCACTGCATAGGCAGCAATTGTACCTGGTGAACTAATTAAAAATCTTTGCCAGCCATATAGAAAAGCCACAAGTTTGCCGTAGCCTTCTTTAAGATAGACGTATTCTCCGCCAGCTTTTGGAAACAAGGCGCCGATTTCTGCATATGTTAAAGCTCCGGCTAAAGATAGTAGCCCTGCTACAACCCAGGCGATCAAAACCCAGTACGAAGACCCGACCATTTGTGACATGATCGCTGCTTTAAGAAATACCCCGGTCCCAATCATTGTACCGACAACTAGAGCTAATGCCGAAATAAAAGAAAGTGATCTATTTTGTTCATTCAAGTTAGACATATAACCTCGTAAAGTTAATTCTTAATATGATTCAATTCACTGTCTCATTTCTAGAAAATTTATCAATCAATTTATAGTTTTTAAATTCTCAGGTAAGATTTAAATAGTAAGGCTAAGGGGTGCTTATGAAACTGTCCTCTATTTTTATTCTAATATCTGTTTTTATTTCGTTTTTTTCACAGGCTAATGCCGAAGAAATCACAGCCGGTAAATTCGTTTTTATACGTGGTGATGTCACTATAAATCGTCTAGTAAACAAGAAAGCTTCACAGATTAAAGCTCAAAATAATGATGTCGTTTACAAGTCAGATGTCATTGAAACAACTTCGAATGCAGCCGCTCGTATCAGATTGATTGATTCAAATCAAATCGATATTTATCCAAAGACAAAACTTTTGATCAGCGAATATATTTATAAACCTGCTGAAAATAAAAAAAATGTCGAACTCAGTATTGATTTCGGTAAAATTCAATCCACTGTTCGTCAAAAATACGACGGTACTAAGAACACGTACCGAGTTAAGACACCTGGTATTGTTGCCGGAGTACGCGGAACAATTTTTACAGTTGGTTACGAATCTGGTCGCTCAAGTACTTCAGTCACAGAAGGGATTGTTGACGTCCGTATTAATTTACCAGATCAAGCTAACAGTGCTGCGGAATCAGCTGGGGCGCTTGTTAAAGCTCAACAAAAAATTGAGTTTTTACCGACACAGAAAAAAATAGATGTCATAAATTTTAGTCAAGTTGACCAAGAAAAAATTAAAGTTGAACGAGAAATTTTTAAAGAAGCAGATACAAAAATAGAAGAGAAAAAAGATCAAAATAAAGCAGATCAAACACAAAATTCATCAAATGATCTGGATCCAACAGTTAGCGAAATTTCTAATCAGAAAAAAGCGAAATCTTTATCAGACAAAAAATTAAAAAAGGATCAATCATCTTTAGATGCAGTAGGCTCATCAATTGAACAATCTGATGATGTCAGCCAGAATGGAAGAGATAAAGTTAAAGACAGAATGAAGGATAAAACTGATCAAGCCAGTGGCCTTAGAAGAAGTGATCGTGCTGACGAAGCGCTTGAAAACGCACGTGGACAACAAATCAAAGAAGCTGTCAGTAAAGGCCTCAAAGGCCAAGAAAAATCAGCTGCTGAATCTGGCGCTGCCCGTAGAAACGAAGCTTTGCAGCGCAAACTAAAAGAATTAAACAAAATATCTGAAACAACAAATGAAGAATCTAAAGAAAGACTTAAACAGCAGGCCGAAGAAGAAGCGGCACGTAAAAAAGCTGAAGAGCTTGCTGCCGAAGCAAAGCGCATAGCCGAAGAAGCCCAGAAAAAAGCTGAAGAAGCTGCTGCAAAAGAAAAAGCAGAGTCTGGAAACTAGTCCAACGTCGAGTCTTAAAATATGAAATTAAGACTCGTTTATTGATCTTTTTTTTCCGATAAAAGGTTATGGAAAACAAAGTTCTCTGGTGTTTCTATGATCCACAAACAAAAATGAAAACTGAAGCTCTGACTTCGGATGATGCACAATTAGCTATTATGAAAATGAAGGCTAAGGACATCAAAAACTTATTTGTCTGGAGATCTGACTGGCCGACCTGGAAAAAGTTAAGTGATTTTATTCAATCAAACAATTCTCCATTTTCAGCCATGACTAATTTAATAAGTAGCCCTGCCGAAGATAAAAATCAAACTAGTCCAATCAAAATGAAACCAGCTGATTTAAAAACACAAAAAGAAGTCGAAAAAACAATTTCCATGACTGAAAAATTTTTTTACGAAGTTGTCCTTATGAATAAAAAGGGCAAAATTTATAGAACCAAAACTTCCAAATTCGATATGACCATTTGCGAAGTTATAGGTCCGATACCTGAGGATTTTTTCTTTGAAGAAATCGAAGTCGTTTTAATCAATAAATCCACTGACCAGGATCGTAAAATGAAGATTAGCGCCAAAGTTGAAGATAAAACTAATTTTAAATTTATTGTTAAATCAGAACAAGACAGGTCATCTTTAAAAAGCTTTTTACCCTTCGTTCTAAAAAAAGATATCGTCAAAGCCAGTTAATGAAAATCCGAAACTATGGACTTATTTTATCAGCTCTACTGCTTGTCTTAGGCAGCATACTTGGTTATGTGCAAGTTAAGGATCCTCAAGTTGATTTACCCCTGCTGACCAGAACTAATTATCTAATTTATGACAGTTTTTTTAAATCGAAAACATCCAACAAAGCCCTTCTCAACAAGAGTGAATCAATATTAATAGCCATCGATGACGAATCAGTTCAAGAATTAGGACGCTGGCCTTGGAGCCGTGAAGTCATCGATCAGATTACAAAAAATGCACTGGCCAGTGGAATAAAAACAATAGGTTTTGATATTATATTTTCTGAATCTGGTGATGAAAAAATTGACTCAGATTTTGCTAATACTATTTTGAAAAATAAATCTAAAGTAGTTTTAGGTATTTTTGGCAATCAGAAACTCGACAAGGTCGCACCCTATCAAGATTATTGTTACACCGAAGCTTTTCTTCATACTGGTGGTGGAAGCATCCTAAATATTGAAAATGGAAGTATTTATGTCGAAGATGATAATATTCAGTTTGAAGAACTACGCTTTGAAAGTGGATTAAAAAAAATATTTTTAGCGAAGGAAGCTGATGCCGAGCTGTTTTATTTAAAAAAAGTTAATATTAAAAGCAAAGAACAGCTTAATAAATATCAGTCTAACTATCTTCAGAATATTAAGATAGCTGAAGTCTACGAATACTGCAGAAATTGGTTAACTGATGAAGATGATAATATTAAAACATTGAAAAACTATTACTCTGACAAACTCAATGAAATAACTGGATATGAAAATCTAGATTTTGAATCTAAAATCAGTAAATTTAAAAGTGATGTTGAAAATTTAGCCATAGTCCATTATGGAGAATGGATTCCTAATACGCCCATAATACAAAACAGTAGTCTATACACAGCTAGTTTTATTGCCGATTTAGATACTGACGGCATAATACGAAAGTATCCTCTATTGTATAGAATTGGTAACAAACTTGGTTCAAGTTATATTCCTTCATTAGCTTTACAAACATATTTAGCAAGCACTGGATATCAAGCTGAATTCAAACTTATGCCAATGAATAAAACTAAAGTTGTAGGCTATGTAAAAATAAAGGACATTTCCAAAGAAAAAGAAAGAACAATTTATGAAATTCCAGTAGATCAGCAAGGACGCACAACTGTTAATTATTATGGAAATATAAAAAGCTTGCCCTATGTCTCCGCAAGAGATTTATACCATAATGAAGACAAGCTTCTTATCAAAACAAATAGCCAAGAAATCTACGTCGACAGGAAAGATTTTTTAAAAGAAAAAACAGCTATTTTTGGCGCAACGGCTAATGCTATTTTTGATCTAAGAAATACTCCTGTTAATGTGGCCTTTCCTGGGCCAGAAATACATTTAACTGTAATGGAAAATCTTTTTAAGCAGAATTTTATGAAAACTTCTACTTATGATTTTCAAATTTATTTTTTCGCCCTTTTATTAATTATTTCTCTCCTAAGCCTGACTTTTCTATACTCTAACTTGCTGGCAGCTTCGGGCTTATTCGTAGTTATCAATGTAGTAATTTATTTCTTAGCTGAATATTATTTTAAACAAAACATTCAATTCACATTACTTTCAACATTGTTTTTAAATACAGCGATCACTTACTTTCTTTATCTCGTTTATATTTATTTCTTTGAAACTAGAAAATCACAGGAAATCAAAAATACATTTTCTAAATACGTTTCTAAAGAAATCGTTAATGAAATTTTAAAAAATCAGGATAATTTGCAATTAAAAGGTCAAAAATTAAATATGACTGTTTTCTTTTCAGATATTCGTAGTTTTACAGATTTTTCAGAAAAAATGGATCCTCAAGAATTATCACTTTTACTAAATAAATATCTGACGCCGATGTCAGAAACTATTTTCGGGACCCAAGGGACAATCGACAAGTTTATGGGCGATGCCATCATGGCTCTATTCGGTGCCCCGATTAATTACCCTGACCACCCACAGAAAGCCTGCAAAGCGGCTTTAAAGTGCTTAAGTCATTTAGACAAATTGAATACTGATTTTGCTAAACGGGGATGGCCAGAAATAAAAATAGGTATCGGTTTAAATACGGGTTATATGGTGGCGGGAAATATTGGTTCAGATCAAATTCAAAGTTACACTGTTATTGGTGATGAAGTGAACTTAGCTTCACGTCTTGAAGGATTAACTAAAAATTATAACGCTAAAATTCTTATTTCTGAAACAACTTACAATGCAGTTAAAAATGAATACGTGGCACAAGAAGCTGATTTGGTGCGTGTTAAAGGAAAAACAAAACCCGTCAGAATATATATTTTGCTTGATGAGAAAGACCATTTCAAAGATTTTAGTTTCTTAGAGAAATACCATGCTGCCTTAAAGCTATTTCAAGATAAAAACTTTGCTGAAGCCCATTCGGCTTTCAAAAAACTACTCATAGAAAAACCGTCAGATAATTTTCTGTGCGAATTATATTTAAAAAGATCTTCTGAGTTAATTAATGATCCACCCCCGTCTAATTGGGACGGAGTTTTTGAATACAAAACTAAATAATTTATTAAAACTGAGTTACGTAAAACAATTGTAAACCAACTGTGTAGTCAGAATACTCATATTCCTCGATAGTTGATTTAGTTTTTGAGTAACTCAACATTCCTGTTAACGAAAGTCTTTCATTTAAATCAGTAGCTAGCGAGTATGTAGCTCCATAATTAGAGTCAGTTCGATCAGGTACAGATTTTATATAATCTGATTTGTAGTAGTTTATTTTAATTGTCTCGTTCATATTTTTGAATTGAGGCTTTGAATAGCCTAATACTACATAAAGCTTTCTATATTTAGCATTGTCACCTTTAGCATCATTAATTAAAAATCCTAAATCACCCCATAACGTATGATTTTTCAATTTAGGTAAATAACTTCTCATACCGATTGCAAAATCACCTTTAAAAGCTGACTGATCATCTTCTTCATCACTAAATTCAACTTCAGACTGATCAATACCTGTTACAAGTTTAATTGTTACCGCATTAACTGAACTTAAATTGTAAGTTAAATTTTCTTTTAGAAAAATAGTTTGAATCGCTAATTTACGACGTTCATTGCCGTTCGGTAGAAAAAATAAACCTGCATTTACAGAAATGTCATTGTTTCCATCACTGAATCGTGTTTTATAAGGCACTGAAATTAAAAATTGAGTCGCATCTGCAGATTTAAGATAATCACTTTCCTCAAATTTTGAAGTGTATGTTAAATTGTCTGATAGGAACACAATAGGCTCTATGGAAGTGGTTTCATCAGCATAGGCCTTGTAAGATCCAAAAACGGCTGCGTTTAGAACATTTCCTTTTAAACTGCGGTCATCATTTTCTTTAACGCTGAGAACATTTGTGTCATACGTATACGTTAATCCAAAGCCTAACGTGTACTTGAGTTTGTTTTTTTCAGCTTGGGCTTGGGCTTGGAGCACTTTTTCAATAAGTTTTTCGACCTGAGCGTCATGCTTGGGATCAGTCGACGTGTCTAATGATAATTCTAGACTATTAACCGATTTTTCATATTCTTTGCGAATATACTGACACAAACCAAGAAATAAATAAGCTTTAGAAACTTTTGAAGAGGTTTCGGATTTAGTCACTTGATCTAAAACTTTCACAGCCTCTTCACAGTTTTGTGTTTTGTAATAATTCAACCCCATCAAATAATAAATATCAGATTTATCATCTGTTTCTGTCGAAAGTTTCTTAAGTACAGCTAATGAAGATTCAAACTGACCTGACTTATAAAATCTTTCTGCACGGGTCATTGTGGTTTCGACTTGGGCTTCTGACTGAATCGAGACGGTGAATGTAAATCCTAAAATCAATCCGCAGATACAACTTATTTTTAGCATATATTTAATACATTCACTTTCGTGTTTTACTGTTGTGGATTAACAATAACCTTTGCTGGTGTTTTATCAATGATTCCTGGTAAGGCATTATTCAAAGTCGTATCAGCAGAATCTTTTTTAATTTCTTCAACAACACTTTTTAATTCATCTTGTGGTGCTGTATTTGTTGGCGCAGGTGGTGGTGGCGGTGCAGTTCCGCCTGGGTTTAAACCAGGAGTAGGCTCTTTACGGACTGTAGTTTCGTTTTCAGCTTTGTTAAGTTCAACTGGATTCAAACGTGTAGGTGTTGCAGGCGGCGCTCCTGGCTCTTGATTCTGAGAAGTTTCACCTTTTTTAACAACGACAGGTTCAGTTAATTTATTGGATTTCGCATCTAGCCCTTGAAAAGCCACTTCGCCCTTTAAAGTCACGATTTCAGTTTTATTAGTTAGTCGATTAAAACTTGTAATGAATTGTGTACCGCGCACGCCGGCTACTGCAGTGGGAGTTTTAACTTCAAATCTGTTTTTCTCATTGTCATATTTTTCTTCAACGTTATTTCTCACTTTACCTTGAATAAGGCTGAGTCTTACATTTTTTTCTTTTTCATTATTGATGTACTGATCAATGCGCAGTTTAGTTTCTGGTAAAACATTAATGATATTTCTGTCACTCATGACTATTTTAGCCCGTGAATCTTTGCCAGTTACAATTGCATCTTCTGGAAATACTTTTGAATTGATTTTAGCATCGGTTGATGTGTCGTCCTTTTTTAAAATTTTTACACTTCCTTTAACGACCATCAAAACACCAAAAGATGTGGCCGCAAAAGTTGAAGAACCAAACACTAGTAAACAAGACACTATAAATATTTTTTTCATGACTTAGATTATGTCTATTTTACTGTTAAATGTTTACTAGACAAATATCTAGAATTTTAACAGAACATCATATTGATAAGATCTTAACATTAGTATACTAGACTTAAAAATTCCTCTAAATACACCGATATAGTAAAATCATGAAGTTTTGGATTATACTAGATAGCTTAACTAAAATTCAGTCGCAGGCATTATCACTTGATAAGCTGCAGTCAACGATTCAAAGAATGACTGAAAAAGATATGACCCGTTACTATATCTGGACTGAAGGCTGGCAAAACTGGCAATCACTGCAGGAGTTTTTAAACAGCGATAACCGTAAAATTATTTTTCCTTATGAAAATAGAAAAAATAACAAAGAAGAAACTAAAGAAAAATCGATGACTAAATCCATGACCAATATAACACAAGAGACAGACACTCAAACTTCATATAAACTAGTCGATCAAGAATTTGACGGCAGTCTTTTAGAAAATTTACCTTTAAAAAATACAGTGTCTGTTGATTTAAATTTTAAAAAACTTGTACAACATTACAATCGTCGTGCTGAACGTCATGCTTTCAAAATCGAAGTTTTATTAATTAATCAAAAAGGCAAATCTTTCAGAAGTTATTCTAAAAATATATCATTGACAGGTACACTCTTAGAAGATCATGTTCCGTTTGATTTTTACGGGAATGTTTTCGATCTGGTCGTCGTTAATAAAAAGTCTTCTGATCCGATGATTTCACGTGTCCAACTTAAAGCCGAGGCCGTTGGTGACGGGATTACTCAGCGCATTCGATTCGTTCAGCAGTCAGAAGATCAAAAAAATAAACTGACATTACTGTTAAACGACTACGTTCAACAAAAACCCAAATTGAAAAAAAGCTCATAATTTATTTATTGTTCTGTTCTGCGAAAATTTCTTTGATTCTTGTTTTTAGTTTATCAATATCAAATGGCTTTTTGATATAGTCCGAAGCTCCAACTTCGCGGGCCTTTTGCAAATCTTCATCTGTGGCTTGTCCTGAAAGAAAAACCAGCGGTATTTTTTTAAGGTCACGATGTTCTTTAATCATTTGTGCTAGTTCAAAACCATTAATCCAAGGCAGACCTACATCCATAATAATAAAATGGATTTCGTGATCTTCATCTAAAATAGATGTTAACTCAGCAGAATCTGCAGCCAATTTAACTTGATATCCATCTGATTCTAAAATTCTTTTTAAAGAATTTCTTTGTGTTTCTTCATCTTCAATAACAAGAATTGTCGTCGGTTGAATTTTATTTTTAGCGTCACGAAATTGATCTAAAGCTACAACGTCTTGCCCAGCAATTCTTTGTTTCGTTAATTTTTCAATTTTTCGAATAAGATCTGAAGTGCTTAATTTTTTAGTCATTGTTTCCTTAGCTTCTTAATTTATATTTAGTGGCTGCCTTGAGCTTCAAGCCAGCGTTCGCAATCGATAGCAGCCATACACCCAGTTCCTGCAGCAGTGATCGCTTGTCTGTAGATAGGATCTTGTACGTCACCCGAAGCAAAAACACCTTCAATATTTGTGTACGTTGTTCCAGGTTTTGTTTTGATATATCCCACATCATTTAAATCAAGCTGTCCATTAAATACTTTTGTATTAGGCTGATGACCAATAGCAATGAATAAACCCTGCAAATTTTTTGTTATCACTTCCCCGGTTTTCGTCGATTTAATTTTAATCGCATTCATCGACTTGCCATCTCCTAAAACTTCTTCAACAGCTGAATTCATTATAAATTCAATTTTCGGATTTTTTCTTGCGCGGTCGACCATGATTTTAGAAGCCTTAAAATTTTCACTTCTATGGATGACAAAAACTTTACTTGCGAATCGCGTTAGAAAATTAGCTTCTTCCATAGCCGTATCTCCACCACCAACGACAGCAACTTCAACATTTTTAAAAAAGGCTCCGTCGCAAGTGGCACATGCTGAAACGCCGCGGCTCATGTACTGTTTTTCACTTGGCAATCCTAAATACTTTGCGCTCGCCCCAGTAGAAATAATAATTGATTTTGCTAAGTGAACTTGATCACCAATGAACACTTTATACGGTCTTTCAGAGAAATCAATTTTAGTGACATTTCTTGTAAGAAAACGAGTACCAAATCTTTCAGCTTGTTTTCTCATAACAGCAATCAGATCAGGACCAGTCACTCCGTGTTCGAACCCAGGATAATTTTCTACATCAGTTGTAATCATTAACTGACCGCCAGCTTCTTCGCCTTCAATCATTAATGGTTTTAAATTAGCACGAGCAGCATAAACAGCAGCTGTTAAGCCCGCAGGGCCAGAACCGACAATAATTACATTTTCAATATTTGAATTCGACATAAAAAACCTCTTTAATCTAATAAGTAGTTATAACTTAATCTATTTAGATGAAAACCACTAACGCTTATTGTTTTAAACTATGGTCTAATCAAACTTAAATATAATTCACTCGCCACTTTTTCGGGCTTTTCAGCTTGGTTTTGCGTTCTAGGCCAACTGCGAGCTGGCAATAAATCAGTTTCCATATAGCCTGGCGAGAATAAGTTTAATTTAAAAGCTGTTTTATTTTCTATTTGCAGTGTGGAAACAAGGCCTTTTAAAGCATGCTTAGCAGCACAGTAGCTAGCTGCATGGGGATCAGGGTTAGATTCTGCAACCGATGACCCAATCACAACGACTGATTTTAAAGCTTTTAAATCATTTTGATTTTGGGCAACTTGGTGAATCATTTGAGCAGGTGTTAAAAAACTAATCTTTAACGCCCATTCGTGGTCTGACCACTTCTTCGTCTCGAAATCACCGTGGGGTCCACCGCCAGCAAAATAAATAATATGAGTGGGTTGAAATTCTATGATTTTTTTAAATAACGAATCATCTTTAGACCAATTTGTTAAATCAAAAGAATGTGTTGCTGTTAAAGATTTTAATTCATTTTTTTTAGAATCAATTTTACGCGATACCAATAAAATTTCAGAATCGGGCTCTTGCATTTTAATTTCTTGATAAGTCGCCCAACCAAGACCTCGACTGGCGCCAAGTAAAATATATTTGTGACCTTTTGCTGAAGTTGTCATAATTTATTTATATGCCAAGAATTACAATTCCTCAAAAGAATCTTT
>JAYTPA010000058.1:0-5646 GCA_043747495.1 Bdellovibrio sp.
ATTCGAAAACCAAATACAGCAATTTACAAAAGGCTACAGCGCAGACGCACAAGGAGCAGAATCACAGCTCAATAACCAGAAAGCAGCTGTTGATAATAAAGTTGATTTAGCTAAAAAAGACCTAGAAAATAAAGCTAAGGATAAAGTTAAAGACGAAGGTAAAAAAGTCTTGGACGGCCTTAAAAAGAAATTTAAGTTTTAATTAAAATATTTTAATCAAGGATGATTATAATGAATAAAAAAATCACCGCTCAAATCACTGCTGTAGTGACTGTTCTCACAGTTCTTGTTGCACAAAGTATTTACTACAACAAAAAGACTCCATTAGCTGTACAGGAAGCAACTTCATCATCTGATGTGTTACATTCGTCTTCAACACAATCAGTTCGATATGATGAAAAACGTTTAATTGTTAGAACTAAATCCAAATCAGCTTTTAACGGTATTAAAGAAATCAAAAATGTTCGTCATTTTTTAAATGACACTTACATCGTTCAAGTCAGTGACCTTAAAAAAGTTGAACAAATTCTGCAATCTCATGCAGATATCATTTCAGTGGAACGAAATTCTATTCAACGGGTTGGTGTAGCTTCAACGCAATCACTTCCCTACTTCGAAACACCAAGCAACCAGCAGGAACTTCAAGATAATGATCTTCTAAAGTCTGAACATTTTAATGATCCTGGTGTTTCATCGATGTGGCACTTCCGCGATGCTAAGACAGCTGGCATAACATTAGATAAAGCTTATACAGCACTAAAAAACAAAACATCTCAGGAAATCATTGTTGCTGTTGTTGATACAGGTGTTGATATTAATCACCAAGAACTTAAATCTGTGATGTGGGTCAACACTAATGAAATTCCAAACAATAATCTGGATGATGATAAAAACGGTTATATCGACGACATCAATGGTATCAACACTTCAGAACGTGATGCTTATGGCAGCGCCACAAATAAAGTTATGGATAAACACTCGCATGGAACTCATGTTAGTGGAATCATTGCCGCCCAACAAAACAACAAAAAAGGTATTGCAGGTATTGCATCTAACGCAAAAATTATGGCTTTAAAAACTGTTCCAGCTGACAGTGACGAAACTGATATCGATGTGGCTGAAGCTTTTCTTTATGCTGCAAAAAATGGAGCTAAAATCATTAATTGTAGTTTTGGAAAAAGAATAAATGAAGG
The DNA here is from genome assembly GCA_043747495.1 of Bdellovibrio sp. GTDB lineage: Bacteria > Bdellovibrionota > Bdellovibrionia > Bdellovibrionales > Bdellovibrionaceae > Pseudobdellovibrio. The sequence continues at coordinate 1,194 of JAYTPA010000058.1, forward strand.
ACAAAATTTAATTCCGGATACTTTACAATACATTGCAGATGAATATGGCGTTCTTGTTGTGATAGCAGCTGGAAACTACACGCAAGATATCGATAAAAAACCAATTTATCCGGCCTCACACAAAAACGACAACACCATCGTTGTCGCATCGACAACATCAAGTGCTGATTTAAGTTCTTTTTCAAATTATGGCTTTATTGGCGTTGATGTGGCGGCTCCGGGCGATTCCATCTATTCAACTGTCTTAAATAATAAGTATGCTATGTATTCAGGGACATCAATGGCCACACCAGTGGTAGCAGGCATTGCTGCAGAAATCTGGTCACACTACCCTCATTTAAAATATAATGAGATCAAAAATATTATTATGAACTCAGCGACTTATTCAGATATTCTGAAAAAGAAAGTCGTCTCTGAAGGCCGCGCCGACTTATACAACTCTTACTTAGCAGCTGAAAAACTTTAAACTTAAATTTTATGCGTTCACTTTCACATTTGACCTTTAAAAAAGTATTTTTTAAAGGTCAAATGTGAAGCTTAAGCATTTTTAAAATTTAGTTTAAAATTTTAATCTAAATTTTTTCCAATCGACAACTGTCAGAAATCTTTCAGTTTGATCATTATTGTAGAATACTACTGTCGACGGTAGCCTATCTATTCTTAAATATTTTTGAAGTTCAGTGTTTTTATCCCAGATTTGAAAATAATCAGAACTGTTAAGTTCATTAAAACTTTTTAAGAATTTAGTGATATCTGGCGATTCATAATCAAGAGAAACCAAAACAATAGCTAATTCACCTGATTTAATGAGCTTTTCATTAGCCTTAAGGTAATCAATTAATTCTGGCAGCTCATTAATGCAAGGATCACACCATGAGGCCCACATGTGAACGATAACAGCTTTAGCTTGGTTAATTTTAGTTAAATGATTAGTTTGCTGGGCTTGAGAGAGCTCTTCACCTTGGTAGTTATAAAGCTTTAACTGGCCAGTGTAGTCCAAAAACATTTTGTGAGTCGTCGTGGTTTCAGCGTATACATTGCTTTTTTTGAAAGTTGAATAAGACATGTAATTTTTAACATAAAAAATACCGATGACTGAAATCAACATGATCACTAAAAAAACAATGAGTAGTTTTATTTTTTGATTTGATTTGCTCAACAGACACTCCTAAAAAAAAAGCCTGATTGCTCAGGCTTTTTTAAAATTCATTTGTTTTAACTTTTTATTACAGAAACTATCTATTTGCAAAGTTGTAAGCTCTTGAAACTGTTTTCATCTTACGAACTGATTTTTTAGATTTAGCTGCTGCTACTGAAGTTGCTTTTTTAGCTTTACTTGCAGCTTTTACAGTCGCTTTATCTTCTTTTTTATCAGCTTTTTTATCTGCTTTAGCCGGTAATTTTGCTTTGAAATCGTAATCAACGAATTCAAGGAAAGCCATCTCTGCTGCATCACCTGGTCTACGACCTATTTTTACAACACGAGTATAGCCACCATCACGATCTTTAAAACGTGGAGCAATGTTTTTTACTAATGAAACTGCAGCATCTTGATTAGCAAGTCTTGAAATCAAAAGGCGAAGAGAATTCAAATCACCTTTGCGACCAAGTGTAACTGCTTTTTCAATGTGTCTGCGAACTTCTTTAGCACGTGTTACAGTTGTAGTAATACGACCATGCTCTACTAAAGAATTCATAAGACCTCTGATCAAAGCTTTTCTTGGACCAGATTTACGACTAAAATGTTTTACTAAACGACGATGTGATGCCATTTTTAATATCCTTTAAATTAAGATTCTCTTTTTTGTGGTGGCGGTACATTTGGATCCCATCCAACTGGTGGCCAACCATCGATTTTCATTCCTAAACCTAATCCCATTTCGACGAGTATTTCTTTAATTTCATTTAAAGATTTACGACCGAAGTTTTTAGTTTTAAGCATTTCTGATTCAGAACGAACAACTAATTCACCGATGTAACGAATATTTGCATTCTTCAAGCAGTTCGCAGAACGAACACTTAGTTCAAGATCATCAACTGATCTGAATAAGTTTTCATTTAACGATGAATTGCCCATAGATTTAATTTCATCACTTGGCTCTAATGATTCATCAAATGTTAAGAAAATTTGTAGCTGTTCTTTTAAAATCTTAGAAGCTAATGAAACTGCTTCGTCAGGTTTTAATGAACCATCTGTCCAAACTTCTAAAGTTAATGCATCGTAATCAGTTCTTTGACCAACACGTGCATTTGATACTGAGTAATTCACCTTTCTGATTGGTGAATGTAAAGCATCAATAGCGATGTAGCCAACAGACAATTGTTCACTGCGGTTTTCAACTGGAACATAACCACGTCCGTAAGACACGATCAACTCTGCGTTGAAAGAACCATTGTTACCAAGTGTAGCAATGTGTTGATTAGGATTTAAAATTTCAACTTTGTCATTTGTTACGATGTCAGCTGCAGTCACAATACCAGGGCCTTTTTTGTTAATTTTTAACGTAAAAGTCTCTGATGAATGTTGTCTTAAACGAACTTGTTTAAGATTAAGAATAATGTCTGAAACATCTTCTAATACATCTGGTAAAGTTGAAAATTCATGAAGAACGCCTTCAAGTTTAACAGCCGTAACTGCTGAACCCATCATTGAACTTAAAAGAATTCTTCTTAAAGAATTTCCTAAAGTTACACCAAAACCTCTTTCAAGAGGCTTAACGATAAATTTAGAGTACTCAGAAGTTTGAGTATCTTTTTCGATCTCAAATCCTTTAGGTTTAATTAACTCTCTCCAAAACTTAAAATAATGTTCTTGCATCGCGTACCTCTTTATTATCGTGAGTAATACTCAACGATCATACTTTCTTCAACAGGGATTGAAATTTCGTCTCTTGCAGGAACATCTTTAACTGTTCCTTTAAAAGAGGCGTGATCTGCTTCTAACCAGCTCGGAATTGTTCTACGGGCAACCGCTTGAATTCCAGCTAGGACTTTATTCACTTCACGACTTTTTTGAGCCACTTCAACAACATCACCTTTTCTAACGATATAGCTAGCGATATTAACTCGTTTGCCATTCACTAAATAGTGATTATGAGAAATTAACTGACGAGCTTCACGACGAGAACTTGCATAACCTAAAGTGTATACAACGTTATCTAATCTTAACTCTAGAAATCTTAATAACTCTGTTCCCGTGATTTCTTTAGATTGGTCAGCACTTGTAAAGTATTTTCTAAACTGTTTTTCTGACAAACCATAATATCTTTTAGCTTTTTGTTTTTCTCTTAACTGAAGCGCATACTCAGAAAATTTCAAACGAGACTGACCATGTTGTCCTGGAGGATAAGGTCTTCTTTCGAAAGCGCACTTATCTGAAAAACAACGGTCGCCCTTTAAAAATAATTTTGTATTTTCGCGACGGCATAATCTACAAACCGAACTATTTACACAACTCATATTAAACTCCGATTAAATTCTTCTTCTTTTGGGTGGACGGCATCCGTTATGTGGGACTGGAGTAATATCTTTTAAAGATAAAATTCTCATACCTGTACCCGCTAACGCTCTGATAGCTGGTTCACGACCGGCACCAGGACCTGTTAAGAAAACTTCGACTGTTTTCATTCCGCTATCCATTGCTTTCTTAGCTGCATCCTCAGCAGTTACTTGAGCTGCAAAAGGAGTCCCTTTACGAGAACCTTTGAAACCCATGTGGCCAGCTGATGACCATGAAACAGCGTCACCTGATGGATCAGTAAATGTAACGATCACATTACCGAAACCAGCATTGATATGACATTGTCCTTGAACAACGTTTTTCTTAACTTTTTTCTTAGTTACTTTTTTTTCTTTATTTTCAACTTTAGTTGTAGCCATATTTATCTCACTTTACCTAAACAACTTTTTTCTTGTTAGCGACAGTTTTCTTAGGTCCTTTACGAGTTCTAGCGTTAGAACGAGTGTTCTGACCACGAACTGGTAAACCTTTACGATGTCTAACGCCACGGTAACAGTTAACGTCTGTTAAACGTTTAATTGATAAACCGATGTCACGTCGAAGATCACCTTCAACTTTGTAATTCGTCTCGATAAGAGCACGCATTTGAGCGATGTGTTCATCAGTCAATGCATCTGTTCTTAAAGTCGCTGGAACTCCAACTTTTTCGCAAATCAATTTAGCTCTAGGACGGCCAATGCCGAAGATATAAGTTAAAGCGATTTCAACTCTTTTATTTCTTGGTAAATCTATACCCATCAAACGTGCCATATATTAACCTTGCCTTTGCTTGTGTTTAGCGTTTTCACAGATAACTCTAACCACACCTTTTCTTTTGATGACTTTACACTTATTACATATTTTTTTAACAGAAGGTCTAACTTTCATAGATTTCCTCACAAAAGTATTTTGTTATATCATTAACATTCGCCTTGTCTAGCACTAATTGTGCCG
>JAYTPA010000059.1:0-3911 GCA_043747495.1 Bdellovibrio sp.
CCTTTTGGCCAAAGTCTTGAACTGCCATCGATATAAATAAACAAAATTGGAGTCTTCGTTTTTTCTGCAAAAATACTAATACCCCTTTTGAATTCTTGAACTTTACCGTCTTTAGATCTAGTGCCTTCAGGAAAAATAATCAGCCACATGCGATCAAGATCTTTGAGCAAAGTTAAGATTAATTGAACTGCTTCGCCTTTTTTATCTTTTCTATCAATCGGGATCGCACCTAAACAATGCTGCGAAAAAAAAGTAAATACAGGGTTTGAAAAGAAATAATCCTTAGCGGCTGCTATATATAAATTATACCAATGTCTGCGGGGGATGCTGGCCGCAATAGATGTCGCATCTAAATGTGAGGCATGATTAGAAATAATAATAAGTTTCTTATGCTTTTCATAAAGTTCGTCAAAATTTCCACCTACGACACTCAGTCTGATATACATTGTGTAAAACCATTTTTTTAACAGAATATACCAAAGCAATTTGAAAAACTGACTTGTTAAATCATAATGCTGCGTAAACAGGGGTAAATGCTTCACGTAATCCGGAAGCTTAGTCCACTGATCATTTTCATAATTCCATTCACGCATGAAGACCTACCTTAAAGCTAACATTACAAAATAGAAAATAGGCGCTACAAAAATAAGACGATCCATTCTTTGTAAGAAATCACCCCGACCTAAAATAAAAGGTCCTACAGTTTTGACACCAGCATCTTTTCTGACGACAGACATTACTAAATCACCGATCACGCCGCCAAATGAAGCCACTAAGCCAGAAGCTAACCAATATTTTTCGCCTCGATCTGGTAAAAGATGTCTCATTGAATAGGCTAAAACAATCGTTAAACTGATTGAAATAGCAGTACTCAAATAAGTCCTACGTTGCGAGATTTCTGGAAGAATTCGGGCGCCACCAAAATATCGGCTAATAGCTAAATTAGTATTATCACAAAATTCAGTCAAGATGATCAGATACATCATTTGATAAATTCCGTTATCAAAATTGAATATTAAAGCCAAATGTAAAAAAGACCAACCTAAGAAAATAAATCCTAACAGTGTTAATGAAATGTACTGAATCATGTTTTTATAATCACGCTGAATCAGCGGAACTAAGCACGACAAGCCTAAAACTAGCATAGGCATTTCATTATAAACGACTAAGTTATCAAAGTAAGAACAAGCGGCCAGACCAATAATACCCAAGTAACAAATATACACAAAAGCACTTTTGTGATACATGCCCATAATTTGAAAAAATATTTTTGCACCTAAAATTGCAAACAATGTTAAAGAAATAAGTGGTATTGGCTGTTTTAATCCCATTAGTCCAAACATCAGCGGTGCTAACAAAAGCCAACTTTTAATCGAAGCCCATGCAATCATTGAATACTGATATTTTTTTCTAAAAATAAAATTAATGATTCCACCAGCAAAAATAACAAGCAAAACGATCAAAGCAGTTTGTTGATAGACGGGGCTGTCCCAGGTTTGAAAATTTGAATTGGTCATGTTATTCATATTGAATTGAATGATCCTTTATTTTTTTATACAGACTTGATTTAGAAATTTGCAAAGTTAAACAAGCTTCATCGATATTTTTAACTTTTTCTAAAACAGCTGTAATAAATTGTTTTTCTTGAGCATTCATATGTTGATCAAGTGTACTATTTAAATTGAATGTTGCAATCGACAGGGGTGTTCCGCCCTGTAAATTGATCGCCAATAAATGTTGAACATCTTCAGCGCGAATAATTGGTAACGGCGATGTCAGTGATAATTGCTCACAGACCCTTTTTAATTCACGAATATTTCCGGGCCAGGCGTAAATTTTTAAAACATCTAAAGCATCAGCTTCAAAAGATTTTTGTCTTTTGTTTTTTGCCTGTGTTAAAAAATGTTCACTAAGCGGCGCAATATCATCAGATCTGGATTTCAGAGAAGGTATAAAAATTTTATGGCTTGATAGTCTGAAATAAAGATCTTCACGAAATTTCTTTTGCTGTATAAGATCATTAAGGGGTTCATTTGATGCGGCGATAACACGAACATCGACGTGAATAAATTCTTTAGAACCCACTTTTTTAATTTCACCAGTTTCTAAAAAACGAAGAAGCTTAGCTTGCTGAGATAAAGGTAAAGCTTCAATTTCATCTAAAAATAAATCTCCACCATGGGCCGCTTCTGCCAGACCAACTTTATTTTGATCAGCTCCTGTGAAAGCCCCTTTAATGTGACCAAAGAATTCGGATTCAAAAAGATTTTCAGTAAGCGCAGCGCAATTAACAGTTATGAATGGCGTAGCGCCTTCTTGTTGATTTAAAATTCGGGCAACAACATCTTTGCCTGTTCCCGTTTCACCTTCGATGAGAATGGCGTTTCTCTCGCCTTTTAATGAAGCAATTGTTTTCCTAATTTGTTCAGTGGCCTGCGAAACACCAATCATTTGTGTTTTATTTTTAAAATTAGAATCGATTCTTCGAAGCTGCCAATAGGCTAATATTTTTTCTAAAGTTAATGTGACTTCGTCAGCGATCAAAGGTTTCGCTAGAAACCGGGCTGCACCAGATTTAATAGCCATTTCCATATTTTGACGATTCAGATCACCGGACATAGAAACAACTTCAGTCTGTGGATTTTTTTTAATTAATTTTTGGATAACTGTTGGGCCATCTGGCGTATCGCCCACTTTGGTTTGGATATGCATATCAATCATTGCTGCGTGGTAGAAAACATGATCTGGAATAAGGTCTGGTTGAGAAACGACGTAAACTTTAAAGCCTGCAGGGGCCATTAATTTTAAAGAAGCAGCGAGTGTTGCATCATCGTCAACAATCAAAAGATTAAGCAATTCAGTAGACATTATTTGATTCTAATCTAGAATATCTACATGTCAAAAATTAAAATTTTGCTCACTGAGAATATTCATCGCATAGCGCAGGAAACTCTTCTACAAAACGGCTATATAGTCGATCTGATTAAGCAAGCCCCTACAGAGGAAGAATTTCTTAAATTATTGCCTCAATATGATGTTTTAGGAATCCGTTCAAAATCAGAAATCACAGCGCAAATTTTAGAAAAAAATAAACATCTATTAGCTATTGGTGCGTTCTGTATTGGCACCAATCAAATCGATTTACCGAAGGCCACAGAATCAGGTGTTCCTGTTTTTAATGCTCCACATAGCAACACACGATCAGTTGCAGAATTAGTCATAGCAGAAATGATTGCCTTATCCAGACAACTTGGTGATCGAAGCATGCAAGCCCATCAAGGTGAGTGGGTTAAATCAGCTGAAGGATCACGCGAAGTGCGTGGTAAAACATTGGGAATTATTGGCTACGGTCATATCGGTAGTCAGTTAAGTATTTTGGCTGAATCAATGGGTATGAAAGTGGTTTTTTATGATGTTATTAAAAAATTACCTTTAGGTAATGCTGTTTCAAAAAACAATCTTAAAGATTTATTAGAAACGGCTGATTTTGTCAGTCTTCACGTCCCAGAAACATCGGGAACAAAAAATTTAATTTCTGCTAAAGAACTTTTAATGATGAAAAAAGGTAGCTATTTAATTAATGCTTCACGTGGAACTGTGATTGCGATTGAAGATTTAGTTGTAGCGCTTAAAGAAAATCATTTAGCAGGATGTGCGATTGATGTGTTTCCAATAGAGCCCGCATCAAACAATGAAAAATTTAAATCTCCACTACAAGGGCTAAAAAATGTTTTACTAACACCACACATTGGTGGCAGCACTGAAGAAGCCCAATATTCTATCGGCCTAGAAGTCGCTGAAAGTTTCAGAAAATTTTTAATCACAGGTACAACAGCTGGTGCTGTGCAATTTCCACAAGTTGAATTAAGCCAAAAAAATAATGTGACACGGGTTATGAACGTGCATCGTAA
>JAYTPA010000060.1:0-1191 GCA_043747495.1 Bdellovibrio sp.
GACGAAGTTTGGAAAGCAGCCCACTTAGCTATTAAATATACGATTGCAGCTGAGAACCAAGATTTTGGTGTTATCGAAACAGATTACATCAAAGCTGTCGATGGGTGGTTGCCACCTTTTATGGAAAAGCCCCTATACCCTGCATCACGATATAAAATATTTATTAATTTTGCTAAAGGTCAGAAAACAAATAACCGGGATTCTGTGCGCGTAACAATCGAGAAAAAAACTGAAGTTTTCAAAGACTTCGTATCAGAAGTCAGAAATGTAAACAGCGATGGCTTTGAAGAGAAAAGTTTATTTTACCGTATGGAACGAGAAATCATTATCAGCCAAGCCCTGAAAAAGGCTGCAGCGTCTAGTAATTAAAGTATTTTATTTTCTTTAATGTAATTTTGCCAAGATTTTATTTTTTCTTTACCATCAAATCTAACTTTTGAAAGACGTTCTAAAGCTTGCGAACTCAGTTCGGCAATTTCAATGTCTTTATCAAAAACCAGTTTTGCATAAGTCGACATTTCATTTGAATTTGGTTTTTTAATCATCGCTTTCATAATTTGTGATCTGATCCAAAGACTTTTTCCATTCACAAAATTATAGCTTTTGTTGACTTCGTCTAAAAGCAGTTTGCGAACTTCCGCACTTTCTAAACGGTTTAACACATCAACAGCGGCTGACCTTACAACTAAAGCTTTATCTGATACTAAATCCTTAGCTTTATCATAAACCAAGTCATTACCAGCTTTATCAAGCGCTACAAGCAATGCATTACGCATAAACCAGTCTTTATTTTTTGAAAAAGAAAGGACTTCTTTAATTTGATCACCTTCCGCTAATTCAGAAGCTTGAATAAGAGCATCCCAGCGTTGACTCATCGGTAGAGCTGAATTTTTTGCGCGATTCATTTGTGCAGAAAAAGTCTGTGTGTTTTCATTTGGAATAAGCGCAAATGTTTTTAAAGATATTAAACAAATAAATAGAACTAATTTTTTCATACTTATTATCCTTTTTAAGTTAACTTTTTTGGGTTTTTGAAAAATCATCGATAAGATTTTTTTCATTATCCGTTAAGGTTGTATCAATGACTTCTTCAGTGACCTGAACAGCGTCAATGGTTGTTTCTGCAGGGCTTGAAGTAATTGGTGAATCTGGTGCGAATTCAGCAAACAGAGCGTCGATCTCACTTTGTTT
>JAYTPA010000061.1:0-3918 GCA_043747495.1 Bdellovibrio sp.
AGATTTTTTAGGTGAACTATTTTTTTTCATAAAAACTTCTTTCCTTTTTTGAAGCCGTTCTAGCAGTAATAATTCGAACTTTGTTAGTTCTCATTGTAAAGCCGATCATAAGTATTCTGTTCTCTAAGCTTTGGGCGTAGGCTATATATCTTTTTTCAGAATTAGAATGCTTAATATCTTCGAATATTTTTATCTGGGGATCAAAAAAAGCACTTTCAGCTTCTAATCTAGAGACACCGTGCTTTTCTTCGTTCTTATTGATATTCCAGTCGTCCCAGTCAAATTCTAAAACTTTCATGATTAAGTATAACATAATTATCTGTAATGTCAATTGCTACAAGTAATTGAGTGTCTTATATTAAGATTTGAGACGTCAAACCAACTACTTCCCCTCAGAAGCCTCTGTCTGTCGAACGACGGGTAGGGGTTTAAACATGTCTTTAATTTCGGGAATTTGCATCGGGATTTTTTCTAATGATGAAATCCAAGTTTCCGGTGTTTCCATACAAAAGAATGCATTCCACCTTTCATTTTTAGATTTCAGTCTACGGTAAACAAACTGTAACATCTCGGCCCGCAAGTGGGCATCGTAACGTAATTTATTACCTTCGCTGGGAAACATTTCAGCCTGGGTCACTAACGAATCTAAACCAAAACGTTCGCGCATCATATGGCGTTGTTCAGGTTGATATCTGAGTGTGCCGATCGATATGATACCGACCTCGTCTGGCGTAAACGTTGATGTAATTTCATCAACAAGTTCACCGTAATTATTTTTCCAATCTTCATGATAAATCATCGGATCAATGTGAAAAGCCAATTGATAACCCTGATCACGGCATTTTTTAGCGGCAGCTATTCGTTCATGTAATCTTGCGGTCCCGTGTTCTTCTTTATTAATCACATAAGCCGGGTTAATTGACCAACTGACAATAATATTTTTTTGACCTTTAAGATCTATAAATTGATCCACTTTATCTGACTTGGTTTTAAATTCTAAAGTCCAATTCGTCTGAGGTTTAAAAAAATCAATCAATTTTCGTGAATACAGTGTGATTTCATCAAGCGATAAAGAATCAATCACTTCACCAGTGCCAACACGAAATGGATGATTCGGAAATTCAGTCATCATCGTTTTTAGTTCAGCCAATGCTTGATCTATATTTGTGTAAATCAATGACATTTTGGTGTTTAAATAGCTTTGCAGATAACAATAACTGCAGTTCATATTGCATTGGCTACCCAAATTTAAAACATGGTAATTGCAACACGTTAAAGTTTTCTTTTGTGTGGCACCAGGGCAACGTTTAAAAAACTGGCCTTTAAATTCAGTCAGCAACAAAGTTTTTTTTGAAAGATTAAATTCATCAGCTGACATATATCCACGATGTTGATTAATAAAATCAGATGAAACAACTTCAATAATATCATTCGGGTAAAGACGTCTAACATGAGCCGCCACTTCGGAATCATTTGAAACTTGGTCGATATAGATTTTTTTAAACTCAGGTAAAGCCATCTATAAGTCCTTCATTTGTTGCTGTACCCGTTCAAGTGAAGAAATCACTTTAATCAAATCAGCTTCTGAAGTAATAAATACTTTTAATTCAACACCTGAACGATCACCTCGACGTTCGAATTTAGTTTTAGAACCAAAAGGCCAAGATAAATTTTCATACTTCTGTTTAAGGTCTTCATCCCGCTTAACAGTGGCTGGGTATCTCAGTTGATAAAGATGATCAGTCCATATTTGCAATGAAGACGTTTTTTCAAAAAGAACTTCGTTGTGCCCCATTAAGATAAGATCAGTGATTAAATCAATCGTCTTTATAGAATCTGAATACGAGGCTTTTAATTCAATTAAAGTCAGAATACTTTGACTAAGCAATTTCCAATGCAGATCTGTTTTAAGGCTGAGCACAGGATTTAGGTCAGAGCTTTTGATTTTTTTAGCGTTAAGCCATGCTGAAATGACCGATGTGCCATTAATCAAGCTATCGCTACCTGCCGCTTTTTCTAAAAGTAATTGGGTCAAATCTGAACTCATGTCTAGGTGCTAAAACATTTTCTTTCTTTTGGCAATCATGAGGTCTTCGGGTACCATAAAAGTGCATGAAAAAGTGGAGAAATAGCGCTGAAATGAATCTTGACGTGGTTTATTTCAACTACAAGCCAGAAATTGATTTTTCTAAGTACAACGAAGTTTTCGTTTGGGATTTGGATAAAACCTATTTAGACACTTCAATCGATTCATTTAAAGGTCTGTTAAGCACAATTTTCGAAAAATCTCTGACCAAGAAAAATATCCCTGGCACCTCTGAATTACTTTTAAGTTTAGCTGAAACTAGGAAACAATATTTTGGAGAAACGGATTTCCCGTTGTTTTTCGTTTCGGCGTCGCCGCCACAAATGGAATCAAAAATTGTAGAAAAGTTTGCCTTAGATCAGATTTCGCCGCTTGGAATGTTTTATAAAGATAATTTAAAAAACTTAGCTCCTTCACGATTACTTTTTCTGAAAAAACAAATTGGTTATAAACTGCAAGCTTTACTGCAACTTCGTGCGCAGCTTGGTCCAGAAGTCAGAATGATTTGTTTCGGTGATGATTCTGAATCAGATGCTTTGATTTACAATTTATTTTCAGATGTGTGCTCTAGACGACACTTGCAAACGCAATTGCAAAGATTGTTAGAAAATCTAGGAATAACGACTGCACAAATTGAAGAAATATTAAGACTGCAGTCAATTATTCCCATTCAAGATCCTGTTGAAAAAATTTATATCAATTTGGCTACTGATACGGACCCCGATTATTATATGAAATTCGGAAGACGAACTTTTGCAACTTACGATACTTTTCAAATGGCTTTAGATCTTGTTCAAGATCAAAGATTGTCATTAGTCCAATTGGGTTTCGTGATTCAATCCTTAGAGCAAAAATACAATTACTCAAACGGACAAATTATCAAAAGCTTTGAAGATCTTATCCGTAGGCGGGTATTGGGGTTATCTTCTTTTGAAATGATAAAGAATTATTTAATAGAAAAAAATAAAATTTCGATGACTTGGCACACGAAAGTCGAACCACTTAAAGAAAAGGTTGTTGAGAATGGTCATGTTTATCAGCTTGATGGTCTTTTTGAGCCTTGGATTAGAACTGAAACTGATTATGTCAGAGACTTTAATTAATCAAATTTTAAAGGGAAAACTGTTGTTACAGATTTTCCTTCAAACGTCGGAAATTTAATTCTGGCGACAACTTCAACAAGACATGATTTGAAAGATTTATCTTCAATATCCGACCTGGCAATATCAATTTTAATCACTTGGCCGCGGTTAGAAATTTCAAAAGAAATAAGGACTTGCCCTTGAGCTTGCTCTATTTTTTGAATCAACTGACCATAGCAGCGAAAAAAATCAGATTTTTTGCTGGATAAAATTTCTTCGATTTTTGCCTGTGATAAAGTGTTCTCATCGGTTGCTAAAGATTGCTGTTGTCCTAATGATCTTAGGACTTCCATATTTTTCTCGCTTGATAAAGCATAGTCTTGGGCTGTAAGTTGCCTTCCATCTTTTCTGACCCAAAAAGAAGGTGATATGCCAAATTTTTCGACGATGATATCACCAAATCGCACAGTGATTAAAATATTTTGATCTTCATTTTTTTCAATCAGGATTTCTGAATTTTCGAGTAAGCGTATTTGTCCTTTTGAATTTAATAGTTCAATTAAAACTTCTGATTCTTGCACTGTTTTAACAACATCAAGGTGACGAAGTTTCATTCCAACTTTGGCAATTGTTTCTTCGTATTGATCAAGTCCATGAGTTTTAACTCCTGCATCTTGTTCAGATTGAATATCTTTGATCTTCGCTAAACTTGAATTTGAAAAAAGATCAAAAGATTTTTCTGGCGAGACC
>JAYTPA010000062.1:0-10811 GCA_043747495.1 Bdellovibrio sp.
TTTCTCCTTAGGTGAATAGTTCGTAGTAAAACCATTCTCCGGGACTCCTGATTGTTTTGGCAATCAGGAGTAACTGCTGTTTTTCATAACGTCGGTCACTCAGATTTATTAACAATTGGGTGATAAATCTCACTTCTTATTCTTTTTAATTTCACGGTTTCTAAAAATTTAAATCTTAGAATCCGATTTTCGGATCTCTTTATTGCTCAACCTTTGTTAATTCGTTCTCACCATCGTCTTTGGTTTGCATCTTCGATACCTCACAAGGGGTATAGGTCACATGAAAAAACTAACTAAAAATGAAAATACAAATGTACGGATTAGCGCACGGATAAACACACAGATAATTCCGAAGCAAAGGCAAGCACCAGGTCTTAAAAGTATTCAGACACAGTTTCAACTGGCCTCTAGTTCACGATCTTTAGAACATGGTGGTGAGCATCGGAAAAAACGCCACGGCAGGGGTAGGCGTGCAATATCATGTAAAGAATCTCTGCATGTTGTTTTTAAAATAAATCGAATCGTTCTAAAAACACAAAGCTTAAGGACACATCAGAATTTTAAGCTCTCTGGTAAAATCATTCAAAAATACGCGGATCGGTTTTTTGTAAAAATAGAGCAAATATCTATTCAAGGAGACCACATCCATTGCTTAGTTAGAACATGCAGGCGAAGTTTTTTCATCATTTTTTTCGCGTGGTTTCAGGCCAGATTGCCCAACAATTCGAAAAAACAGATAAACTACGAAGTGTGATTGATGAACGGTTTAAAAACAAATCGCGAAGCGTGACCGATACCCTAAAAAATGGAAAGAACAGCAACTTAAGTCATACTGTAAACAAGCAACACAACACTGTACGAAGAAAGCTGAAGCTGTGGATGTATCGGCCGTTTAGCCGAGTTGTCCGTGGATATAAGGCTTATAAAGTTGTTAGGAATTATATTCAGTTAAACGAGAAAGAAGCCCTTGGTCTTATCCCGTACAAAAAGAACCGTCTGAGGGGATTGTCTTTAGCCGAATGGGAAATACTATGGGCCTAATACGAAATAGATTCGAGATTCAGGAAATACTATGGACGTGACCGATACCCTAAATGATACCCCTAAGTTTCACACAACAAATTATGTAGAACTTACTGATCAGATTGCTGGTTGCTTGCAGGACTAGAAGAAGAAGGCTTAGTGGTCGACCCTTTACCAGAAATTCTTTTAGATTCTGTTAATAGAACAGGGTTTTCCTGGCAGTGTTCACAGATCGACACCTGCTCAGAAGGATTTTTGCCAGCTTTAGTGTGACCAGACTGATTATTAGCAGGCGGCACAGATCCATCACCGTTGGGATCATTACCTTCACCGGTGTAGACAGCTGATGTGCGGCCTTTTGGAAAAGCTTCTTCAGCGTAAGTGATCGTAGATGTCGTTAGAACCAATAAAGAAATTAAAAGTAAATTAACCATTTTCATATATAAAACCCTTTATAAATAAAGTTCTTGTGTAGCAGGAGCAATAATATCTAACAAATTATTAAATGTACTGGCAACTTGTGACGCTACTGTAGGGCCGTCTTTGCTATCTACTTTAGAAATATCACCGTTTGGTTTATAACTCACAACAATCGTGCCTAAACCTGGTCTGCTGACTGTTGAAGGTTTACCGTAGCGTTCTTCATAATCGATTTTAACTATTTTTTTAGCTTGATCAGTGATTGTTTGAATTCGCCCTTTGGTATCATAAGACATAGTTACTTTTTGACCGTCAGAATTTTCTGCGAAAGTCAGATTGCCTTTTCCGTCGTATTTAAATGAAGTCATTTTATTTACAGCTGGCTGACCTTTTTCGTTGAGAAAAACTGTTTTCACTGAAGAAACTCTTTTAATCAGCGAATCATAAGTGTATTCAAGTCGGCTAAACGGAGTGGCCTTCTTTTTCACTAAACCATCTGGATAGTATTCAAAATCTACACGTTCATCATTTTTTTTGATCGAGATCGGTTTACCAAAAATTTCATGGTAAGTAATATCACGAACGCTGCCATTAACGTTTGTTTGAACTCGCGATAAGATCACTTGGCCGTTCGGTAATTGTTTATGCCAAAATTCATATCTGTTGTTGGCCATAACCTTTTTACCACAAGTTTTAGTTGCTGTAGACCAGTAGTTGTATTTTGGATTATTTGGTGAAACTTCGTATTTGTAGTTTTCAACGCACTTGTCACGATCAGTAAAGTTTGTAACCCAGTCTTTTACGTTATCATATTTAATACCAATAAATGTTTTATCAGGCCATGAAGCTTTAGTTAGATTATGAAATTCATTATATTCATAAGTATAAACATCATTTTCTTTTTTAGCCCAAGCATTACGGTTCCAAATTAAATCTTCTTGTTGATTATATTTATATTCAGTCATTAATCCGTTAGGGCCGGTAATACGTTGAACTTTTTTATTCGGGAAATATTTGAATGTTAATTTACGGGCATTGTTATCTTGCGCTTCAATAATTAAGTCTTTTTGATATGTGAACTTTAAAAAATTTCCATTTTTGTCATATTTGTAACTTAAGCGTCCATCTAAATCAAATCTTTGAGAACTGCCATCTGGAAGATTTCGCGTATAATGAGTTTTGTTGAAAACAACACTTTCAACTTCTTTTCCGTTAGCTAAATATTTTTGATTTTCCTTAACAGGTACTGTAAAGCCGTATTGTCTTGAATATTGTGATCTTAAATCGCTATCTTCTAGAAGCTGATTTGATAATTTAGTCCAATAATCTGGGCTAGTGGTGCTAAACTTTTTATCTGTTTTCATTTTAGAAATAATTTTGGCAATTGTTTGATCGACTTCTTTTTTAGAAAGCTCGTTAGTTGAATAAGTCACTTCTTGACCATCACCACATTCTGAAATTTTAATACGACCTTCTGATGTGACTTCTAATTTAGTTTCAAAATCAGAACACCATCCGAAACCAAATAAACCATTAAAAATAGTTCTGCTTTTGTAAGCACGCAGGACGCGCATGTCATAGCCTGTACCAGGAACTTCAAGGTCAACCCAAGCGTTTGAATAACCGGCATTATTCATATCAACCAAGGCCCAAGATGCATTCGTGAAAATGAGTGTTAATCCTACTGCTAGAAATTTCAAAGTCTTCATCATTTAAACCTCATGTTTAATATCTATTAGACTTTTATTGTAACAACTTTCTTGATGATGATTCCACCTACAATTTGCAGTCCTAGCATTACGGCGAGTAAGACTAGACCTAGGGTGGTTTCGAACATTGGCTTAATATGAGCTGGATCGATAAGAAAAAAAATAATACCCATAACAAATGGAATACATGAAACAATTATTCCCTGCATGATTCCCTGCGCAGTCATTGCAGAAATCTTCTTTTCTAGTTTTTGACGTTCACGAATAGTCGAAACAATAGTTTGAAATGTTTCAGATAAGTTTCCGCCTGTTTCTTTTAAAATATTAATTGCAGTCACAAACATCTGCACATCAGGGCGTGGAATCCGTTCACCTAAATCATTTAATGCTTCTTCAAAACTTTGACCGAATTGTGTTTGTGTTAATACCTGTGAAAACTCAGCTTTAACGGGGTTTGCCATAATTTCAACAACCCTTTGCATTGACTGCTGAGGGTTCGAACCCGATTTTACTCCGTTGGCCATGATTGTTAACGCATCGACCATTTGATCCACAAACTGATTACAACGTTTTTCATAAAGCACTTTATAAACAATAGGTAAGGCTTGAAAACCTGCAATACCAGCAGAAGTACCAATAAATAAACCCACTGAAACAGCAGGCCAAGCTAAAAGAAAAAATAGAGCACCGATACCAAAACTAGATAATAAAAGTAAAAGATTTACTTTTTTTTCATCGGCATCCATTCCTAAAAGACGCATATGCACTAAAATTTGTGATTTTTTGTCACTGCTTTTTTTGAGGAAACCATTGATAACTTTATCTGCACTCATGTACACGACAACGAATATTAAAATTCCAAACAACGGGAAAACAAGCCATTCATGTTTAAATATGTGTAGTATTCCATCCATACATTATCCTGCTTTTTTATTAGGATTTGTTCCTGGCGGAGGATTCGTAGGTGCACTTGATACGGCTTTCGGTGCAGGACTTTCGTTCGAGAAAATTTCCATCGGGATGTGGACTCCGCGGTCTTTTATTTCTTGAACAAATGAAGGCACAGTTCCTGTAGCTTGAAACTGTCCGATAACTTTTCTATTTTTATCATAACCTGTTTCTTTGAATCGAAATATTTCAGCTAGTGTTACAATATCGCCTTGCATACCAACAACTTCAGTAATGCTGATCACTTTACGACTACCGTCAGACATACGCACAATTTGGACAATCAGATCTACAGCGCCAGAAATTTGTTCGCGAATCGCACGCACCGGTAAATCAAGACCAGACATCATAACAAGCGTTTCTAGTCGCGCTATACATTCGCGTGGTGAATTGGCATGAGTCGTTGTCATTGAACCGTCATGGCCCGTGTTCATGGCCTGTAACATATCAAGGGCTGCGCCATCACGCGTTTCACCGACAACAATCCGATCAGGTCGCATACGTAAAGCATTCTTAATTAAATCACGGATAGTCACTGCATTAGTGCCTTCCATTGATGCGGGACGAGTTTCTAATCTAACAACGTGTTCTTGTTGTAATTGTAATTCCGCAGCGTCTTCAACTGTGATCACGCGCTCATTAGCTGGAATAAATTGTGAAATCATATTTAATAATGATGTTTTACCAGACCCCGTACCGCCGCTGATAACCACATTGTAGCCACATTCAACAGAGATTTTTAAAAAATCCAGCATGTTTTTTGTAATACTGCCGTAATCAATATATTTTTCGGCAGAGATTCCACCTTTTTTAAATTTACGAATAGTTAACGTTGGTCCGTCCAAGGATAAAGGCTCGATGACAGCATTCACACGACTGCCGTCTTTTAATCGGGCATCAACATAGGGTGAAGATGTATTAATTTGACGACCCAGAGGCGTAACAATACGTTCAATGATTCTTCGTAAGTGATCATTTGATGTAAACTTCACGCCACTTAATTGAACTTTACCTGCTTTTTCTACAAAGATTCGGTTAGCTCCGTTGACCATGATTTCTGTAATTGATGGATCAGCTAGCATGTCTTCAAGAGGCCCCAAACCTAAAGCTTCTTCTAAAACTTCTTTAACTAGTTTTTGTCGTTCTTCACGTGATAATTCAGGACCTTCTTTATCAACAATTTGTGAAATATCACGTTGAGTTTTAGAACGCAGTTCTTTTTCTTTACTTTCGCTGTCATTAGCTTCAGCTAATATTTTTTTCAGATCAACTGTGCGGATAAGTTCTGAATGGACACGTAATTTTAATGCAATCCAAGGATCTAAACCTTTTAATGAAGGTTGATTCTGTGTATCAGAGGCAACGCCTGAACTGGCTTGATTTGATTGACCTAAAGTTGATGAGCGAGGTTTTTGTGATAATTTTAATTTTTGCAAAGTTCCGCTTGAAAGTTTTCTGATAAAATCAAAATAGGCTGCTGACAACGGTGATTTTGGTTGTGTTAACACAAATGGTTTTGATTGTGTGATCGAAGCCATAATCGAGGCTTCGTCAGATGGAATAAGTCCTACCGGTACCAACCCTAAATGTTGGCCAATCATTTGTGGCTGTAAACCGTTTGCACTGGCTTTGTTAATGACTAATTGAAAAATATCTTTAGGAAAAGATTGAGTCATTAATTCATGAAGCATACGCTGGGTTTGTTGAACCACAAGAATTTCAGGTGTTGATACAATTGCTATCGCAGTAGCATCTTGTAAAATTGCGTTCTGCATAGGCCCTAAGTCATTTCCGCAGTCGACAACAATAAATTTAAAAGATCTAGAAAAGTGTTCAATTAATTTAGAAATACTTTCTGGTGAAACACTTAAAATTTCTTCAGGTCCGCGGACAGCACCTAAATACGCAAAACCTGATTGATGTTGCGCTAAAATTTGTTGAATCGGTACACTATTAAAAGACGTGGTTGAATTAGCTAATTCACGCAAGGTTTTAATCGGTTTCAATCCAGTGATCACATTTTGATCGCCTGCACTTTTTGAATCACAATCAATTAATAAAACAGGTGTGCGTAATTCAGCCGTCATTGCTGCAGTTAAATTAGCTGCAAACACAGATTTACCAACGCCGCCTTTACCGCCGACAACAGCTATCAGAATGCAACTTGAATGTAAGGCCATAAAAAACCTCTACTCTTTCATTCTAAATTTTTTCTTCACTTGTTCTACGCCAGAACTTGCTGAAGATTTAATAATCGGGGTCACAAATAGAACAAAATTACTTGTGTCTTTTTTATATTTTTTGCCGTGGTTTAATGTAATGTACGCACCAGCACCAGTAGGGCCACCATAATCGTTTGCAGTTTTTTTACTAATAATTCCTGCCAATGCTGCACTTTGACGGTCACGAATGGAAACAGTTGTGTTAACAGTTGTAGTAGGTGCTTGCGAACCACCACCAGCTTGGGTTGTTACACTCAGTCCTTGTAATTCAATTAAGCCTGATCGTTCAGATTTTATAATCGGTGTCGTATTAAGAGTTAGCTCGTAGTTAACAGTTGCAGGTGGTGCTGCAGCAGCTGGTTGTCCGGGGACCGGGGCTACTGTCACGCCTGAAGCTATTGTAATTTTTCTTGTTAAACTGGCATTGCTGCTATTCTGAGTTAAAATTGAAGCTGTATCCAGTAGTCGAATATAACCGTGATTACGTGCCCAGTTTAATTTTGGCAATAAATTATCCACGATCGATGCAATTTCACCAATTGATGTCGGTGCACGTGTTTGCGCAGATGCAGCTCCTAACCCTGTTAAAGACGGCGAAAAAACAAAACTAAATTCCTTTAAATAACTTTCACTATATTCAACAATATGAATTACAACTTGAATCATTTTTGGAGGAGGTTCAACTTTGTCTTTGTTTTCACGAATAATGATATTATTTATAATATAGCCATCCACACCAGTGGCTGCACGACGACCGACGATTTCCACATTTTTTAAATTCTCTTCACCTTTTGGCCGAACAATATCAGGTAAGTACAGTGATACAATATCAGTCACTTTTAATTTTTCTTCTAATGAATTAACTGAACCTTCTAAACGAATGTAATCCCCGATAGCGGTTACTGTGATTTCTGGGTTATTAATGTCCCGTGAAATGTATTCAACAATTTTTTGTCTGGCTATCGGGCTTAAATTAACAAGACTTGTAACAGTAACGCCGCCTTCGGCGAATTGGGCGATCACAGTTCCGATTCGTTTTAAATCTTTTGGCAAAAGAACAAAGCCATCTAAAAGAATTTTTCCATTTACGATTTTATATTCTACACCTTCAACATCAGCTAGTAAGGCTTTAACCTCACGAAGTGATTTTTCAACAGTTTGATCACGCACATCGACACGCAGTTCAATTAAAATTTGTCCTGTTTTTTTATTATGAACAGTGATGATTCCGTTACCGACTTTTTGGGGTAAAATTCTAAAGACATCTGTGCCTTTGATTCTTTGAATATCAATCAAATTAATTTCACCTTTGAAATTTAATGGAATTTCCGGAATTAAAATTTCTTCATCATGTTTAATTCCAGCAATTAAATTAAGATGACGTTTAATTCGTTTTCGATTAGGTTCTGCTGTTAAAAGTTTAACAGCATTTCCGCCGCCTTCGACAGCTTCTTCGTATTGCAAAAGTTGTGCACCTGAAGCTGGATCATTTTCGGGCGTAGGGGATGGACTTGTTTGAGACCAACTTGGTAAAAACAAAAATTGAATAAATATTAATAAAAAAATGAGCCCATTTTTTTTAAGTTGCATTTGCCTTTTAAAAACCTGGACGAGTTGTTCCAGCTCCATTGTTTAAGTTTGGCTGAGTTGGAGGCGAAAATCCACTAGGTTGAGCACCAGGTTGGCCCATTGTCTGGCCTAGTCTAGCTCCTAGAGCTTTCGCTTGGATGGTCTCAGCACTTGAGGCCATTGCACGATCAAGTCTTTTGCGATCACTTGGATTACGAAGTAAAAAATAAAGACTGTCTGGGTTTGTTGAAACCAAATAAATCACATCGGCTGCAGAACTAGCATCAACTTCAATAGTTAATGTGTTGTATTTAGTGTCACCCGTTAAAGTTGTTTGAATTAGCCCGCGGCCTGTTGGATCTTTTTCGATCGTTCGAGGAATGGTATTATTTAAATTAATACCCGTAGCTAATATGGTGATGTTCTCCATCAATAAAACAACTTCACGTTTTTGTGAGGCACCCTTACCCGTATCAACAACAGCGAAAATATCTACACGGTCGCCGGGCTTAATTAATTTTGCATTAGCACGTGAATCGGTGACTGGGATAGTTACAGCCCGTTTGTTTGGTGAAACTTGAATCGCCATGCCAGTGTCTGGGCCGGGTTCTAAGACTTTATTTTTTGTCATTGTTTGTCTTTTTTTAATCGGAATCGCGGCAACTGTTCCCACTAAATCTGGAATATCACGAAAAGCGTCGGGTTCAACTTCGGATTCATATTTTTCAACAACTTCTAAAACGTTGTCGTAGATGGTGTCCATTTCACTGATATCTTCTTTTGCAACGACAACACGAACTTTGGCTCCGATTTGTTTATCAAGATCAGCTTTTTTTTCTTGTGAATACGAATACAGCATAAATGTTGCAAAAATTCCTGCAAATAAAGATATCCATAAATTTCTTGATTCATTAGGTCCCATAACGTGTTACCTCGCTCTATTTACAATCGGCATTTAAACAGATTCCATAAACTGTTTTGATCCATATTTCCGGGATATTCGTCTCTGCAACAGACGAAGGTGTGTCATTGGATTTATATGACCAGACGTTAGTCGGATCATCTTTACGTTTAAATTGATGATCGTTAACGCTGCCTTCTACATCTTTGATGTTATTACGACTAGTACTGCCCATAGCAAATGCGACTGTACGAATCGTCACTGGCCAAGGTGACTTCTTTATATCAGTTAAATCATTACCATCTTGGATTACACCATGAACACGATTTTTAGATTCTTTGTAATGACTTTCTAAATTACTGCCAGGTCTGAAGTACATCAAATTAGATCTAAAACGAAAAGTTTCCATCGTGTAATTGTACGCACCTATAGAATTTAAAATTCCTGAATGAATCGCGCCAAAAAATCCCAACGAAAAATTAAACACAACAATAATCATAAATAAAACCGGTATGGCTTCGACTAAAGCTAATCCGCGCTCATCTGATTTCTGTTTTTTATTTTTTATATTTAACATCCGTTATCCTCAATCATCACAACTTGTGAGGCTGATGGCTGAAGACCTTGCCATTCAGGTTTGCTATCTAGTGCTTTCGGAGAGATAACTTTTAAAACACCTTCAATGTATTTGTTTTTAAAAAATGTCTGACATTCAGATTGTGAAGGATGGCGCATTAGATGTGATCTGACTTGAAATACAAAATCATCAGGGTTAGCTGCAATTTTTCCTAAAAATGGAATTTGTAAACCTTTAAATAATTTTAAATCAATATCAGCAGAAACTCCGTCCCATGAATGACGTGTTTGCCCACCGCTATCTTTGTTGTCACGAGCCGAAGAAGGGCCAATTTCTAATTCAACAGCTGATCCCGTTTTAGGTATTTCAGACATCTGAAACCAAGGTGAACTATTTCCTTTCCCAGTTAATAATGGAAACATAGACGCTAAGTTTTTATATTTTGCAAGAGCTGCTTTATTTGAATCCTGCTCAGATAAATTTCCGACCGCATAGCTTCTAGCTGCAGACCAAGTAATGTACTGTGCTATTTCTATAGTCGTTAAAGTAAAGGTAAATGCAAAAATTAAAATTCCGCACCCAATAACCATAGAGAACGCAAATAAAAATTCAGCTGCGATAAAACCTGAATTGTTTTTCATGCATTCTCCTTTGCATTAGTTAGGGTTTGAGCTTAATCCGCGATGAATCGAATTGGGGTGACAATTAGATTGATTAAATTTCTGTTTGGTTTTGCTAAAGCCAATGCAGTCTTCTTTCCAAGTACCGTAAGCGGTCATTGTGCGAAGACTAACTATTGGTTTTGTAAATAATTTTTGAATGACTTTTTTTTCTTGCATGGTTTTTGTGAAAAGTAAAAAAGTACCGATAAGTACGCTCATCAGCAAGACAGCTTCAATAGCGAACTGGCCTTTTTGATTGAGGCTATTCTTTTTTAGCCCATTCAACTTTGCCATTATCGCCACCTGATTTTTTAGTTGTTTGATACGGATTGAAACCATTACCCGTAGAAAGCTGGGTTTCTACACGCGCTCCTAATCGGACGCTGCCTTTTTCAAAGCCAGCTTTAGGTGCTTTCAGCAGGGCAGACATAAATACAAGCCCACCAATGGCTAAAAGCATGACATATTCGATGGTCATGCTTTACCTCTCTCCTGTGTAAAATCAATTACTGTAAAGATTTGTCAATTACGCTGTCCATGCCGCCACCGATTTTGTCAGTTGCGCCACCTGTACCAGTTAACTTTTCTTTAATTTTTGGACCAAACAGCATCACGATACCAACGACAACAGCAACAAGTAAAATGTACTCCGTAGCCCCTTGACCGCGATTGTTTTTAGCAAGATTTTTTCTTAAACGATTTCTTAAATTAGATAACGACAACATAGTATTCCCCCTATTGCTAAGAAGCTTATCGGCCACTGATGAAATTACTTAAATT
>JAYTPA010000063.1:0-10014 GCA_043747495.1 Bdellovibrio sp.
CTGTAAAGGCCTAAAACTCAAGCTTTTCGCCTACTTATTCGATGGCAAATTAGCCCTGCCGCCACTCCTTGTCAAGTATGTCGACAGTATTAAATTCCTGAGTGGTTAGTGCCAAAGTTAAATAAAAGGGTGTAGGCCCTCTATTCAATTAAAAATAACACCTAAGATTGATAAATGTCTAAATATTCAAGCTATTTACAAATTTAATTAAATAATTCTGTTTTTCTAAACAAATCAAATTTTTGTTGAAAATTTGCACTGATCTACAGGTCCAGTTTTGTTTTTTGCTTAAAATTTAAACCTTCAAGACTACAGAGAATGCGCCACAAATGCCGATAAAAAGTCATTAGAGGTCGTCATGAAATTATTTAATTTGAAAATTATAAGCTGCGGATTTCTAGTTTTTGCAAGTAGCTGTGCCTCGCTAGAGCGCTATCCGTACTTTGACTCTTCGCTGAACGATCACAATCGAGCACCGGCTTCCTTAGGAATACCACCTCTAGCTAGCGAAAATTCCAATTTAAAATCTGACGAAAAAACACAACAGCAATCAGAAGCAGACTTTTTATTTTTGAAAGCAGATTTACAATCTTTAGAAGGTAATAGTGCTGAATCAATCGAGCTTTTAAAATCGGCAATGAGCATTGATAACAGTTCACCGGCATTAATGCAAAAATTAGCGATCGAATATTACCGAAAAGGCCAAATGACCGATTCGATTTACTGGATACAGAAATCAATAGCTTTAGATCCGAAAAATGAAGACATGCAAATGCTTTATGCTTCGATGTTGATGGCTCAAAAATCTTACGATAAAGCAGAAGATGTTTATTTAAAGTTAATTAAACAAAATCCTGAACAGCCTGAGTCCTTGCTTTATTTAGGAGCTTTGTATTCTGAACAAAAGAAATATCAAAAAGCTGATAATCTATTTAAAAAAGTCATTTCATTAAATACATATGAACCTAAGCATTTACCTTATTACTATCGTGGTAAGTCTATTTTAGACTCAGATAAAAAAGAGCTCTATCCATCTGCGATGACAGATCTTAAAAAATCTTTCGATATTAAGCCTGATTTTTTAGAAGCCATTCAGGTTTATTCATCGATGCTTGAGCAAACAAAAAACAAAAAAGCAGTCATACAGTTTTACGTTAAATATCAAAAAGACAGAGGACCGATTGCCCGACTTGCTGAAGTTCTTTCTCAACATTATATCGAATCAGATCAGTACGATTTAGCTTTTGAACAACTAGAGATTTTAGAAAATTCATCTGAAGATGTTATTCCTATTAAATTAAAAATGGCGCTGATTTTGATCGATAAAAAAATGTTCGACCGAGCTGCTTTAAAGCTAGAAGAACTTAAGTTTTTAGTCCCTGAATCAGATAAAGTTAAATTTTACTTAGCTGCAGTTTATGAAGAATTAAAATCAACACAAAAAGCTATTGTGACTTACCAACAGATTCAGCCATCCAGTAATCATTATGAAGATTCAAGATTGCGAGCGGCAATGATTTTACGCTCACAAAAAAACTATGACCAAGCTTTAGGGGTTATACAAGAGGGTCTAAAAACAAATAAAAAAACAGTTCAAATGTATATGATGCAAGCTCAGTTGTTTGAAGATCAAAAGCTGTATTCTGAGGCCATTGAAAGTCTATTGATAGGGGATAAGCAGTTTCCTAAAAATACTCAGATTAACTATTATATCGGGACACTATTTGATCAAACAGAAAATAAAGACATGATGATGAAACACATGCGCTTATCAGTGGCTTACGATGAACAAAATCATCAGGCCATGAATTATATGGCCTATAGTTTATCAGAAATAGGCCAAAGCTTAGATGAAGCTGAGAAATTAGCTTTAGCCGCTTATAAATTACAAAGTAATGATCCTTACATTGCGGATACTTTAGGTTGGGTTTATTACAAAAAAGGTGACTACAAAAAATCAGCTATATATTTAGAAAAAGCCCATGAAATGTCCCCTGATGTAGGTATTATCGCAGAGCACTTAGGTGATGTTTATATTAAACTTAAAAAAGACGACAAAGCCAGAAGCGCTTATTTAAAAGCTAAACAAGAAGAAAAAGATTCGGATAGGATTAAACTGATCGAAAGCAAAATTACTGCTATCGAGACAATCCTAAATAAAAGGATTCCGGCTTCAATTCCAGAAGCTTACGAGCCGTAAACATAGCGGCGACGTAGGCCAAAACTAGTGCATAGTCTGCTGGTAAAATAAATAAACAAATAAATTGTAGAATAAAAAAAACCAAAGTTACTTTAAAGAAAAATGATTTTCGGTATTTGATTTGAGAAAAAGTCTTTTGATAAATTTCGCGAAGATGGGGTTGCTGGCCTATATCGAAAAATAGTGAAAAGCCAGAAATGATGATTAAAAAATTAAGCATCAAAGCAAGTCCTGTCGTTAATAAAAACAAATGAAAAGCTTGCGATTTGAAATAAATATGAAGAAAAGAACTGATTGCGCCTTGAAAAAAGAATAAGGGTAGCAGCCCCAATGAATGAATCAATGTTAAAACTTGGTTTTGTGCACTGATTGGATTTTTCCATAAATAAAGACCCATCTGCTGCCACAGAATGATTAACAAAATGGCCCCAATCGTAATCTGGTTGAACCAGAGTATAAAAAAAGTCACAAAAAATAAAAAATAATGTTTTAATTTTAAATTTGTCATCTACACTATTGTATATGTTAAAAACAAAATTAATAAAGCAAGTTTTCATTATTTTAACAGTTAGTTTTAATTTTACGCTGATTACCAGCTGCGCCACAAAAGAAACAACTTTAAATGAAGACGATATTCGCTACGCTGATACTAAAGCGTTAATCGAGGACAAAAGGAAATCAAGTTCTCATTCGGTGACCATGGATGTGTTTTATACAACTAATGGAGTCATTCGGATTGAAGTTGAAGCTATGTTGGGTTATCGCCTTGGAAGCTTATTGATGAGCAAAAACCAAATTCAGTACATTTTGTATCCACAAAAAACTTTTGTTCAGGGACCATTTTCCAATAAAACTTTGAAACCACTTTTTAAAAATGAAATAGATCCACTTTGGATTAAAGCCGCAATCTTAGATACAGATTTAACAACATTAGGTTTTGACTGTTCACAAAAAAATCCCGAACTGAAAGTTTGCCAGTCAGAATTAGCTTCAGTCAGCATAGAGCTGAAAACAGAAACTAAGAAAACACCATTAAAGAAAATTATTATTGAAAATGAGCAAATGAAATTTATATGGGTTTTTAAATCGATTCAGAGACATAAGAAATCTTATAACGAGACTTTTGTCCTGGCCAAACCAGAAGAATATCGACTAATAACTATAAAATAATTTTAATTCGCTAACCTATTTAATACGAGGCATAATCATAGGTGTAGGTCCGTTTCCAAATCGTTGTGAAAAGGAGAAACACCATGTCGTCGTCAATCAACTTAAGAGCCATCATTGAAATGTCTAACTCGCACAATTCTGCTAAAGCCACGACTCAATGGACGGGCAGCTTCAATGACTATTTAGATCTTCTAAAGAAAAATCCAAAAGTCACTCGTAATGCTTATCAGCGCATGTACGATATGATCATGGAAGCTGGCACCGAAGAATACATCGATTTTAAAAAACATATTGTTAGATACAAATTTTTTGATGATATACCAAACGACGGTAAAGATGCTGTTTTTGGTCTTGATGTTCAACTGATGAAATTTGTAAATGTATTAAAAGCTGCAGCGTTAGGATACGGAACTGAAAAACGAGTGATATTGCTTCACGGGCCTGTGGGTTCTGCAAAATCAACAATTTGCCGCATGTTGAAGAAAGGTTTAGAAGCTTATTCACATACTGACAACGGTGCCATGTACACTTTTGAATGGGTTGATGAAGGCGGTAAATTAGAAGGTCTATTCGGAAAAGATGTTCGCATTTATCAAAGCCCTATGAATGAAGAGCCATTATTATTAATTCCAGATAATATGCGCCAAGCTTTAACTGAAGAAATTAATCGTGGTCAAGACAGCGAATTTAGAATGAAAATTTCTGGTGAACTTTGCCCACCATCACGATTTATATTTAAAAACTTGATGGAACGTTACAGCGGCGACTTAATGAAAGTTCTATCCCACGTACGTGTGAAAAGACTTCTTGTTTCTGAAGCTGACCGTGTAGGTATTGGTACTTTCCAACCCAAAGATGAAAAGAATCAGGATTCTACGGAATTAACTGGTGATATAAATTATCGTAAAATTGCTGAATACGGTTCCGATTCAGATCCACGAGCTTTCAATTTTGATGGTGAATTTAATGTAGCTAATCGTGGAATGATCGAATTCGTCGAAGTTCTAAAACTAGATGTGGCTTTCTTGTACGATTTATTAGGCGCTTCGCAAGAGCACCGAATAAAACCAAAAAAATTCGCACAAACCCATATTGATGAAGTGATCATTGGTCACACCAATGAACCAGAATATCGTAGACTTCAGGACAACGAATTCATGGAAGCTCTACGTGATAGAACTGTCAAAATTGATATTCCTTACATCACACGACTAAAACAAGAAGTGAATATTTATAAAAAAGATTTCAATTCGCAAAAACTTCGCGGCATATCAATTGCTCCGCATACGATTGAAATGGCAGCGATGTGGGCGATTCTAACACGCTTAGAAAAACCGAAAAAAGCAAACCTTACACGTTTGCAAAAACTAAAATTGTATAATGGCAAAACAGTCTCTAATTACACAGAAGACAACGTGAAAGAACTTCGTAAAGAAACGACTCGTGAAGGATTAGACGGAATATCCCCGCGTTATATTCAAGATAAGCTATCGAATGCTTTAGTTATGGCTCAGCAAATGAATAAAGGGTCTGTAAACCCTTTCATGGTGATGAACGAATTAGAAAGTGGTTTAAAGAATCACTCGTTAATTTCTGATGAAGAAAAAAAACAAGAATACCGTGAATTGTTAGGCGTTGTTAAGCAGGAATACGAAGAAATTATTAAAGGCGAAGTCCAGCGTGCCATCAGTGCTGATGAAGGGGCTTTGCAGCGTTTATGCGGCAACTACATTGATAATATTAAAGCCTACACGCAAAAAGAAAAAGTTAGAAACTTATTTACTGGAGTTGATGACGATCCAGATGAAAGATTAATGCGTGCAATTGAGGAAAAAATTGAAATTCCTGAATCACGCAAAGATGATTTCCGCAGAGAGATCATGAATTACATCGGAGCCCTTTCGCTGGATAACAAAAAATTTAATTATAAAATGAATGAAAGACTTCATAAAGCTTTAGAATTAAAACTTTTCGAAGATCAAAAAGACAGTATTAAATTAACGTCGCTTGTAAGCTCTGTGACAGATAAAGAAACGCAAGAAAAAATTGATGTGGTTAAATCACGTTTGATTAAAGATTTCGGTTATGACGAAATTTCTGCGACAGATGTTCTGCACTATGTTGCGAGCATTTTTGCCCGCGGAGATGTGAAGAAGTCTTAGTATGGCTATTCGCGAAGATCAAAACCGCTTTAAAAGTATTATTAAAGGACGAGTCCGTGAAGACTTTAAGAAATACGTGACTAACGGTGAGCTGATCGGTAAACGCGAAGCTGAATTCGTAAAAATTCCTATTCCACGAATCGACATTCCAACATTTAGATACGGTCCGAAACAAAATGAACAGGGCGTAGGGCAAGGCGATGGCGATGGCCAAGCCTCTGGTCAGCCAGGACAAGGGCAAAAGGGCCAAGGTAAAGGCGAAGCCGGCGAATCTCCTGGTGAGCATTTAGTCGAAGTTGAAATTTCCTTAGAGGAATTGGCCGATATTTTAGGTGAAAAATTAGAACTTCCACGAATTCTGCCAAAAGGTTCACATCAACTGATGACAGAAAAAAATCGCTATTCAGGAATCGCGCCTGTGGGCCCTGAAGGTCTACGAAAATTTAAACAAACTTATAAAAAGGCGTTAGCCAGATACATTTCCTCAGGTATTTATAATCCGCTAGACCCTGTGATCGTTCCGATTCGGAGTGATTATCAATACCGCACGGTTAAAAAAACACAAAAACCGCACACTAAAGCTGTCGTAATTTATATGATGGATGTGTCTGGATCGATGGGTGATGAACAAAAAGAAATCGTAAGGCTTGAATCTTTTTGGATTAATACTTGGCTGAAAAAGCATTATAAGGGTTTAGAGACGCGCTTTATTATTCATGATGCTGCCGCTAAAGAAGTCGATGAAGAAACTTTTTTTAAGACGAGTGAATCTGGTGGAACACTGATTAGTTCAGCTTACAAACTGGCCCAACAAATTATTGAAGAAGAATATCCAGTGAATGAATGGAATATATATCCGTTTCATTTTAGTGATGGTGACAACTGGAGCGGTGAAGATACACGATTGTGCGTAGATTTAATCAGAGATTATTTTTTACCGCGGGTTAACGTTTTTTCTTACGGGCAAGTAGAAAGTAAATACGGGTCAGGACAGTTTTTAAAAGATTTGCAAAAAGAATTTGCTGATAACGAAAACATGACTTTAAGCCAAATCGAATCGCGTGATAAAATTTTAGATTCCATCAAAGATTTTTTAGGAAAAGGTAAATAGCATGGCTAATTTAACTTTAGAACTAGAAGCTGAAAGAAAAAAAATCCAGCAAGTAGCCAAGAATTGTGGACTTGATTGTTTTGAAACTGTGTTTGAACTTATTAACTACGATCAAATCAGTCAATTCGCTTCTTATGGCGGTTTTCCCGTTAGATATCCACATTGGAAATTCGGGATGGAATACGAACAACTTTCAAAATCCTATGAATATGGCCTTTCAAAAATTTATGAAATGGTCATCAATACTGACCCTTGTTATGCGTATTTGATGGAAGGTAATTCCATGATGGATCAAAAACTTGTGATGTCACATGTTTATGGTCACTGTGATTTTTTTAAAAATAATATATGGTTTTCGAAAACTAACCGCAAAATGATGGATCAAATGGCAAATCACGCGACTAGAATTCGCAGATACATTGATCGCCATGGTTATGACGTAGTTGAAAGATTTATAGATAATTGTTTAAGTTTAGAAAATTTGATTGATCGTTATTCAATTTTAAATGGCCCAGCACAGTTTAAGGAAAAAAAACCTGAAGTTAAAGAATCAGATTATGTTTTTCAAGTCGAACGATCTTATATGCAGAATTATATTAACCCGCCGGATGTGGTTGAGCAGTTTAAAAAAGCCCAAATTGAAAAATTAAAAACTCAGTCGCAGTTTCCGTCAGAACCTGTACGCGATGTTTTAACTTTTCTTGTGCAGTATGCCCCATTAGAAGACTGGCAGCAGGATATTTTGTCTATTATACGTGATGAAGCTTATTATTTTGCGCCACAGGGAATGACAAAAACCATGAATGAAGGGTGGGCGTCATACTGGCATTCGCATATTATGACTAGACACATACTGAACGATTCAGAAATCATTGATTTCGCTGATCACCATGCAGGAACAACATTTATGAAAATGGGTGGCTATAATCCATACAAAGTGGGTATAGAGCTGATGCGTGACATAGAAGATCGTTGGAATAAAGGCCGTTTCGGTCGCGAATGGGAAGACTGCGATGATGTTAACGAGCGTAAAAATTGGGATAAAAAACTAAATCAGGGTCGCGAAAAAATATTTGAAGTTCGAAAATTATATAATGATGTGAATTTTATTGACGAGTTTTTAACAGAAGATTTTTGTATCAGAAATAAAATGTTTGTTTATAAATTGAATAAAGAAACGCAAAAATTTGAAGTCGATAGTCGTGACTTTAAAGCTATTAAAAGCCAATTGTTGTTTCAATTAGCAAATTTTGGGCAACCAATTATCAAAATTGAAGATGCAAATTTCGAAAATCGTGGTGAATTGCTTCTGCAGCATACCCACGAGGGGCTTGATTTACAGCCAAATTACATGGATGCCACTTTAAAAAACTTAAACGTAATTTGGCAAAAACCTGTAAACTTAATTACAATTATGGATAACGAGCCGCAGCTTTTCAGATTCGATGGAAGCGAATATACAAAACATAGTTTGATGATTGAGAAATAATCATCTATACAATTCGAAGAGATCTCAAACAGAAGGCTTTCATTTGTCTACAAAGGACCGAGTTCTAGTTTATTCCGATGACCCAAAAGATCAGCTGAAAATGTCTGGGGCTTTGGAACGCGAAGAACAAAAGAAAACAGTTCAAGGACAAATTGAAAAAAATAAATTTTGTGCTGTTTTTAGAATTGAAAAAAATGGTCGCGGTGGGAAAACAGTCACTGTTATTGATCAACTGCCCAGTTCGGATGATTTTTTAAAGAACTTAACAAAAGAATTAAAAGCAAAATGTGGTGTTGGTGGAAGTTACCGTACTGAAAACTCAACAGGCTGTATTGAAATACAGGGCGATAAGCGCGAAGCCATTAAAAAAATATTTGATACAAAGAATATAAAGTATAAAGGGGTTTAGTTATATGCATAAAGTAGCCATCATCGATGATTATCAGGACAGTTGTACGTTAATATCAGAAATTTTGAGCCCTAATTTTACCTGTCAATACACTGACAAATCAGAAGAAGCGTTTGATTTAATTCATAACTTTCAGCCCGATCTTATTTTAATGGATTACAATATGCCAAAGCTAAATGGCGTTGAAGTCTGTAAAAGTTTGAAAAAAAATACTGAAACACAAAATATTCCTATTATTTTTATTTCTGGCGTGGCTTCAACGGAAGAAAAAATATCTACGTTAGAATCTGGTGGTGATGACTTTATTCAAAAACCTTTTGATCCGCGCGAATTGATTTTAAGAATACAAAAACGTATTCAATCATCAAAACAAGCATTAAACCCTGATGTTCCCGTTGATCTAATTAAGGTCGGCAATTTGACAATGAATTTAAAATCACGATTAGTTTATGTATTAAACCAAGAAGTAGTTCTTACTCCGAAGCAATTTGAAATTTTAAAGTTACTTGTAGAAAATAAAAATAATGTGATTTCAAGACAAGAGTTTATGCAAACAATTTGGGGCCATTCAGAAGTTACACCTAGAAATGTGGATTCTCAGATCAATTATTTAAAAAAGAAAATCGAAGGCTTCGATGGGATCATCACGGCCGTTCCTAGTTTCGGTTATCGGTTAGACGTTAAGAACTAAAAAGTATTTATTTTTTAATTCTTTTCATTTTAAAAAAGTTTTTAAGTAATAAACTTGATTCTTCAGCGAATAATCCGCTTTCAACATTGAAACGATGATTCAATCTTTGATCTTTTGATAAGTCTGCAAGTGTTCCAAGGGCTCCACCTTTTGGATCATCAGCAGCATAAACCACACGCCCAATTCGTGATTGCACTAAAGCGCCCGCACACATAAAGCAGGGCTCTAGGGTCACGTACAAAGTACAATTAATTAATCTCCAGGATTTATTTTTTAGATTAGCACGGTGAATAGCTAGCAATTCGGCATGCCCCAGTACGGTTTGTTTCAGTTCTCGGATGTTGGTGCCATGGCTGATAAACTCTCGGTTTGGACCAACGAGGACTGCTCCAATTGGGATTTCCCCTTGGTCTTGAGCCTTTTTTGCCCATTTCAGGGCTAGTTTCATGTACTTTCGGTCAATATCATCAAATTCAGGGCTAAATACTTCTTGATGCTTTCCGTCATTAAGTGTCATAGTGGAGTCCTTTTGTTAGTAATTCCTATTTGGTTTCAAATATAAAGTAAAGGGTGGGTGAATTAAAAATGGCACTAGTCAAAATTAGAGACGGTGAAAGCTTCGAAGCTGCGTTCAGAAAATTTAAAAAATCTTGTGAAAAAGCAGGTATCCTTTCTGAAGTTAAAAAAAGAGAGCACTTCGAAAAACCAAGTGTATCTGATAAGAAAAAATCTATCGCTGCCCGTAAACGCGCAACTAAAAAAACGCGTGGTGGATTCAGAGA
>JAYTPA010000064.1:0-1683 GCA_043747495.1 Bdellovibrio sp.
TAACCACTTATTAGGTTGTGATAATTGTCTTTTCATATGTTCCTCCGTTAGTTAAAGCCATCATGACTTTTATTTATTCAATAGATATAAAAGCGAACCGTGGGCCATTTGATGAAATGAAGCGAATCAGCTAAGTGCTTGAAATATCTTTTTAATTTTGATTTTTTTAAACGTTTCACACTGAAACAAGTGTTCAACTTTTAAAGCCCCAATGTAAGACAGTTCATTTAACGTTTAAATTTCAATGACTTACACTGGGGATGTGTTTTTGTTGAAAAACCACAAGTGACAATTAGGGAAGCCAATTTTGAAGATGAAAATATCTAAATTTGACTGAAGTTTACGAACCAGAGTAGTTTAACATCATGAAATTAAGTTTTTTACCTGCAGCGAAGCCCGATAGCGTGTCTGAAAAAGACTGGTTAGATTGGACATGGCAATTAAGAAACTCATCTAAAAGTTTAGCGGATTTTAGTAAAACTTTTAAATTATCAGCTGCTGAAGAGCAGGCCTTTCAAAGCAATGAATTAGCCACATCAAAACAAGTGTTTAATATCAGATCAACACCATATTATTCTTCACTGGCACATTCACAAGTTGAACATGATCCTATTCGAAAAATATTAATGCCAAATATTAAAGAACTTGGTGAAGCTTACCAAGCCGAACTTGATCCTTTAGGTGAAAGAAAAACAGCAAATAACCCTGTGCCACGTGTGGTGCATCGCTATTCTGATCGAGCACTTTTTTTGATTACTGATATCTGTTCAGTGTATTGCAGGTATTGCACACGAAAACATTTCACTGGCACGGATCAAGCATTTATTAAAAATTCAGAATATGAAATAGCGCTTGATTACTTCAGATCTAAAAAAGGTCTTCGAGAAATTATTTTATCCGGCGGAGATCCACTAACAGTTTCTGATGATCAATTGCAACGTGTGCTTACTGACTTAAGAAAAATTGATCACATTGAAATTATTCGCATTGGAACGCGTATGCCTGTTGTGGCCCCGATGCGAATTACAGAAAAACTAGTCAAGATGATCAGAAATTACAAACCTGTTTTTTTAATGACCCATTTTAATCATCCACGGGAAATCACATTAGAATCAGCGAACGCTGTTGAAATGTTTGTTGATCACGGGATACCAGTAATGAATCAAATGGTTTTATTAAATGGGGTTAATAATCATCCAGCCATTGTGCAAGCGCTATCTAGACGATTACTTTATTTACGGGCGAAACCCTATTATATGTTTCAGTGCGATCCGTCGATTGGTACAGATCACTTACGAACATCAATTGATGATTCATTGCAAATTCAAAAAGAATTATGGGGGCACCTATCTGGTTTAGCGATGCCTAATTTATCTGTGGATATTCCGAATGGCGGCGGCAAGGCCTATTACGTGCCATCGTTTGAAACATCAAACCAAGATTCAACCCGCAAGTACACTGGTTGGGATGGTGTGGATTCTGAATATATCAGTCCACCAGCAATAAATATTATTAAACCAATTGATGCCGAAGTTTATCAAAATGAGTGGGAAGAAATTAAGACGTCTAAACTCGTTCAAGACGGGCGTATTTAGCCACGAATTTTTTGATGGTGTTATCTTGAAATAAAATACTGATTTTTAAAGTATCGCCTGAGCCTTCAACGGCGAAAACAGAACCCAC
>JAYTPA010000065.1:0-11202 GCA_043747495.1 Bdellovibrio sp.
GGAAAACTAATAAGTACAATAACGATCTGACCGATTTCTACACCAATATTAAAAGCCAACAAAGCACTTATTAAGTTTGTCGAGCTTAGTTGTAATTCTTGGATTGCTGAAGCAAAACCTAACCCATGAACTAATCCAAAAATAATAGCCAAAATCCAGCCTCTTTTATATTTTTCAGACCAAAATCTTTCAGTGGCAGCAATGGCAATTGATAAAGCAATAGCAGCTTCAACTATGGGGCTTGGGATGCTGATTAGGCCTAATGAACCTAGTGCTAAAGTGACAGAATGACCTATGGTGAATCCAGTCACCGTTTTTAAAATATCAATTAATTTAAGACTACTTAAAACTAAAGCGATAACAAATAAAATATGATCTATGCCCTTAGGAAAATGCCAACCAGATGAATCTTTCCATTCGTTAGGCATAGCGCCGATGTGTCCAACACCTTTTAAAATAAAATGAGACATATTGATTTGGGTCTCATTAAATAAAGCCTTTATAAACGGGGATTGATGATTAGCTTCAGTTAAAATTTCATTTTCATTATTTTTTATTTTGATTATCAGCTGAAAAGATTCTGACAATTTTTTTATAAATGGAAGTTCTAGATTAATGTTTTTACTAATGTCTGCACAACGTGCTGATACTTTTAATACGATATTAGATTCTGATTGAAGACTAGCAAAAGCATCTGTGTTCCAGACACAGGTTTTATCATTTATTAAAATTTGATTTTGACCCACAGTCAGCTGAAATAATTTTTGAGCGTTTGATCCTATAGCTGTGTTTAAGTTTTGTTCGTTAGTGGTTTCAGTTGATTTCAGTATTTCTTTAACAAGTTCAGGGTTTAATTCTAACTGTAAATAGATATTAGAATCCTCGGATTTAATTTCAAGTAAACCTATGTCTAAAGGATGACTAAAAGATTTAAACGAGAATAAGAAAAACAAAAAAAACAAGACGAAAAATGAATTTCGTCTTGTTTTGTGAATCATCGCATTCGGCATGCATGTCAGCATATAATTACTGAGGAACTGCTAGGAATGGAAATGATCCCAGGAGGGGAGCTGTGTGTGTTGTTGAATAACTGATAGCGTCTGATACTGCATACGTTGGTACGTTTGTAGGAGTTCCGGTTTCAGGTGCTGCAAAAGAGGCTCCGCCAGCAAGATAAGACAATGTAATATCGATGACATCATCTCGAATTTTACGACCACCACAAAGTAGTGGTGCTCCGCTGGTTAAGCTGACACAGGCTGTGTAAGCGACTTCGTTTTGTCTTGAATTCGAAGTTCTATCACTGTTTGCATTCAGCGCATGTAAAGCACCATAATGTGCATCATCGACACTGATGCGCATTACATCTGGCAAAAACTGAGAAACAACATCACCAACTGCTGGTGGCGTAAGGCCTGCATTTGTTCCTAAATTGTTGACGACAGTTAGAACAGCTGAAGCTTCAGTTAGAACAGCGTTAACAGCACTAATATCTGATCGTAAATCAAGACTTGGTGGGATGCTGTTGAAAGCATTCAGATTGCTATTTGATAAAACTAATCCTTCATTAATAGCAGGACGAGCTAATCGTTCGATTTGTGTTCCTGCTGCATTCACATTAGCACTTCCAGCACGAGAAGCAAGGTCTCCGCAGCCAGCTAAAATAACAAGTAGGGTAGATGTTGATACTATTTTATAAATTGTAAATTTGTTTTTCATAATTATATTCTCCGTTATAGTTAAAATTATTGAGGTAAAGATATTGTTGTCCAAGTATCAAAAACAGTATCAGAATTTTTTTGCAAAAATGCGATAGGAACTCTGACTGCTATTGTGTTCACATTATAGCTTTGTGTAAAATCTGAAGCCGTTTGACCATCTGGGGTATACGTTGGAAAGGCTGCGAAGCCAGCTACAGGAACTGCGCCGTTTGTTGCAGCAGCCGCCGCTCTAAATTTAAAAAATGCAGTCACATCAAAGAAAAAAGGATCTTTTCTAAGTCCTGCAAATACTTTTAAAGTATGTGCTCCGATAGTAATGTCTGAATTAACTGGGGTACCAGCACCAGAAAATGCTGTTGTTAAAATTGATCCACCACCATCTTTAGATGAGATCACTGTTGGAACACCATCAACTATTGAAGTTACAGTTATTGCTTGCTGGTTGCTTCCATCTGGAGCTCCGAATTGAAATCTCAAAATGACATCATCATTAGTTGTAGCAGCTACATCTTTAGATGTACCAGATCTTGATACGTGTAAGTCATAGTAAGCTTGTGTACTAAAATAGTACTGCTGTTGTGGTAAAGATCTTGGGTTTGTATTGATTAAAAACACTAAATGTTGGTTGCTGCCACCGGCAACTTCTTTATCCTCACGAAAAGCATATAGATCAGTCAAGCTGACGTTTCTGCTTTTAGCGTCTGATTCACCATCATCGTGATCTGATGCTACGACAGCTAACGTTGTGATTAAACTGATGGCCGCTAGACCTACAGTTAGCATAACTTTGTTTTTCGTCCCGAAATTAAAAAGTCTCATTTTTTCTCCTTGCCACACGTTGGTGTGGACTTTTGTGTTGGTTGTATTATATTTAGTATTATGCAACTTAGTATTATACAATATATATGAATTGTTCTGGATTCAAGTCCAAAAAGAAAAATAAAGGATTGTGTATGAAATACGAACGTCCAGGTAATCAGAAATCGTTTAAAGTTATTTTTAACGTCATTATTTTTGTCGTACTAATTTGGGGCATCAGTTTTTATTTGATACAAAAAAATAAAAACGGTTTTACAAACTATAAATATAATCTGCCTAATGTAACTAATGAAACAGATAAAATGCAAAAGATTTCAGACTCAGAAGACTTGGAAAAGTTTTTATCTGAAAATTCGAATGTTCAAGATTTAAATGACTTAGCAGAATTGCTTTTTACCAAATTTGGAAGCACGAATAATACATTATATATAGAGAGATCTCTGAAAGTCCTAAATAAGTCTCTTCAAATTCAGCCGCAACAAAACAATACAGCTACAATTTTAAAAGCTAAAATTTTCGAAAGCCAGCATCGCTTTGAAGAAGCCATACTTCTAGCTACGTCAGCATTAAATGGGCGTTCAGAAACCTATGATGCGTATCAAGTTATTATTTATTCAAATTTAAGTTTGGGTCTGATGATTAAAGCGCAAGCTTGGGCTGATATATATGTGCAAAAATATCCGAAGACAAAATCTCTTTCAGCTAGAGGTTTAGTTCTGATTGAATCCGGACGAATCGATGAAGGTATTTTTGATTTAAAGCGTGCTATAAAACTTGAAGATTTAGGTGAGCAATCTGACTCAGCTTGGGTCAGATGTATTTTAGCCAGACATTTTATTTCTGTCGGTCGTCTTAAGGAAGCTGATTATTTATTAAATCAAGCCTTAGTCATATCAGAAGATTACGCATTAGCTTTAGATTTATTGGGTCAAATAGCCGCTGTTAATGGTGATTACAAAAAAGCAAAAACTTATTTTGAAAAAGCATTTTCATTAACAAAAGAATTAGCCTACTTGATCCACAGTGCCAATCTAGAGACGGCTTTCGGTAATACTGAATCGGCAAATAACATCTATAAAATTGCTGAAAGCCTTGCGCGTAATGATTTAAAAAATAATTCTTACGGACATCGAATAGATTTAGTCAAAATTCTTCTTCGAAAAGCGTCTAAAGAAAATCTTGATGAAGCCTTAATTTTGTTACAAGAAGAAGAAAAAATTCGTTCAAGTGCATTAGTTTATCAGGCCTTTTCGGAAGTTTACGCAGAGAAGAAAAATTGGCCTTTGGCACTTGAATATGCCCAGCGCATTTTAAGAATGGGTTCACAGAAGCCCGAACATTATTTATTGTTAGAAAAAATCTACAGAAATCTAGGGCAAGCCGACCGTGGTGATTTGTACATGTCTCTGGTTAAGTTGCCATTGGAGCAAGCTGACATCTTAAAGGCTTTTAGGTGATATAATGTTTGCAAACCCACCATGATCACTATTTAAGCACTATTCATATTTGACAAGAAGCGCTCTGACCCTTTAAAACTATAACACTTTTAGGATATCGCAGTGGTGGGGTAGCTCAGTTGGTTAGAGCAACGGAATCATAATCCGTAGGTCACGTGTTCAAGTCACGTTCTCACTACCATTTTTTCAAAAACAGATTCTCTAAAAGAATTTTACCGGAGACTCGCTGTGAACAAAAATACGAATCTTGCAGGCCTTTATTATACTAAAATTGTAAAATCTCTTAAATATTTAGACTACAGCTACAAAAGAACTCTAAGTATGCCATTAAATCCAAGTCAGATGTCTGATTCTGAATTAGAAGCTTGGGATGGTTTTGCATCTAGATTTGCTAGAACTTCTGATATTTTTTTAAGTAAATATGTAAAAGCTTATGTTCTTAAAGATGATCCTGCGTTTGATGGTGGGTTTGTTGATCAACTTAATCGAGCTGAAAAACTAGGATTAATCGACAGCGTACAAACTTGGATGGAAATTCGTGAACTGAGAAATGCAACAGTTCATGAATACAGCGATCAGGATTTGGAAAAGATATTTGAAAAATTTCGCAAGTTCACCCCTTTACTTTTAGCATTAGTTCAAAAAATTAATCATGAGACTTAGCTCTAAAGAAATCTCTGTTATTAAATCAGCTTTTCGAACTGTGTTTGGTGATTTCTCATTTAGTTTATATTTATTCGGCAGCAGAACAGATATTCAAAAAAAAGGGGGGGACATCGACTTGTTATTAGTTGTCCCAGCTGAAAGAAAAACTTTTGCTGTCGACAAGAAATCTGCTGTTCGTTTAAAAATATTTGAAACTTTGGCTGAACAAAGAATAGATATAACAGTAGCGACCTCTGAAGAAATTAAAACAGATGTATTTTTACTGTCTATTATGAAGTCAGCAATAGAGATTTAACACAAATCTAAATATTAAAAAAATATGAGAAATATCAAAGGGTTGTAAAACAAAAAACCATGGTAAACTAATTTAAAATAGGAGTTATCATGACAGAACAACAGCCTAAAATCGGACTAAAAGGTGCTGGTCGCAAGATCACAAAAAAACTAAGTGAAACTCGTCGAAAGCCACTTTCAAAAGAGTTAATGAATATCGTCAATGAAATCAGCGAACGAGAGCAGAAAAAGCTAAGGAAAATTACTCACTCGAGATTATTGTGCCAAAGCATTGAAAGTTACCCAAATATCTTTTTCGCAACTCGATAAGTATTTGCGTAAGCTTCTACACTAAGTTCAATCGGCACAGCGTATCCACCACCCAAGGCCAAAGATATCGGAATTTGATGATCTTTCGCGTAGGATAAGACCATTTCATCCCGTTTTTTTAGGCCCTCGAAGGTTAAATTCATTAATCCCAATTTATCTTCTTTCAACGGGTCGACGCCCATTTGGTAAAAAATAAAAGTGGGATTAATTTTTTTCACTTCATCTAAACCTATTTGTAGATTTGCTAAAAACAAATCATCATCGGCACCGGTTGGTAAAGCGATATCTAAATGAGATGGCACTTTTATAAACGGATAATTTTTTTCTCCGTGCATACTAAAAATAAAAATTTCAGGATCATTTTTCAAAATGCTTGAATTTCCGTTTCCTTGATGAACATCCAAATCAATGATCGCAATTTTTTCGGTTAGCTTATTTTTAATCAAGTATCTAGCTGCAACGGCGATGTCGTTAAAAACACAATAACCTTCACCACGATCGGCGTGGGCGTGGTGTGTACCCCCAGCTAAGTTGCCAGCGATTTGATTTTTAAGTGCAGATTTTGCTGATTGAAGTGCTCCACCCACAGTGGCGCAACTTCGTTGGTAAAGTTCAAGGCTCCAGGGAAAACCAATTCGCTTGATGATTTGTAAATCGATGTCACCGGTTTTCATAGAAGTAATATATTGGTCTGTGTGGGCTAACCTTAACAAGTCTTCAGTGGCAAGCGGGCTTTCGTGAAGCTGTTGTTCGGTAATAATTTTATTTGAGATCAAGTAATCCCGAAGCATACGGTACTTCGTCATCGGAAAGCGGTGTTCTTCTGGCAACGGTAAAGTGTAATGATCCGAAAAATAAACCTGCATAAGAAAAACTAAATTTACCAGCCTGCCAATTTACGGTTTTTGTTTTTACGTTTTTTAAGAGGT
Organism: Bdellovibrio sp.; assembly: GCA_043747495.1. Classification (GTDB taxonomy): domain Bacteria; phylum Bdellovibrionota; class Bdellovibrionia; order Bdellovibrionales; family Bdellovibrionaceae; genus Pseudobdellovibrio. Next base: position 6,196 of record JAYTPA010000065.1, read on the forward strand.
AGCTGTGCACTTGATTTTTCTTGTTCAGGAATTGATGTTGTTTGTGTATTAGAGTTTTCTGTTTTTTCCATATTTTGAATTTAGCAAAAACAGAAAAAATGCTCTATTAACTTTCGTAATGGCTCTGCGCACCCAGACCTTTTAGATAGTGAAGCGCCATGTCGCAATCATTATTTGTAAAATTATTTTGATTTAACCTTGTCAAACTATCACAAAATATATTTGTGTTTAAGACTAAATCCCATTTCTGTTCAAAGTGAATATCAATTAAGGCTCGATAAGTTTTTAGTAAGTGTAGCGGATGTGAATTCATATCAGATATTAAATAATCAAAGGCATTTTTAAAATCCTGTGATGCTTTAAAATCCTGATCAAAAATTTTAGTCTTCAAAGAATTATTCACGTAACGATAAAATCCGATTTGCATGGTCATCAACTCAGGTTGATGAAAAAAATGTTCGGCATGAATAAGGTCATGTAACCAAAAACTGAGAACATCACGCTCGCCGTATTTAAGATGTGGCCAAGTTTTATAATCAGAATTAAACGTGATCACTCTTTCACCAAAACATTGGATCTTGAGCAGTTCTTTAGCAGTTGGTTCCGTATCTAAAAATCGGATCGGGTAATTACCGTTTAAAACCTGAATGATTGATTCATGGATGCAATCCGGGATGGCTTTAATACGAACACTACTCGCGAAGTCAATTAAATGGATATCATTTTGTAATTTTGGAGGCCAAACAAGGGTTGGAAACATTTGAAAAAAGCGCTTGATACTAATATCGCAAGTATTTGATTTATTTACATAATGGTTTACACGGCAACCATTGAACCAATCCGTGGGTCGTCTTAACATACACAAGAACAAACACCATAAAGCAAATCGAACTGGAGTATCAAAAGATTCGATACATTTTTGAAAATCACCAAAACTTTTTTGATGTTCAACATAAAAATTAACATCGCAGAATAAGGGCTTATATTTATCAGTTTTTTTATGTTGTTGCGTCTGGTTCATGAATTGGGTTTAATCTAATACAGGATCTTAAAAACTTCAAGGAAGGGGTTTTTTGTGAATGCTTTTATGATGAAGCGCCTATTTAAGTCTTTGAGTATTATTCAATTTTTAATTGTTATTACGACGACTCAAATCGCATTTGCAAATTCTTCTGGTGGCTTTGATCTTTTACAGCTGGCAGAAGAAGATTTTAAGTATGATGAATATTACGTCATCGATTCAATCAACAGCACGGCTAACAACACAATCAAATTAAGTCAGTTTAAAAAAGTAAACCAAAAATTTCCATTACCAATAGTTAAGTATGATCGCAAAAAACACTTTGGCGGATGGATTAACCCTATTAAAGATAATTGTATGAACACGCGTGCTTTAGTGCTAGCACGCGACTCAAAAGGCCCAGTTGATACAAACAGTAAGTGTTCAATTGTGACCGGTGATTGGGATGATCCCTACACTGATTTAAATTATTACAAAGCCAGTGAAATTCAGATCGATCATGTGGTCGCACTTAAAAATGCTTATATGACAGGGGCTCATGGTTGGGATTATTTAAAACGATGTTTATACGCTAATTTTTTGGGTAACACATTTCATTTATTGCCAGTCAGTGGCCATGAAAATGAAAGAAAAGGGGATCGCAGCCCTCGTGAATATATTCCGCCTAATGCGGGCTATACTTGTCAGTACCTGCGAAACTGGCTAGAAATAAAATATGTATGGAAACTGTCATTCACGCCTCTTGAGAAAATTCGTATTGAACAATTAATTAACGAAAACCACTGTGACGAATCAATTTTCGATGTTTCGCAAGAAGTTATCGATCAGCAAAATCAATATATACAAAAGCACAAAAATCTTTGCCAATAAATTTATCCCATTAAAAGAAATGGAACTGTAATGAGAATAGAAGTGATATCGACAATTTTTTTAGGTTTGGCTTTAATACACAGTTTCATTGCGCCATTTTTTGCTAGATTATCAAAAAAATATCCAGAAAGCTCAGCCAGGGAATCATTTTTTCATTTACTAGCTGAAGTTGAAGTCGTTTTTGGTTTCTGGGCTTTTGTTTTTTTAGCGACTTGGTTTTTAATCGAAGGGCCTACAGCCGTTATTAATTATCAACAATCTTTGCAAATGACTGAACCACTTTTTGTATTTTGCATTATGATTTTAGCCTCAACTAGGCCCATCGTCAGCCTTGCAAGACAGTTTTTATTATCACTCTGTAAAGTCCTTAATAAAATTATTCCTATTGATGAAAAATTAATTCAAGTTTTTGTTTTATTAGGAATTGGGCCATTGATGGGTTCTCTGATCACTGAACCTGCAGCCATCACAATACTAGCTTTATTAATTTATCGAATGATTAATACTGAAGATGAACAATTACTTTACCCTATTTTAGCCTTGTTATTTGTGAATGTATCTATTGGTGGAGGGCTTACGCACTTTGCTGCGCCACCGATTTTGATTGTGGCTGAAAAATTTGGCTGGGGATTAAAAGATGTTTTTATTAATTTAGGTGAAGCCGTTATTTGTGCTGTGTTAACGAATGTGATTTTATTTGTATTTTTATTTAAAGAAAAAATCAAAAAGGGTTTGCTGCCATTAAAAAATGATCAGTATTCGATACCTCATTGGGTGACAGCTAGTCATGTGCTTTTTTTAACTTTAGTCGTTTTAAGTTCTCATTATGAAAAAGTTTTTATGGGTTTATTTTTAATATTTATTGGGCTTACGACAGTCACAAAAAAATACCAAGACGGGTTAAAATTTAAAGAAGGGTTTTTAGTCGCATTTTTCTTAGCGGGGCTTATTGTTTTTGGATCTCTTCAAAAATGGTGGTTAACACCGATTCTAACTTCAATTCAAGATACAACTTTGTATTTTGTTTCAACAGCGTTAACAGCTGTGACTGATAATGCGGCTTTAACTTTTTTAGGATCACAAGTTGAAGGTTTAAGTGAAACTTCGAAGTGGGCTATGGTTTCAGGGGCCATCAGTGGCGGTGGATTAACGATTTTGGCCAACGCGCCAAACCCTGCTGGTTTTTCAATATTGGGTCCTAAATTTAAAAACGGGGCGCTCAATTCTTTAAAATTATTTATTGCGGCACTACCGCCCACGATTATTACGATGATCTGCTTTATGCTGATTGGAAATTTTTAGCTGTTATTCATCAAATAAAAAAAGCTAATGGTTTGAGCCATTAGCTTTTCGTCAAAGTTAAAACTTTTAAAAACTAGTGAGTTTTTTTAGTTTCATCTTTTTTAGTTTCAACAGCAGCTTTGACATCAGTTGCAGCAGCTTTTGCTTCAGCTTTTACTTCAGTAGTTGTTGTTTTAACTTTTTTAACAACTTTTTTAGTTGCAGTTTTTGCAGCTTCAACTGGAGCAGTTGTCGTTGTTTCAGTTGTTGTTGTTGTTGCAGTTGTTGCGTGGTTGTCAGCTTGTGCAGACATAGTTAACGCTAAAGCAGCAATGATTGTTAATAGTTTCATGAGAACTCCCTTTGTTTTTTTGCGACCCAAGACATTTGGGCCTTATAATATGAATAAAGACATCCTGTGCCTGTTCAAAGCTGATGTAAATGTTTTTTTAGTTTCATGCCATGGTGCTTACTTTTGGATAAATGAGGCTTTAAAATACGCTTTTATCTGAGGCCAAAAAAGATTGGCTACAGAAAAGGCAATCAAACTAAAAGATAAGGCTGCATTTTGACCAATTTTTTCGCTGAAAACAAGATAGGCAATGACTGATGCAATAACTGGTTCGATCAGCTTCCCGCAGGTCATAAGACTAATATTCATGTGTTTAACTAAGTAAGTGAAGCTTAAGTGGCCAATGAGGGTTGAAATCAAAACAACGCCCGCTAGGGCGACCCAAGACACAGTTCCGTGGTTTATAAAATGAGACCCGGTGATTAAACTTAAGATTAAAAAACAAACAGCAGTCACTGAATACTGAACACAGGCGTAGTTAGTGTTGTCCATAGTTTGCCTAGCTTGTTTGCTAGTCAGCATATAGGCCGCATAGAAAAAGGCAGAACATAAAGCAATCATATTTCCAAAATTTTGCTCGTCAGAGACCGCAAAAGAGTCCGAAAACAGCAAAATAATTCCGGCTAGAGCCATAAAGTAAGAACCGACGATGCGCAAACTTAGCTTTTCTTTAAAAAAAAGATAACCTCCAAGTGAAGCCCAAATAGGATTACTGGCAAATAAAATCATCATATTAGCGACTAAAGTATTTTTAGCAGCGTATTTATAGGACCACAGATGAAGAAAGAAAAAGAAGGCCGATGTGATAGCCCATTTAATATTTTTGTCTTTTAGAGCAGTGAATTTGTGTTTTTTGATGACAACAAACAAAGCCAGAATCGCAAATGCAAAAAAAAGCCGCCAAAATCCCATGATTTCAGCAGGCATAGCGCTGAGTTTAGCCCAATTAGGGGCCGTCGATAGAGAAAATACTGCAAGAAAATAAAGTGTTATGTGCGCCATGTTATCTGTTTGAAATCTCAGGGAATTCGATCATGATTTAAGACTGAAAACAAGTTTATTTTATAAAACGAAGAGTTTCAATGATTGAAGCTCTGATGATTTAAACAAAAACGAACACCAAACGAAACGGAGAATTCATGAAGAAAAATATTTTATTAGCAGCAGCGGCAGTTGTAATGCTAGTTGGTTGTAACAAACCAGATCTTAAATCAGACAAAGGCCAAGCAAGCTATGCAATTGGTCAACAAATTGGGCGTAATTTAAAAGCGCAAAATATTGATATCGATCCTAAAACTTTAGCGGCATCTTTAACAGATGCTATTGCTGGTAAATCTGAACTTAAAGAAGATGAAATCCAAAAAGCCATGATGAAATTACAAGAAATGGCGATGAAAAAACAACAAGAAGAAGGCGAAAAAAATAAAAATAAATCAGCTGAATATCTTGAAAAAAATAAAACTGCTGAAGGCGTAAAAGTAAC
>JAYTPA010000066.1:0-26779 GCA_043747495.1 Bdellovibrio sp.
GGTTGTTTACCGAAAGGTATATATAGACGGGCTGGTATTTTTCCATCGGCTCCCTGGATTTCAATTTCTAGAACTTCAGATAATTTGCTTTTATCAATTTTATTCTGATTTGACATTATTGACTTAACAGCATCAGCGGGGGTTGGTTGATTTCGTGCATCTGCTGCAGATAAACTTTCAATGGGTTTACCACCTTTGGATGTCATTTCGGTTAAAACTCTTTTCATATCAGAATCTGGGTTTGCTGGTTTTGCCAATGCAATGGATCCAGTCAACGCAAATAGACCTATCACAAAATTCAAATGACTTAATATTTTTTTCATAAACTCACCTTTGTTATTATTTTTTTAATTGATGACGAAATAGTTTCAAATAAAAGTTAGCAATAAAAAGGCCATAAATAGATAATATAGAGAACGAAGTTAAATCATCTGAGAAGAGTGCTAAACAACAACGAGGATTTTCTCCTCGCGCAAGATAGCTTTATGAACGTAGAAAATAAATTCTTGCTGTGTGTGCGTTTTAATAGATTACAGATCAAAATGTTTGTCGGCTAAGATTTTGCATTTCATGTTTTGTGCGCAGGGATGTTAGCGACTTGCAGTTTATTTTATAATAAGTGGAGAAACAACAACTAACTAAGGAGACATTATGGAATCAAAAACAGAAAAAAATACAGGCAGCAGCGCTGATAGTCAGAGCAAAAACAAATCGCAACAAGCGGGTAAAAACTCTAGCTACAGACAAGGTGAAAATCCAGATCGAACAAAATCAGATAAAGATTCTGGTTATGATTCTGAATCTGAATCTGAATTTAAAATGCAAACTGATAAGCATGCTGATGCTGACCGAATGGAAAGTGATTCTGCAGCATATCCAGGACAAACTCGATCAAAACGTCCTAGTAAGGACTCAGAACAAAATCCAGAGCAGTATGATCCGAACCGTGATCATGAAGATTCAAGAGATGCTTATTTAAAAGAATAGTTTCACATAATCTTAGCTCTAAATAAGTAAGTTTAGAGCTAAGATTTTTAAACGTTCGTGTTCAATTGCAAAAATACAAAGGCTTATGTATATTTAAATAATGAAAAAATTCAGAATCATTGTTTATGTTGTGGTCCTAGTCGTCGCTGCTGCTCTAGGTCAACAAATCATTTCTTTATCAAAAGACAATCAGCTCAGAAAACAGGATTACGGTGATATCAATAACATCAAGTATGGTCTGTTCAGTATTAACCAGTGGAAAGAACAACTTTCTGAAATTATTAATTCAGAAATCAGTGGTCTAGACTTAAAGGGCAACGAAAAACAAATTAAGCCCATGATCGAAGCGCAACTGAATCAGTTAATCGATGGCGTAAATAAAAAAATAAAAGAAAAAAATAAAACCACTGTTAAGGGAAAATTTAAACAGGCCTTTATTAATACTTTTGTTGATGTGGGTGATATTAAAGAAGGTATTCCTAAATACGCTGATGAAATTATTAAAATGCTTCAGAAACCTAAGGCAAAACAGAATTTAAAAGGCTTACTGCAAGGTAAAGTTGATACTTATTTTGATAACACTTTTCAAATACAAGATATGACATTAATTAATGATATCGTTCGTCGCTCAGGTGCTACAGACATGGCTTCTGCAAAAATCAAACTGAATGAAAATATTTTAGCAGCACAGAATAAAATCTTTAATCTAACTTGGATTTTAATTTTTCTTGCTACAGCTTTATTTGTTTTTGCTGGTTTCAGTGAAGCTTTACCCAGCGCACAATATATCATTTTAGTTTTAGTGCTATTTATTTTGTTGATTAGTGGCGTTACGGTTCCAATGATTGATTTAGAGGCTAAAATATCAGAAATGAGTTTTCTTCTGTTTGATCACGCCGTTCAGTTTTTAGATCAGATTTTGTATTTTCAAACAAAAAGTGTTCTAGACGTTTTTTGGATCATGATTACTCATCGCGATTTTCAAATGAAAATAGTTGGCTTGTTGATGGTGTTATTTAGCGTAGCCTTTCCTGTGACGAAATTAATTTCATCAGTTTTATATTATTACAACCACTGGAAAGCTCGTGAAAATAAATGGATTCAATTTTTTGTTCTTAAATCTGGTAAATGGTCTATGACTGATGTCATGATTATTGCTATCTTTATGGCTTATATTGGATTTAATGGTTTAATCGCTAGCCAATTCGATAAACTTCATTCGGCTGACAGCGAAATTGTGCTACTCACAACTAATGGAACTTCGCTTCAGCCTGGTTTTTATTTGTTTTTAACGTATACTATACTTGCATTGTTCTTATCTGAGTTTTTAACAAGAAAATCAAACAGTGTGCAAAATTAACGATGGGATTATTAGATGAAGCTTAAAAATAATTATGTAGGCAAAAAAATAGCGGCTTTTACTGATTATGTTAAATCTGATAATTTTGAAGACGATTTAGATTATTTTATCATGAATTTACAAATGTTTGATGCCGATCTAACTGTGCCAGCGATGGATAAATCCAGTCGAAACTTACGGATCACTAAAAAACTTAAATTAGTTAAAAAATCATTTAAAAGATTAAATTTAGAATACGGCCCTTTAGGCGGAGCGATTGGTTCATTGCTTGGGCCCAAAGGCATGATCACTGGATCCTTTTTAGGTTCATATTTTTTTATGGGCTGTTTAGGTGTGACTATTTATCAAAAATTTAATTCTAAAAGCACAGATACAGAACTTATTCTGGCTTGATTTTATAACTCTTCAGCAAAAACTTTTTCAGTGATCTTCCAGAACTTATCTTGTTTTCTGGCGATCACAAATGATGGCAATCTGTACAGCTTTTGAAACCTGATTACATCTGCCGGTGTTTGTAATTCAACGGCCAGTTCTGGACGTCTTAAATGAGACCTTAAAAAATTAATATTAAATTTTTTAATGGCTGAAACATTATTAAAAAAATGAGCTTCGCTAACGTATTGAGAATCAAAATCATAATACCTGATTTCAAGATAAGTATTCGAATTTTTATCTGTACGTTCTTCAAAAGTAATTCGATCAGGTGTTAACACATGAAAATTTTTAGATAGCTTAGCTTGTTTTAGTTTTGCATCAGCGTCTATAAGGACAGCATCACATTTTTCACAGGATTTGGCTGTAATGTCATTTTCAGATCCACAGCTATGGCAAATTTTTGCTCTGAAACGGTACCCGCAGGGTATGATTTCTAATGTGTTGTTGTCTTGAATAGCACCTTTGCATTTTCGACCGTAGTGTTCATAAACGATACCGTCATCGTCAGATCTGCCCCAGAAATTATTGTCGAAGTGACACATCGGACAAGGAACTACCACCGGGACTGTGTCCTTAGCCGGGCGTTTGTCGCTGATTTCAGGTCTAAAAATATCATGACCCATACCTGCGTAATCTAAAACGAAACAATCTTTTTTTCCTGGTGACAATCTCAGGCCACGACCAATAATTTGTTGGTATAAACTATTTGATTCTGTCGGTCGTAAGATAGCGATCACATCAACATGGGGCGCATCAAATCCTGTCGTTAAAACAGATACATTCACTAAATATTTAAATTTTTTCTTTTTGAAGTCCTCAACAATTTCATTTCGTTCTGTCATTTCCGTATCACCAATGACAATACGTGAATCATTTTTTGGCAAATAGGTCATTATTTCTTCAGCATGCTTTACTGAACTACTAAAAATCATCACGCCCTGACGATTAAACTTTTCAGTGATATCGATAATATTATTAATAATAAACGGTGTAAGTCTTTTTTGGCTTTTTAGAATTTCTTCGATTTCGCTTGTGGTAAAATGTCTATCTTTTTCTAATAATTCTGAAAAATCATAACAGGTCACAGGAATATCAACTTTGACTGGATTTGTTAAATATCTATTTTTTATCATATATGACAGTGGCAATTCATAAACACACTGTTTAAAAAATCTTTTCTGATCAGTTTTTATTTCTCCTGCTTGTGAATATTCATAAATCCAACCTAACCCTAATCGGTATGGCGTAGCAGTAAGACCTAAAATACAAAGTTCGGGGTTGCGATCACGTAGCTTTTTAATTACGTCTTGATACTGGGTTGATCCTTCTTCAGCAACGCGGTGACACTCGTCGATAACTAATAATGAAAAATCATTAAAAAAATCGTCCGTTGCCCGCGCAACTGATTGTACACTGCCAAAAATTGCTTTTTGTTCGTAATCTTTTTTTCCAAGACTGGCTGAAAATATTCCAGCTGATAAACCATAGCTTTGATATTTTTCATAATTTTGTTCAACCAGTTCTTTGACGTGGGCTAAAACAAGAACACGGCCCTTAGCGATTCTAGCCAACTCTGCAATGACTAAACTTTTACCAGCGCCTGTCGGAAGAACAATCACAGCGGGATCACGTTTTTTTCTAAAAAAACGAATCGTACTTTCAACAGCTTGTTGTTGGTAATCCCGAAGTTTATACATGATCTAAAATTTTTTATCCTTTTTTAACGATTGAATAATTCGATCCAGTGTTCCCAAAAAATTGGATTTTGCTTTTTTATCCATAGGGGCTGGTCCGCCTTTAACTTCACCCATATGCCGTAGATTCTGCATTAACTCACGACTTGCTACAGCAGATCCAATGTTATCTTCCGTAAATTCATCACCTTTATGACCTAAAACCCTGGCTAATTTTTTTACACAGCGTTCGGCTAATAATATGTCAGCAGTAATGACGATATCACCGTTGTTACAGTTTTCAACGATCCAATCATCAGCTGCATCAAAGTTACCGCTGACAACTTTCATTTCTAATAGGGGATTTAACGGAATAGTTAAAGCTTTGTTAGCCACGATGATAACTTTTAATTGATAGCGCTCAGCTACTTTGTAGGTTTCATCTTTAACAGGGCAGCCATCAGCGTCGATAAATATTTTGGTCATGGTTTATTTTATACTTAGAATAGTGCTCAGTTCAATCAGCGGTTTGCCCATATAGCAATCATATCTAAACCAAAGGCTGTGGTATGTGACAATGATGCGCGGCACATTATAGATTATATCTATGATGTTAAAAATGTCACAAGCAAACGGTTGTCAACCTGCACACATCAATGAGTAAATATTTAACGTATTAAATTATTTAATTAAAAAATAAACAAACTACTTAACATAAGGAGAATTTATGTTCAGAAAAAATATTAAAAAAGTCATAGCAATGACTCTGGTATTATCGCAAATTGCGTATGCTAAAGAAGAGTATAAAAAAGAAAATCGTGGACCTGCTAGTGAAGCTGCAGACCGTTCAAATGTTTCGAATCAATTCTGGTGGCCAGAAAGATTAGACTTAGCTCCGTTACGTCAACATGCTGTTGAATCAAGTCCCCTAGGTAAAAACTTTGACTACGCAAAAGAATTTAAAAAACTAGATCTAAAAGTTGTAAAAAAAGACATCGAAAAAATAATGAAAACACAACAGGACTGGTGGCCTGCTGATTACGGAACATACGGACCATTTTTTATTCGTATGGCTTGGCACAGTGCTGGAACATACCGTGTTTCTGACGGCCGTGGCGGAGCAGCTGGCGGTCAACAACGTTTTGAACCTTTAAATAGTTGGCCAGATAATGCCAACTTAGATAAAGCTCGTAGATTGTTATTACCAATTAAACAGAAATATGGAAACGCACTTTCATGGGCTGATTTAATGGTTTTAACTGGAAACGTGGCTTTAGAATCAATGGGTTTTAAAACTTTCGGTTTTGCTGGTGGTCGTACTGATGACTGGGAAGCGGATTTAGTTTACTGGGGTTCAGAGAAAAAAATGTTAGAAAGTGAACGTTACCAAAAAGGTGAACGAAAATTAAAAGGACCAACTGCAGCAGTGCAAATGGGTTTAATTTACGTAAATCCTGAAGGACCAAACGGGAACCCGGATCCATTATTAGCTGCAAAAGATATTCGTGAAACATTTGGCCGCATGGCGATGAATGACGAAGAAACTGTAGCGCTTATTGCTGGTGGGCATACTTTTGGTAAAGCTCATGGTAAAGCAAAACCTGAAAAATGTGTTGATGTTGAACCAGCAGCTGCAGGTATTGAAGAACAAGGTTTTGGTTGGAAAAATAAATGTGGAGCTGGTAAAGCTGGCGACACAATCACAAGCGGTCTAGAAGGTGCTTGGACAGCAAGCCCTGCACAATGGACTCACATGTACTTAACAAATTTATTTGCATTTGATTGGGAAAAAACAAAAAGCCCTGCTGGCGCTATTCAGTGGATTCCTAAAAACGGACAAGCAGCTAATACAGTTCCAGATGCGCATGACAAAAATAAAAAACATGCACCAATTATGTTTACGACTGATATTGCTTTAAAAGAAGATCCTGAGTACAGAAAAGTTTCTAAACGTTTCTTAGATAATCCTGCTGAATTTGAATTAGCTTTTGCGAAAGCTTGGTTTAAATTAACTCACAGAGACATGGGTCCACAAGCACGTTACATTGGTAAAGAAGCACCTAAAGAAGTTTTAATTTGGCAAGATCCAGTTCCTGCAGTTAATCATTCTTTAATCGGCGCTTCTCAAATTGCTTCATTAAAAAATAAAATTTTAAATTCTGGCTTAACTGTTTCTGAATTAGTTCGTACTGCATGGGCTTCAGCAGGTTCTTACCGCAGAACTGATTACCGTGGTGGTGCAAACGGCGCACGTGTTCGTTTAGTTCCACAAAAAGATTGGGCTGTGAATAATCCACAAGAATTAACACAAGTGCTTTCGAAATTAGAAAAAATCCAAAAAGATTTTAACAAAACTCTAACTGGTGGAATGAAAGTTTCTTTAGCTGATACAATCGTATTAGGTGGTGTTGCAGCTGTTGAAAAAGCAGCTAAAGAAGCTGGCTATAATGTAAAAGTTCCTTTCAAAGCAGGTCGCACAGATGCTTCACAAGAACAAACTGATGCAAGTTCATTTGCTGTTCTTGAGCCAAAAGCTGATGCATTCCGTAATTACTACGGTGAAGGCAATTATTTATCACCGACAGAAATGTTAGTAGACCGTGCTAACATGTTAACATTAACAGTTCCTGAAATGACAGTTCTAGTCGGTGGATTACGCACACTAAATGCTAACGCGAACGAATCTAAACACGGGATCTTAACTAATCGTCCTGGAACATTAAGTAATGATTTCTTTGTGAACTTACTAGATATGTCGACACAATGGAAAAAATCTGCGACTGAAGGTGTTTATGAAGGCGTAGATCGCAAAACGGGTACAGTAAAATGGACGGCAACACCTGTTGATCTTATTTTTGGTTCGCATTCAGAATTACGGTCTATAGCAGAAATTTATTCAGCTGAAGATGGAAAACAAAAATTCGTGAACGATTTTGCAAGCGCATGGAATAAAGTCATGATGCTTGACCGCTATGAAGTAAAATAGCTAGTTAAATAGTTTGATATTTGTTTACTTTATCTCTTAAGGGGATAGAGTAAACAAATGGATAACAAAATAAGCAAACAGCCCGTAACAGATCTTGAGCAAAATTATTTTAGATTTCACAAACCTCATGCTCATCTGCATTCAACATTTGGAAACGATTGGTTTTCGCTTAAAGCAGAAGCTTTTGCCAGATTCTTTGGAACACCGACATTTTTAATTACCCAAACGGTAGTGGTTTTTATTTGGATTATTTTAAACACAGCTGGAATCTTTAAATTTGATATTTATCCATTTATTTTATTAAACTTAGCATTTAGTTTACAGGCGGCCTATGCCGCACCATTGATATTATTAGCGCAAACAAGACAATCAGATCGTGACAAAATGCATGCAGAAGCAGATTCTAAGCACAGAGAATTTATTGCAAAAGCCAGTGAATTTAGAGAACAACTTGCAGTAGAACAAAGCAGTCAAATCATTGAATTAATTAAACAGAATACAAAGTTGACAGAAACTACACAGTTATTAAGTCAAAGAATTGAAACACTAACAGTCGAATTACATAATAAGATTTTAAAAGGCTGATTAACTATGGCACTAGAAGATTTTTTAAAACGTCCACGATTAAGAGGTCGCTTACACCAAGCGGCCTTTTTTATTTCTACATTAGCTTGCGGGCTTTTAATTGGAAAAACTGAAACTCAGATTGGTCTTATTGCCAGCATTATTTATTCAGTCGGTGTTCTTTCGATGTTTGGAATTAGCGCTTTGTATCATCTTGTTTTTTGGGAAACTAAACCACGAGCCATTATGAAACGCTTAGATCATTCGGCTATTTTCCTGCTCATAGCAGGCACATTTACTCCGGTGTGTTTATTTGCTCTTTCTGAACTAGATAGTCGTCAGTTATTAATTTTAGTCTGGACGATAGCTATTTTAGGTGTTTTAAAATCAGTGTTCTGGGTGTCAGCACCCAAGCCCTTAACCGCGTTACTTTATGTGATCATGGGTTGGTCAGGTTTACCCTATATCAGAGAATTTAATAAATACTTAGGTACTGAAAAAGTTACGCTCATTTTAGCCGGCGGGATTTTATACACAGTCGGTGCTGTATTTTACGCTTTAAGAAAACCAAAACTGAGTCCAACTTTTTTTAGCTATCATGAATTATTTCACGCTTTCACAATTATCGCAGCAGCAATGCATTTCTATGTGGTTTATCTAATATGCCTATAAATTTTAGAAAATTATTAACAGCCCGATTTCTTTTTACTTTTGCCGTACAAATGCAGGCTGTTGTTTTAGGCTGGCGAATTTATGATCTATTAAAAGATCCATTGTATTTAGGTTTTATCGGTTTAGCCGAAGCTGTTCCTGCAATTGGTTTAGCACTATATGCTGGCTACTTAGTTGATCGTTCTAGGCCGTTAGTTGTTTATCGTCGTGTAATGTATGTCAGTTTTTTATCGGGCGTTGTGGTTTTAGCTGAACACATATTTTCATTAGATTTTTCTCTAAGTGTTCAAGTCGGACTTTTATATTCAGCAGCTTTTTTAACAGGTCTTGCCAGATCATTTTCTCAGCCGGCTATTTTTGCCACTGTTCCTAGATTAGTTGAACGTAGCCAGCTCATGCAGGCCACAGCACAATCCAGTTCAGCTATGCAAATCGCACGTATCGCAGGACCTGCTTTTGGTGGAATCATTTTTGGCTTTCTTGGGGCAATCGTCTCTTCGAGCATTGTTTGTTTGCTGTTGTTAGCTGGAATTTTTGTGATGTTTTCGATTGATAAAGATATTCCGGCACCAGAATTACATAATCACCATGCTAATATTAAAGATGAATTTTTATCAGGAATAAGATTTGTGTTTAAACATCCAATTTTATTTCCGGCCCTATCACTAGATATGATTTCAGTTTTATTTGGCGGGGTCACAGCATTACTACCGATTTTTGCTAGTGAAATTTTATTTGTTGGCCCCAAAGGTTTAGGGCTACTGCGTGCAGCACCTGCAGTGGGAGCAACGATCATGGCACTTTATTTATCGAAACATGCAAACATGCGAACGGGTAAATGGCTGTTAACCGGGGTAACAGGTTTTGGAATGAGTGTTTTAATTTTTGGACTAAGTCAGAATTTTTATTTGTCCTTAGCTGCTTTAGCTTTCAGTGGTGGGTTTGACAGTATCAGTATGGTCATTAGATCGGCTGCTGTGCAGTTGTCATCACCGGATCATATGCGCGGGAAGATTTCAGCTGTAAATTCTATTTTTATTGGATCATCAAATGAAATTGGGGAACTTGAATCCGGAATCGCTGCGAAAATTCTAGGAACAGTCCCCGCCGTGTATCTAGGCGGGGTCGTGTGTTTGTTAACTGTTGGATTTGTCGGTTATTTTTCACCCACATTAAGAAACATGGATTTGAAAAAACTAGAAACAGCTTAGTGCTTGAATGGCATAGCAGTTTACTGCTTAAACGGCATAGCGCCTAAGAAATCTTTTTTACCAATTTCTACACCGTTGTGGCGTAAAATTTGATAAGCCGTTGTTATATGAAAATAAACATTAGGGATTGAATGTTGGGTTGCATATTCATGACCCATTAAATATTTTCCTTCCCAACGGGGATTAGTCACTTTAATTTCTGCCGCTTTTGAAAAATCTTTTTCAGATACAGAACCTAAAAAGGTAATTGTTTCAGCAATACGGTTTCTTAATTGGGGTAAAGTTGTTTCTTTGTCATCATGAACTGGGGCATCTTTTTCTGTTAATTTAGAAATACAGAATTTAGAAGCATCACAGGCAATTTGAATTTGACGAATCAAATTAAATTGATCTGGTGCAAGTCGTGAATTTAATAAAACATCAACTTCAATTTTTTTTGCTTCAGCAAACGGAATAGCTTTTGCTAATATAGCATCTAAATTTTTAAGCATTTTTGTGAACTGTGTAACTGTCATATCGTAAATCATGAGGTCTCCTTAAGTGGGGTTATTTTTTATTATTAATTTTTCCAAGTTATAACCTACTTATAGATATATAAATATAAGATAGCTTTAATCAAGAATATGACACAGCGACTACTTAAACGACCAAGGTATTTTTGACTAGAATATCAGCAAAAAATACTTTAAACTAATAATTGTAAGAAATAGGTGATTTTTGAAATCAATACCTGGTGATGAATATTTCAAAAAAAGTTTTTGGTGTTGTGATGATTCAGTTTTAATAGAATCATCACCTGAAAATGTTTGGCCTTGGCTAGTCCAAATGAGGACTGGCCGTGCAGGCTGGTACAGCTATGATTTAGTCGACAATTTTGGAAAACCTTCACTGAATTATATTGATCAAGAAATGCAAAATATTTCTAAGGGTATGAAAATAACAGCAGCCAATATTTCTGATTTTGAAAATAATAAATTTTTAACTTTTCAATTTAGTAAGTTTGCTAATATGACATATTTTTTACAGAAAAATGATGCTGGGACTTTGTTAACCACGCGCGTACGAGTTCAAGCCCCTAAGTTGATGCTTGATTTAATACTGCGTCCAGGTCACTGGATTATGCAAAAAAAACAATTTAAAGAATTAAAAAAACGTATAGAAAAAACAGAGGTTTAAATGTCTAAAACTTTCATAATACTAACTAGTCTACTTTTCATTCTAACTGCTCAAGCAAAAACTGAGAAAGTGTTTTTTGTTTCCCCAAAAGATGGGGCTGTAGTTGGTACTACATTCACTGCGAAATTTGGTCTAGACGGTTTAGCGATTAAACCAGCAGGCGAAGATATGGATAATAAAAAAGCAGGGCATTTTCATATTCTGGTGAACAAAGAATTTTTCCCCGCTGATCAAGTTATCCCTGCTGATGAAAATCATATTCATTATGGTAAAGGTCAAACTGAAGCTGAATTAAAACTGGCTCCGGGTAAATATAAACTCACGTTACAATTCGCAGACGGCGCCCACAGATCAAGCGGGCAGAAGTTAAGCCAGACAATTAGTATTACAGTTAAAGCAAGGCCGTAGATCATTAGTTCACTTCGCAAAGGCTGAGTGAATGCGCAGCTTTTGCGACAAAGTGCTGATCTAAATCAAGATCAAGAAACAGCAAACCTTTTTGACATTTTAATTTGATGTTTTCTGCTAAAGTTTTTGTGTTGTTTTTAAATCTTGCATAATCATTTGCTGTCATTGTTGTTTCGTTAATAAAAAAATCTTTTGTAAACTGGACTGTGTTAAGTGCATTCATGAACGATGCAAATCTTTGAATCTGATCATAAGTCGATTTTTTAATATGTTTTAAAGGTTCTAACATTTTTAGTTCAGCAACGATACTTGTTCTCGCTATACCACTTTCAACAGCAACTCCGCAATCATTGTCTTTTAAAATAATTCGTTTTATTGGAAAAGCATTCGAATTTGGATAAAGAGTTTTAAACTTTTCTTGGGCCGCTTTTATTCTTTCTAAGTCATCGGTTTTTTTAGATTGAACTGTTTTAATTTCGTTATTATCAACACCTGTGATTTCAACTTTGTAGGCAATATTATTAAAACGGTCTTCTTGTCGTAACATGTAATCCATCATTAACATATCAGAGGCATCAGCCATTAACTGCAGTCTTTGTACGTTAGTTTGATTCCAGTCTGTGCTGATCATTTGTAAAGCTGGCTTAGCATTTATAAGATCTAGATAAACTTGCTCTTTCATAAAATCTTTAGCTCTTGCGATTTGTTCGCCACCAGAATCATTTGAAATCTCTGCAAAGGCAGCTTCATTTTTAATATTTTTTAGTAAAGCCCCGTACACTTGTTTCGGATCTGTTGTGAATAAATAGGGTCCACGTTTATCGGCTGTTGGGCTACTTAATTGTTTTAATAGACTTTTCCATGTTAAGGTAATAGTTCCACCTTTAGCTAAAGTTTTTTGTCCCTTAAGCACGGTCTTTTTATATTCTTCGACTTGAAATGTTTTTAATACAGCTGGTGGCACATCCAATAGTCCTCCTAAAATTCTTGAAACATGATAGTAAGCTAGAATAGACGGAGTATAGCTACAACTTGTACTGATTTTATATTTTGCTAATTTAGAAGCATCTCTTAATGATGAAGGTTGATCACAAATCATTTTTTCTAAATTGTTTTTATTTGAAGTTTCTGGGATCTCATATAATTCAAGACCTGGGTTTGTATTATGCAATTTAGGACATAAACCAACAGCGTAGGCAGATTGAGTGCTTTTAATCAAAGGCTGCTGAATATTTGTATCGATTTGACAAAGTTCTAACTCAGTTTCTAGATCATTTTCTGAATAATTGTTTTTAGTATCTTGCAGGTTAATCTGTGGAAATTTTAGGGGAATAAAACAGCGTTCATTTTGTGAACTTGTGATAGTGAGTGAACCACGGGATTTATTTAAATCCATAAAAGACCACGCATTCAAAGAATTAAATATAAAAATAATAGTGACGAGCTGTTTTTGCATAATTGATTACATTGCAGCGCCTATGCCAACTGTAGGACATTCTTAATGATTTAGAATTTTAATTTGTCAAAACCCTAGTCAGCAACGCCGCAATAATGTCGTAGACCAGATACTTTCCCATTATGAGACACTGTTTTCAAATACAGTGATTTTAAATGGCCTTTGAATTGCTCGTTATAATTTATTGGCACTTTCAGATATTTTTTTTTGGAGTATGAAATGAATAAAACACTTCTAATCACAGTTTTTTCAGCTTTGTTATTAAGCCAGGTTACCTATGCTGCTTGTGAGTTCTTTCCTGATATGGAAAAACAGATTTTAAACACAAATCCAAATCGAATTAATTGTATTAAAGAAGCGAAATTTATTTTGCCAATGCCTGCAAAAAAAACCACTGAAGAAATTATTAGCGGCCCTAAAGCAGATGAACTTGAAATTAAGACTGATAGCACACTTCATTGTCGCTATTTTTACCGTTACCAAAACGGAGCCAGCAATAAATTTCGGTGTATTAGAACGAATGAAAAAAATCAAATGATCAGCGAAAAAGGTGATATTGTTCCGGATGCTGCTAGCATTGCTAATGTCACGATGGATGGAAAACTTGAAGAAGATGTGATGCTTAAAACAGATAAATCTGTGATCACTTATGTGAATAAAAAGGGTGAAACTAAACCAATGATCGCTGATGTTTTAAAAGTCAGATTTAAATCATCCATCGAAGGTCTTAAGACAATATCAGAATTAACAGAATGGCGTCACCGCGAAGCTTACACAAGCTCGGCAGCTTCAAGATTAGCTTGGATGATGGGATTTCCATCAGAAAATTATTACCCAGTTAAAGAAGTTGTGTGTTTTGGTTGTGATACTGATCCTTGGAAAAATGGACTTAATCCACAAAAAGTATTAGTGAATAAAATAAACATATTTCCTGGCGCTAGCATCGAAAGAAAGTTTGACGGTAAGCGCATTATGAAAGCATATACTTCAAATCCGGCTTTAGGAAAAACTTTTGCCAATGCTCCTTGGCGTTGGGATGAATATATTAACGGTTTATATAATCCTGCTTCACAAAAAACTGAGAAGCCACGTTTAACTGAACAGCAAAAACATGAACTACAAGTTTTAGTCTTATTTATTAACTTAGTTCATACTGTTGAAGAACGCGGAAGCCAACATGTGATGTTGTGTGAAAACAAAGATGTGACTAAAGATCAAAGTGGTCAGAAAGTTTGCATGGCGCCAATCGCAGGGACTCATGATTTAGGATCAGCTTTCGGCAATCGTGATCCTCAATTTGTAAAAAACAAAAATCATCCACGCGGTGATTACAGAGCTTACGCAGCATTAAATATGTTTCTTGATAATAAATGCACACTGGCTGCCCAGCCTGGACGTGGCCCTGAAAAAAATCTAAAGCCACTAACAACTGTTTCAGAAGCAGCGCGAAAAGAATTTGTTGAACGTCTTGATTTAGTTAGCCGCGAAGATTTGATGGCTATACTAAAAGTATCTCATTTTGAAGACATGGATATGATATTTAAGCGTAGTGTAGCTAAAGAATTCAATTTAAAAGACGATGCTTTAAATCAAAAGGTTTTACAGCTTTGGACTGACTTGATTTATTCAAAAATGGATCAATTTAGAAAAGCACAATGCGCGAACCAATCACCAATATAAAAGTAGCCGCCTGTTTCGGGTCGTGCTAATTTATAGCCAATGAAAAAACGTGGACTAATTTTTGATTGTGATGGCACATTGGTAGATTCTTTAGGCTATGCTTTAGAATCTTTTAATTATGCTTTAGCACAAATTGGTGAAAGTCCTCGTACAGTTGATGAAATCAAAAAATATTTCGGTCTAGGTGCTGATAAAATATTTACCCAATTATTAGGTGATTCAAAAAAAGGTTTGACTGCATTTGAATCCTACATCGACCATCAATCTAAATTAGCACTTGATATGAAACTTCACGACGGGATTCGTGATCTATTAAATCTAGCAAAATCTGAAAAACTTCTAATGGGTGTTGTGACTGGAAGACATTCACGGGATATGCACTTAGTTCTGAATCCACATCAGTTAACGGACTACTTTCAAATTTTAGTCAGTGATGATCATGTTCAGAATTCAAAACCAGCACCGGATGGAATTATTTTAGCTATGAATAAAATGGGTATAGCACCAGATGATGTTTGCTATATTGGGGATTCAATTGTTGATATTCAAGCGGCACATGCAGCGGGGTGTATGTCTATAGCCGCAGTTTGGGATATACACTGCAAAAAAGAAATTATGGAAAGTGCTAATCCCCATTTTTTAGCAAGCAGTCCAAAAGATATTTGGAATTTTTTAAATCAATAATAATTAACAAAGGTTTTTATGAAGTTTTTGCACACTATGATTCGCG
The DNA here is from genome assembly GCA_043747495.1 of Bdellovibrio sp. Classification (GTDB taxonomy): domain Bacteria; phylum Bdellovibrionota; class Bdellovibrionia; order Bdellovibrionales; family Bdellovibrionaceae; genus Pseudobdellovibrio. The sequence continues at coordinate 15,339 of JAYTPA010000066.1, forward strand.
TTAAAGATTTAGATCGATCACTTGATTTTTTTGTTAATAAACTTGGCCTAGTCGAAACGCGCAGACACGAAAATGAATCTGGAAAGTTCACACTTGTATTTTTGGCGACAGCTAAGGGTGAACCAGAAATTGAATTAACTTATAATTGGGATCAAGCTGAAGAATACACGTTTGGTCGTAATTTTGGCCATATTGCGTTTCTTGTCGATAATATTTATGACACTTGTGAAAGACTTATGAAAAATGGTGTGCAAATTTTAAGGCCACCACGTGACGGGAATATGGCATTTATTAAATCGCCAGACAATCAATCTATTGAATTACTTCAAGCCAAAGAATCACTACCACCACAGGCCCCATGGAAAGATATGCCCAATCAAGGTAGCTGGTAGAAAATATAACGATGAGTGATTTTTATAAAAATCTTATTATATCAAAAGATCAAATTTTTAAAGATCAAGATGCAATAAAAGATGCTGACTATGGTCGCGCACTAGATACAGACCGTTTAGCAATGCACTGGGTAGTACTACCACCACACAAAAAAAGTTCAGAACCACATGCAGAAAGTCTTGAAGAAGAATTTATATATGTTGTTTCTGGCAGACCCCATGTCTGGGTGAATGGTTTCATCTATCAGTTAGAACCAGGTTTTTGTGTAGGATTTCCTGCAGGTACGGGAATAGCCCACACATTTATAAATAATTCGGATGAACCAGTCCAAATGATTGTTTTAGGCGATCGAACTAAAAAAGAAAATAAATGTTCGTTCCCGATTAATCCTGAACTGAAAGAAAAGCATAAAAACTTATGGTGGGATAACTATCCAAAACAAGATTTTGGACCACATGATGGAACTATTGGAAATTTAAACCATCAAAAAGATTTCAAAGATTTGCCGTTTATAAAAGACACGTCAGCTTTTGAAAGAAAACCAGGATTTTCTTATCAAGATGACACCGAGAAATTTAGTCTAGGTGTTCGTTTAACAGATCAAGTGGGTCTAAAATTTTTAGGTCTATGGCATGAAATATTAAAACCACAGAAAAGAACATCTTGGCCTCATGCCCACAAATTAGAAGAAGAAGCGGCTATTTTAATCAAGGGCACAGCCACAGTTTGGCTTAATGGTTTTACTTATCAAATGAATGTTGGTGATTGTGTTTTCTTCAAGCCCAATACAGGTATTGCGCATGTTATTATTAATGATAGCACTGAAGATGTCATTTTCTTAGGTATTGGAGAAGCTAATGATGCAGGTCCTAATGAAAAAATCATGTATCCGATTCATCAAACAAGAAATGAACAATGCATAGAACGTGGATATTTTTGGAGTGACTCGCCAAAGAATCTAGAATTTGGAAATCATTTAGGATTGCCAGTCAGAAAAAATATAAGCTTTAAAAAACATGAAAATGCAGCTGTCTTTTTAGAATCTACCGAATCCCTACTTTTAGAAAAAGAGGCTGAATATAATTTGATGCTGGGTATTTGTGGAATGTTAAAGCATGAAGAACATCAAACAGATAAATCCTATATTGCAATTTATGAGGATGATAAATTAATCGGGGCTGTATACATCAGTCCTAAAAATGTGGTTATTTCAGTTTTAGAAGAGCCAGTTGTTAAAAATCTAGTCGATTTTGTTATCGGTCAAAAAATTCTTGTAACAGGAGTCGTCGGGCCATCACTAACATCAGAAGCATTTGCCCGTATATATGGTCAGTACAACAAGACGAACTATAAATTAGCTATGGGTCAAAAGATGTATAAGCTAGAAAAATTAAATCCGATTGAAAAGTCAAAAGGTCATTCTATTTTAGCTGATGAATCGCATATCGAAGTAGTTAGTCGCTGGCGACATGAATTTATAACTGAATCTTTACCGGAACAAATTAGTACTATCGAAAGCTCAATACCGATTACTACTGAAAGAATAAAGCAAAAAGAAATATATATTTGGTTAGATGAAAACAATAATCCTGTATCTATGAATTCTGTGGGGCGTTCTACCAAAAATGGAATTTGTATTAGCTTAGTGTACACGCCTAAACATTTACGTGGCTTAGGTTATGCATCGTCTTTAGTTGCAGAAGCTAGCCAGGCCATGCTTGATTCAGGTAAAAAGTTTTGTGTGCTTTATACGAACGCTGCCAATCCAACTTCGAATAAGATTTATCAAAATATTGGATACACTGAAATAGCAAAATCTAAACATTTTACTTTAAGTCAAAAGACTAGTTAGGTTAATTATGTCATTAGATTTAGATTACTTCGAAAAATTGATCATTGAAAAGATTCGCTTAATCACACTGAATGAAGAACCTGCGCACGATTTTCTACATTTTGCACGTGTTAGCCAAATGGCTAAAAAGTTATGTGCTTTGGAAAAAGCTTCGATTGAAGTTGTCATGCCGGCTGCCTGGTTGCATGACTTTGTTATTGTACCTAAAAATGATCCTCGTCGAAAAATAGCTTCGCGTTTATCTGCTGAATCGGGAATTCAGTTTCTTTCAGAAATTAATTATCCCAAACAATATTTTGATCAGATCTTTCATGCCATTGAGGCCCACAGCTTTAGTGCGAATATTGAAACAAAAAACTTAGAAGCTAAAGTTGTACAGGATGCCGATCGGCTAGATGGCTTAGGTGCAATAGGAATAGCACGCTGTTTTGCAACTGCTGGCGTTTTAAAAAGAAGCTTTTATTCTTCTGAAGATCCATTTTGTACCACCAGATCACCAGATGATAGTGTAGCTACAATAGATCATTTTTATACCAAGTTATTCAAAACTGTAAATACACTTAAAACCAAATCAGGTCAGCTAGAGGCCTCAAAAAGAGTTCAAGTCATGAAAAAATATTTAGATGACTTAAAAAATGAAATTTAATCAATGTTACGATTGACTGTTTATCTGTGATAAGTGAACTTGAGTTAATGGAAAAGCCTAAAACACCTACAGCAAAAAAGAAAAAAGTTGATCCTTTACACGGTATTACTCTTGAAGCGATTCTGACAGAATTAGTGAAAGATATTGGTTTTGAAGAAATGGGCGAACGAATTCGTGTTAATTGTTTTAATGATAATCCTACAATCAAATCAAGCTTAACTTTTTTAAGACGAACTGAATGGGCTAGAAAAAAAGTTGAGCGAATGTATATTTGGCATCAACGTCAAAAAAATAAAAAATTAAAATTAAATAATGAATCTTAAGATTTCTCGTATATTGCATGCGGGTTATGTTTTTCAAACTGAAAAGTCGATAATTGCGTTTGATCCACTTTTTGAAAATCCCTTTAGTGTTAACTGTTTTGCTTATCCAGCCGTTGAATTTGATAACGTCGAAATTAAAAAATTAAAATTAGACGCTGTTTTTATATCTCATTATCATGACGATCACTGCTCTTTAGAAAGCTTAAATTGTCTTAATAGAGATACTCCGATTTATATGTACACAGTTTTTAAAGAATTTATTGAATTAATTAAAGATCTGGGTTTTACACAGGTTTATCAACTGAGTTTAAATGAACCAGTTATAATTGGGGATATCACGATTACGCCGTGGCCAGCGCTTGATATAGATGTGGATTCCATTTTTCAAATCAAAGCTGGAGATCTGAATATATTAAATCTCGTCGATTCGTGGATAGATGCTGAAACACTAGATAAATTAAAAAAAAATAAGCCTTGGGATATGATTTTACAACCTTTTCAGACAATGCGTGAAATTGAAGTTTTATCACCTTCACGGTTTGGTCCGGCTGATAGAAACATCCCGATTGAATGGATTCAGCAGTTACAAATACTACAGCCAAAATATATAATTCCTAGTTCATGTCAGTTTATACAAGAAGACTGGTCATGGTACCGAAATTTTTATTTCCCCATAACCTATAAAAATTTTGAACTTCAAATAAATCAGGCTTTACCCCAATCAAAAGTTATTAAACTAAACCCATCAGAATCTTTGATGTTAAGCTCACAATCAGTTGAAAAATCTTTATCTTTACCGTGGGTGAAAGTCATCGGTGAAGCTGACGTAGATTACAACTACAATCCGGATTTAGTTATACCGTTGACCAAAGATTTGTCTAAAAATTTTCCCGCATTATCTTTCGATCAGCACCAAGAAGTTATCAATTACTGTAAAACTGATCTTGTTAACAAATACCAATCACTACAGCTAGTCGACGATAGTTATTTTAATAAGCTGCAGGTCTGGCAATTGTCCATTTTTAATCATTTGGGCCATGAAACTAAATTTTTTTATGAAATTTTTAAAAATATAATTATTTTAACTAAAGATAGTCCGACTGAAATAACATGGCTTACAGAAATAAGTGCTTTTAAATTATATTCGGCTCTGAAAAATGCAGAGTCTTTGTCGTCTTTGTATGTTCGAATTAATGACATTCGTTTTACTATCGAAACTGAAAAATCTTTGCAAGATGTTGATTTTTTGCAAGACCCACTGATTAGATGTTTTTACGAGGGTTCAATAGCTTCTTACCAAAAAACACAGTTTAAAAAAATACAGTCTGACATTTAAGCAGACTGTATTGTTATTAATGTCTATTCGAACTGACTGCAAAGCGATTTGTTTTGCTGTAAACCTAAAGTTTGCACACTAGTGATTAGGCGACATGTATTAAATCCTTGTTTAATAAGCACATTGTGGGCTTCTAAAAAATAATCTTTTCGTAATTCAGGAGTTCGACTGAGTATCCATGCAGATCCACGGTCAGGGGTTCCGACAACAGCATAAGAATAGTTTTCTCCGACTGCTAAAATCCAATAGTTTCCGCGTGAATTAAACTTCCAGCCATTCATAATCATAAACATTATTTCTAATTTAGCTTGTGATTTTTTATTAACAACACGAGCACGACCTTCTGAAACAATGCGTTCGCCGCCAAGAACTTCGCAACTATTTGTAATAGATAAATCTATGCCTGATAGCTTGTATTCAGCAGTTGTGTTACGAATACACTGCTTTTGATAAATTTGTGGTATTGCTGCGACTTCATACCAAAGGCCTGAGTACCTATTTAAATCAACAAACGCAACGGTTTTTACTGAGCCTGTGGCATAGCTAGGTAATTTGGTTGTGTCAATATCTGCAGAGCCAATTTGTGTAAACACGAGAGCGGCTAAAAAAAGTGAAGTTTTCATATTAATCCTTTGTTTTGTATTAGTTTAATTTTATTAAAACGAGAGAATGAGAAGCTTTGCTTGGGTACTGCAAAGCATCTGCAGTTGTCGGTAAACCAGCAGCAACCAAAGATTTTTTAAGCTGATTATCAGTTGTGTTAAATAACTTTGATAACTTACTGGGTTGTTCAGCCATATTGTAAGTATCAACGTCTACGTTTCTGATCGACATTAAATAGTTTTTAATAGCTGTATTTCTTTTCTCAGCCAGGTTACGATTTTCTTTAGATAAAGTATTTAAATCTTCAGAAGGGTATTCTTCATCCGACCAAGACAGAACCGATACATTATCTATATATCCATCCCATATGGCTTTCTGAAATGTTTCATTAATTTCTTTTTTAGCTTCATTGGTTAATTCTGAACTCAGCGGTTGAAACTGAACTTCGACAAAGTTGTATGCTTGAATCTTTTTCGCTGCAGCATTTGCAACATAACGTCCCTCAGCTTCTTCAGTGTATGTAGTTCTCGGTTTACTTTGTTCGGCGTCGGACATTGTATCCGATGGAAAATTACAACTAGCCATACTGAATAAAGTTAGCGGCCCAGTTAAAAATGCATATTTTTGTGACGTCATCATATATCCCCCTTCTTCAAATAAATAAGTCTATATCTTTGATTTGCAAAGCATCTGCCAACGCTATTCCAATGCTATTTACGATACTCTTCAGCTTGAATACAAATGAGTATTTAACAGATTTTTAAGGGACAATTTTTCATCTTATGAAGAGTATTTTTACCTCATCAGTTTAACTTGTGAAATGAAGGTCTGTTTCAAAAGATTTGAATGCGGCCTTAGAATTGCAAATCAAAAAAATATGATTTACCGCGAAAAATTTTCGATCAAAGAGGATAATTTAATGAAAACGACTAATAATAGTCTGTCGAATAAAATTAATATCAAAGTGGCAATCGAAGAAAACTCGAATTTGGGGCTACTAGAAACGGATTGTAAAAAAATGTCTGCAGGACTTTCACTTCTGCTAGCAGACAGCTATATTTTATATCTAAAAACTCACAACTATCACTGGAATGTGACGGGTATAAACTTTCTGTCATTACATCAGTTGTTTATGAATCAGTATACAGAGCTTGCTTTAGCTGTGGACAAAATCGCTGAACGAATTAGAGCTTTGGGTTTTCCTGCTCCAGCCACATTTATGGAATTTAATGAATTGTCATCGATTAAAGAAGAGACAGGAGTCAAAACAGATCTACGTATGATTTCTTCTTTGAATAAAAGCCATGAAGGTATTATCCGAACCATTCGATATTTGCTGACTATAGCTATTTCAATAAAAGATCATTCAACGGTCGATCTACTGACGCAAAGACTTGTTGTCCATGAAAAAAGTGCTTGGATGCTACGAAGTCTTCTAGCTACTTAATAATGAGGAGGTAAAAATGATACGCGCAACTATAACATTTTTAATGCTCGCACTCGTTGCCTACATGATTGGTGTGTATGGTCTATCTGGTATCACTCCAAAAACTGGTGAAGTTCTTCTGTTAATCTTTTTAGGACTTTCAATCATTGTGTTTATTATTGGTCTTTTAAAAGGACGAAAAATTCGATTCTTATAGTTTTTAGTATAATTAGTAATGTAGCAAAAAAAAGAAACCAACAAAACAAAGGGAGAATATATATGGAAAATGTTAGAACAGAAGGTTTGAATGGACAACGTAAAACGTTACAAAGTGATTCAAATTACGAAAAATCGTTACATGACAAAAGTCAAAGTTTGAAAGAGATCGCCTCTACGTTCGCAAGTACAGCGTCTACCTATCTTAAAGACGGCAAAGACTATGTACAAGCACATCCAAATAGGTCAGTGGCCATAGCTGCAGTTGCTGGATTAGTAACTGGTGGCTTGGTGTCTATGGCTTTGCGAAAAAGGCACTAGAAATACAAAAAGGGAAAGGGCGTCGTAGACGAAGCCCTTTCCCTTGAAATTTTATTTAATTTAAAAACTTAAACAACAGGATAAGTGGAAAATGAGAACAGAAATAGCTTTAGATATTTTTTCTAAAAAGTTTAATACTATCGATAATCTAGATTACGGTGATTTCATGAGACGTGCAAATCTTTATCTTATGGATTTAGACGCTCAAATAGCGAAGAACAAAGAAATTACTAATCTGATGAAAAAAATGAAAGATGAAATTCAATATAACCCAAGTTGGGATATTCAGACAACCCGCGCTAGTATTAACAATTTAGTTAATACGATCAGCCAAATACAACCTAAATAATATGAAATTCAAAATCCAGCTCAATTCAACTAAATGAATTGAGCTGCGAAGTTAATAAATCATATGTCTTCATTCGTTTATATAATGTCTTGCGATCAATACCAATATCTTTAGCTGTTTTATCTCTTGCGCCTTCATTTTTTCCGACAGCATATTCAATATATTTATTAATAATATAATTTAATGTCGGCAGCTCTTCAGTAACAGGAATATTGAAACCGCCAGCATCGAAGTCTGCTACATCACTAGCTGAAACTTTACTTGCAAGTCGACTTTCAAGAGGTAAAAAATCTTGTAAACTAATTTCAGTATTGGTACATAACACGACTGCTCGTTCGATACTATTTTCTAATTCCCGCACATTCCCTCTCCAAGGATTATTTCTAATAAACTCGAGTGCATCATCCGAAAATGTAATCACTGAAGAATTATTTTCACTGACATATTTTTTCATAAAAAATTCTGCTAGTGGAATAATATCTTCTTGGCGTTCACGTAGTGGTGGAATAGGTATTGGTATGACATTTAATCTAAAAAATAGATCTTCTCTGAACTTAGCATCATTAATTTCTGTAAATAAATTTTTATGTGTTGCAGAAATTATTCGACAATTCACTGCGCGATACTGGTTCTCACCAACACGCTTTATCTGTTTATCTTGCAAAACACGTAATAGCTTAGCCTGCAAAGATAAACTAAGATCTCCGATTTCATCTAGAAATAATGTTCCATCCTGAGCTTCCTCAAACAAACCAACTTTTTTATCAACAGCACCGGTAAACGAGCCTTTTGCATGACCAAAAAGTTCTGACTCTAATAAATTTTCAGGTATAGCAGAACAGTTAATAGCTACAAATGGACCGTTTGGGTTTTGTCCTTCACTGTGAATATATCTAGCGAAAACTTCTTTTCCTGTGCCGCTTTCACCAGTAATAAAAATGTTAGCTGTACTTGAAGCCACTCTTTGTGCAATTTCAAGAGCTGATAGGAACTGAGGACTTACCCCAATTATTTTATTCTGCGCTGCAGATTTCGTTGGTGAAGCTTTTTGTGTTTTATTAATTGAATCGGGTCTTATATATAGAGCTCTTTCCACAGCCACTTGAAGTTGTGCGAAATGGATTGGCTCAACAACAAAATCTGCAAAGCCACTACGTACATTATCACTGACTAAACCAATATTAAGTGGTGGTATGATATGTATAATAGGTAACAGAGGTAGCAATCTTTTGATTTCTTGGAAAAATAGGATTTCAGATTTATTAAAGTCAGTGATTAAAACGTTCCAGAACGAACCTTCAGTAACTGCTGCTTGTAGCGCTATCTGAGGCGTAGTAAAATATTTTACGCTGTATCCTTTCGGCCTGAAGTAGGCTGATACAAGATCGTAAGCTTCGTTGTCATCACCAACTAAAACGAGTTGCTGACTTTGTATTGGTGTTTTCATCGGGTCCTCTCTTTTCGCTGCCTTCACAACGACTATTGATTTAAGTGATAACTAACACATGTTCAGCAAACACCCTATTTAACGTTCAATTATTTTTTTGGAATTTGTCATCAGAGCTACAATCGATTTGAAATATAATTTTCACGGTATCTGTATTGCACGTAGACACTTATGTGAAAACAGTCAAAAATCTGACAAAGAAACATTAAGATGAAATCTATTTAAATAAATTGATCCATATAAAGTATATTGTTCTCGTAAACATCGCCTTTAGATTTTAATATTTCTGTGTACGGAATTTCTGAAAGTCTAGAATAATCATTTATTTTAAGATTACCATAATTGTCTAATGTGATCTGAATATCAGTCATGTGATTATCATTTTCAAAATCGAAATTAGGCTGGCTTAAAAAATCTACTTTTGGTTTTAATTTTTTCATAAAGTCCTCTTTCTAATAAAGTTATTTTGATCGTAAAAAAAGAGTACGAGCATAAGATCTTAACCTTAAAGATGAATATTCAAATTCAGTTTAATGATTGGCCAAAATAATGTACTCGAACTCTCGCTAAATTCTAATTCTAATTTAAATTCTTACTTAGATGGTATTGTATTCATTTTCGTAACCATATTTTTTTTCGTAATCTCTGCGGTCTGTTTCTACGTCTGGAAAAGCTGTTTTTTCTATGGGTTCACCTGGATTAAAACTTGGATTAATCTGCGGAGAAGAAGGATCGGTTGGAATATTTTCTTTTTTCGCAGGGAATACTTCTGTTTTCTTTGGTTCAATATTCATAAGAACTCCTTAGCACTTCCGTGCGTTTTTTTATTTGCGTGATTATGTTGATGAATATTGTTAAAGCACAAACGATACCAAGATTTTACTGGTTCAGACGCAATATGGGCGTTACAGAATTAATTAGCGTTCATAAGTTTCCACAAGCGTTCAAGAACGCCACAACAAAATTTAATCAAAATATTTTAATTTTATTTTTGTGGATTATACGGTTTTGGTTTGAATTTTGGTTTTATTGATTTTTTGATTGGTTTTTTTTCTGAGTTAGCTAATGTTGATTTTTTCACGCGAGGTGGTTTACGCATCTCTTTAGGCACGTGCAGTCTTTTTCCTGAACTGTCTAAAAATCTTGTTTTTAATTCTTTAGGAGTTTGATTTTTGCCCTCTAGTTTAGAAACTAAAATCAAATCGCGCTCTGTCACCATATTAATGACAAGACCCTTACGGCCAGCCCGTGCTGTTCGTCCTGCGCGGTGTAGATAGTTTTCCATTTGCTGTGGTAGATGATAATTAATGACGCGTCCAACATGTTCTAAGTCTAACCCCCGTGCTGCTAGATCAGTAGAAACCATGAGATCTACTTCACCAGATCGAAATTTTTTAAGATTAGTGCGACGTTCACTTTTATCCATTTCGCCACGATATATAAGACATGGATATCCTTTTTCAATCATTTCTGATGCTAATTTGTCACACTGGTCGCGGGTGTTCGTAAATATAAGAGTTCCACCAGCAACTTTTTGTTTAAGGTATTTTTCAAATATGGGCCAACGTAAACCATCAATGACAGTTTCATTTTTCGTTATCAGTGTTTTAACGACTTTTCCGCTGCCGCTAGTTCGGATGACTTCGGCGTGTGAAAACAAACTGTTCATTAAACTTTGAACGTTTTGCGAAACTGTCGCTGAAAATAACGCTAATGGTGTTTTATCAGGGCAAATCTTAACAATAATTTGTGAATCTGATAAAAAGCCTTGATCAAGCATTTGATCGGCTTCATCAAAGATAAGAATTTTAACATCTTTAAAATTAACTAATTTTTTTTCAATCAATTGAATTAAACGCCCTGGTGTAGCTAATAAAATTTCAAATGGGCTTCCGACATTTCGGCGGGCTTGTTCGAAAGCCATTCCGCCTAAAGCAGGACGAACGCGCAAACGGGTGTCATGAGTGAATTCTTTAAAAACTTTTGAAACTTGCTCACCTAAATCACGTGTCGGCACTAAAATCACTGCACGGGGTTGTCCGTTTTCAGTGACTGGGTTGCCTTCGTCTTCTAAAGTTTTTAATAGGTGCAAAACAGGTAATGCGTAAGTGAGTGTTTTACCGCTTCCAGTTTCAGAAACTCCAACAACTGATTGGCCAGACATGATTAATGGAATAGAAAACTTTTGGATCTCGGTCGGAGTAAATATACGTTTAGCTTTAAGAGTTTTAAGTAATGAGGGAAGTAAACCAAATTCTGGAAATGTATTCATAGGCGTGGACATTAACCCTAATTCGGCCTAAGGAGTATGAATTTTTATGGATTTTACAGTGTCATGGAAGTAAACCCGAAAAACGTAAAAAAATTACTGGTTTACAGGGCATCGGAACAGACTATCTTGCGCCATTAGTTGCACCTTTAAGGATTAAGAATTACAAGATAGGCTATGAAATTCGATAAATTTGCTATAGCTGAAGAAATCAAAGACAATTTGATCAAGAATGGATATTTCAGGACAACTGATATTCA
>JAYTPA010000067.1:0-6152 GCA_043747495.1 Bdellovibrio sp.
AACAAAAAAGAAACTGCATTTTTTGATAATTACCCATCGTTGCAGTGTCGCACAGAAACTATTTTAGCTGGTGCTCTTTGCACAACATCAGAAAATAGATGGTCACAAGGAATATCTAATTGGGCCTGCGAAACAACTTCTGGGGCAAGACCCAGCTGTTGGTACAATTAATTTTAATAATCAGTCTACTGGCCATTCACCGCAAGGCTTGTTTGCGATTGCGGCGATAACCAAATATCTATGATGTCGCCCGCAACAGTTTTTTCAGCTTTTTTATAGTAAAATTTAGCCTTTTCACGCTCTTCGGCATATTTACCAATCGGACGCAACGATCCTGGATTATATTTTAAAGAAATCTTAATTAACTTATCCTTTGCAGGAAACAATTCTGTTTTTTCTGAAATACCGTTCCCGTTTTTGTCATTCCATAAAAATAAATGTTTAAATTTTTTATCTTTAGCGTTGATCCATCCATCTTTGTTTGAATCGTACTGTGCTAAATTTTCAAAACCATTTTTATATTTTTCAGAATCGCCAAAAAGTTGTTCCTTAGAATTTATTTTTCCATCAAGTTTTTCATCATACACTAAAAAATATCCTTTTGATTTAGCTTCAACCCAAGATGTTCGCCCGCCTGGATTCAAAGGAAAATCTGAAATATTCGTAAACAGTGGTCGATCTTCATCGAAGAAAACCATTAACGGTGACCAATATCCACCGCAAAACCCAGTTTGGCCTGGGAAGGCCACAGACACATCAACTGTGCTATTATCTGATGACACTTTAAAATTAGAAACTGATGCGGTCACAGCCCCGTTTTTGGCCATGTAAGCACCGCAAGCATAAGACGGTGTATAACTTGAATAACCCACATGACCGTAAACAGCTCCACCTGCAGTTGAACAATCTATAATTTCTTGGGTAAAAGAATAGGAATTTAATTTAGGAGTAGGGACTGATACTGTTGCTTTCCCTGTGCTATCAGGTTTCAAGGCAACAGTTGCTGATGTTAAATTAACTTGGACAGTATTACCGTAAATACCTGCAATGCTTCCAGTCGGAAGATCGTGGTATTGATAATCAACGACGTAACTGACCGGTATATTTGTGACTTTACTGCAAATAGTTCCATAAATATTACAAGTGGTGTAGCCATTTGCTTTACATTTTGTAACATCTAAAATTTGGTTTGTTGTTGTGTTGCAACCTAATATACTACATGTGTTTGTGGTAGTCCCACCCCAGAAGTTATACGTTGAAGTATAATTGGTGTTCCACCAGTTTGTATATGTAGTCGTATTAGTCGTTGTTCCCGACTTCATAAATGTACACTGTTCAACTTTATTTGTTGGGCCAGGTTTCGTAAAAGTCACTTGACCATTTTTTTGTATGGGATTAATTGCCAGTGATGAACTCATTCCTTTTTGGGTCGTAATATATCCAGGAAAAGTAACATAGAAATTAAATCTTTCATTTCCCACTGATAAATCAAATTGACTCTTAATCAGTGAACTTGGTGAAATCGGATTTGCTACCCCACGCAGATTTGTCGGAAAACATGACGCATGTAATCGCATTGTTAACTTACCGCCGGTTGAAACAGTAATTCCCTGTGAAGGTGCAGCACTATAGGAATCATCTCCACCAACGAAAATACCCAGGGGCATTTCTTCAGCATATAAAGTTGATACATAGCTTAATAAAAATATTATAAAAATTTTAATTCTAAAAAAAATAATCATTGTTTTCATGACTGCCCGCCCCTTATTGAACTTTGTTAATTTTAAACTGGATTATTTTTGAAGATGTCGACTGTCGCTGGAAAATGACATTATCTATTCGATCAGCGATGAGAAAACCCTTCTCCCAGCTGTTTGTTGCAACATTATAAACAGACTTAAACAGCCCCGTAGAGCTTCCTGACTGGGATAAATAGTACTTAACGATCTTGGCTGCTTGAACGCGTACAGTAGATACACCTCCTCCAAATGAAGGAATCGTTCTTAAAAAATAATCCACTGATGATATAACTTGTTTCGATTCAGGGTGTGTATTTCGAATTAAAATATCTTTAAGAGCCAAAGGCTTTAATGCAGATCCATTGACAACTCCAAGAAATAAAGGGCTAACAGCCGCTTCATTCATATTCAAAAGTCCTGTCGTCGTAGGTCTAATCCGAGAAGCTGTATCTAAGAATAACAATTGATTCTCAGTCCAAAAAAGAGGTCGCTGACTGACTATACGGCCATTGTAATTTAAGCTAATAAAACTTAAGCTTGCTGCTACATTGAAATCCGTAACTGATTCTCCGATGACATAAGCAGCTGTTGGGTCGTAAATAAGTAAACTACCTTTTCTGTTATCTTGCACAAGTAGCACCATTTCTTTTTGAGCAGTTCCCGTGGAAGACAAAGTTATTCGACGATCAGGGTTTTTTAAAAAAATATTAACTGGCTTTTCCGGAATATAATCAAAAAACATGGCTCCATTATCATCTTTTATGAGTAAATTATTAAATGAAATATTAGCTTCTTGAATATCAAATAAAATACTCTTTTCACCTGATAAAGTTTCAATTTTACCTTGAATAATAACATCCATTTTTTTCATTTCTTGGGTGATAGAAAAATGTGTTGAAAGAATTATCGCTAAACTAATAGTTAATATACCAATCCCTACTACAAGTTCAGTTACGGTAATACCTTTATTGTTTAATAAAAAATTGTTTTTTGATTTTATCATTTGGCACTCACTAAGAATTTATATTTTTTAATTCGCGAGCCCCAGGTTTCATTTGTAATCTTTAAGGTTAATACGTATAGCCCACGATATTTTTCATAGGGTTGTAGCACGTATCCGTAACGACCTTTGCATGCAGGACAGTTTTTTACTTCAGTGTCCATGTTTTTATCCCAAGCCATTGATAACTTTTCAGTTGCTAAGAGCAAATCTGCACTTTCATTTGTGTAATATTCATAATTCGCTTTATAAATATTCATATTTGAGCGAACATTTTCGATAATTTGTAAAACTTGTTTTTCTGAACTTTCTCCAGATGAAACCTGAGCAGATAAGTTTCTAACTTGCTGAATCGATGAATAAGAAATGCTGATGACAATAGCTAGTAATGCCAGCGCTACAAGTGATTCTATAATTGTGAAGCCTTTTTGATTTCTGATGATCATTCATTACCTCTTGAATGTTCAAACACAAAAAAGCGATTTAATTTATGTTTGCAAATTGTATTAGAATTTCCGCTAATCAGACCACAGTCAGGATCCACAGCCGTCCATCTAAATGGATCCGCTTTCGCTCTTAAAGAAATAACGTTGCAATTTTCGCGATTTGAAAACGTTTGAATAGATGGTTTAGGGTGCCATATAGGACTGCTCAGATTACTTGCTGATACTGAACTGCAGTCTGTAGCAGCTCCTCCTAAGATAGGTCTAAGAATGTACATATTTCTAAGTTCATAGGTAGATTGTGGATGATAAACGGAGCTCCACACTATACCAGCACTCAAGGCCGACGGATCAATATTTACTTTACCTGCGATAATTGTTGCAATAATTCGAAGAGGAAGAGTTCTGGCACTGATAGTTAATTTATCACATGTTAAAAATCCAGTTACAAACGTCGCCGTACTTGCAATTATGCAGTGACCTACAATTGACCTTACTTGAAACGAAGAATTCGCAGCTGTTGAGGCATTAGTTCCATCAAAAGTCAGCGTGACTAACGCAGGGTCTGCACCAATAGTTGCTGCTGGTCCTCCAGAAAAGTTCCACGAAGCTCTTGTTGTTGGTGAAAAATCTTGATCGTAGCCGGCAGAACCAAAAGATTGTGATGACTGCGCATTACGCTTTTCTTCACACAAGGCATCTAAAGCAGCGTAATCAAAAGTGCTTGTATTATTAGTTGATGGAGTCAAGTAAGTTGGTGAATTATACAGACTTGATGATTGATTAGGTTCTGAGTAAAATGACTTTTTAAGTCCGTCATTATTAACTTCATCACCGGCTTCATCTTTGTAAGTGCTGACTTTTCGGTAGAAGCCTAAATTCCATCCTTGTAGATTGGTTTTGATTTTAAATTGTTCGCCCTTATCATCTATCAATGATTTTTCGTTTTCGATTTGCATAATTAAATTAAGTTTATCGTTTTCACGATATCCTTTCGAAGTGTATGAATTTTCGATATACATTTTGATTTTAGCAGGTTTTGAGGACAACGTTCCTGCGCTATTTTTATCGTCAACATACGCTTGCTTTTGTGCACTAAGATCAACTATCTCTTTTTCTTTGTCACTTTTAGCTTTGTTTGCTGCATCTATTTCTTCTTGTGTTGGAGTACCCAACAAAAGATTAGCTAAATTTGTTTTTATTGTGGTCAATTCATTATTTTTAATAATTAATTGGGCATCTATGGCTGCAATTTTTTGATCTAACGAAGCCACATAACCTGCCGAATTATCCACTGTAAGTTCAACATATTCATCAGATGCCGCATTATCATTATCTGTCGACATATCAAAAAGAATAGTTTTCATTGTATTTGATGAAACAAAATTAATCTCAGTTGTTAGCAATGTTCCAGGGTTGCTTGTCGAACGACGATAGAATTTGTAAGGGCTAGCATTGTTTCCTTTACTCCACCCATAATAGCTAGCATAGTCTTCTAATTTGTCGCCTTGGTAAGTAAATTCATCACCGTTGGTGAGTTTTAATTGATAAATTGAATTTAAAACTGATCCAGACCTCACGAACTTCGACGTAGTTACATTCATGCTGTTTTGAAAAACCATGACATTATTAACTCTGTCTTGTGAACGCTCAATACACTGTTTCATTAAATTGTAATCAGCTAAAGTTTGTGTTGCCGTTCCAACTTTACCAAAAACACTGAGCCCTTTATCAAGTCCGCCATCATTTTCAACGCCCTTTAAAAAGCCACCAAATCCTTCACCGCTACTTATCCAGTAACGATCGCTATATCCGCCTGTTGAAATTGGCTTGTAAGGCACGCCAGCTTTATAAACTGAACCGTTACCCATATAAACTTTATCTGCAAATGTAACTGGATTAAAATGGTCACCAGAAGCTGAGTGCGGCAAATGAATATCTTCATTGACGAATACAGGGCTCAAAAAAGTTAGTCCTTTGTACGCTTTGACAGCTTCCACATTCGTAGTGAATTGATTGATAGCAACATCGCCGTTTGCTAAAACTTCAGAATGAGTTTTATCTAAACGTAAATCTTTTGCAATGAGTAGTGCAAAAGATCCAAGCTCACGTGGATGTATTGCGACTTTTGATGTTAATGTGAAGCGACTAGCATTCCATTTACTGGCAGCAGTTGAAGTTATACCAATGAATGAAACTTTTATATTCAAGTACACTTCAGAACCGTATCGCGGTAAAAATAAACTTCGATCGCGCTCTATAACTACTTCTACACCAGTAGCTACTTCACTAAGCTGATTTTGACTAAAAATAACATACAGAGGATGGGCCGTCGAAGCCGCAGAAAAAGTCATTTTGCGCGTAATCTTATTGAGTATAACATCTTCTGCTGATGCGATATCTTTTATTGCACCTGTTTCAATCATAGCTTTTATATAATTAAGTTGATCATTATTCATGATGAGTCTTTCCGTCGACGCTTCATGCTTTAGATCACAATTCGCATCCTGCATTAAAACTGAATCAAAACAGTACTGTTGTTTTAAGCCAAATATGACAAAATCCATTGTACTGTGCAAAGCAAGCCTTAAATCCAAATCATTTTTTACTGAGAGAACTTTTTTCTTGTATTCAACTATACTATTGGTCAGGGTTGTGTATGAAATAAAGATAACCGCTAACGACATCATGACCGCCAATATCGCATTGCCACGTTTGGTTTTTAGTGATTGATCAACAAAATAAACGTTCATGAGTGGTTTCATAAACAAGCTATCGGCACAAAGTTAACTAGACTTTAGTTTGGTGCCTGCATTTTGTTTTTCATGTATCGTTTTAAAACATTCGATATTTTTCAAAGGAGAATCTCATGGCTCAAGTTACTTTTAAAGGACAACCGGTAAAAACAAATGGTGAATTACCAAAAATTGGTGAAACTGTTTCATTTAGCCACATGGTTAAAAATGATTT
>JAYTPA010000068.1:0-1057 GCA_043747495.1 Bdellovibrio sp.
CATAAGTACTTGTTTGACGCCATAGCGATTGCAAAGGTTAAAAGCTCTTTCAAAAGTACCATGACCCCACCCTTTTTTCTGCTGCATTTCTTCTTCTAAGTATTGCGCATCGATATATAACAAATCAGCATCTTTATATAAACCCACATCTGGGCCTAATTCAGCCTCTGTTATCCGAATAGCTTCTGTATCCACAGCATGAGCATAAACCAAACCATTTTGTTCAATACGAAATCCAAAGCAAGGATCTGGATGATCTAATTTGTAAGGTGTGATATCAAAGCCGTTCACTTGAATTTTTTCATAGGGCTTTATGATATTATAAGAAATTTGCGCACTTAAATCTTCATAGCTGACGGGAAAAATTGGTTTTTTAAATAAATTCTGAACGATCTCTTTACATTCGGGCTGCACCGAATAGTAATGGATTTTGCAATTTTTATTAAAGTGCGGACTAAAAAAAGGTAACCCTAAAATATGATCAAAATGAAAGTGCGTCATCAAGATATGAAATTCAGTTTGTTTTTTTGAGTTTTTTAAATTCTCATCACTTAAAAATTTAATACCACTGCCACCATCAACAATAATATTTCTTTCAGCATCACCGATTTGCACACATGTTGTAGCTACGCCGTATCCAGCTAAGTCAGGGTGTTCTGCTTTCTTTAAAAACGCAGGTATATCGTCGGCTGATTTAAAACCTAACTGAAAAAATTTATTCATCAAAAAAGCGGCTTGCTCTTTTGATTCACTATGGCTTGCTGTGCCTGGTAAAGAGCCTCGCACGCCCCAAAATTTAATCTTCATTCGTCCACACCTTTAAAGAAGTCTGACTTGCATAATTAGTTTATTTTTTGTTAGCACAACTGACAATCAGAATGAGTTTAGTATTTAAGGTCTAGACGTGCATATAGACAAACGTCTTATTTAATTTGGCTTTCAAATTGCTCTAACCTATATAGAATACATATAGGGATATTATGAAACCACTAGATTTAAGACGACATCAAAATATTATCGCGTTTAAAGGCAACACGAACGATGTCACTGCGTTTCA
>JAYTPA010000069.1:0-8418 GCA_043747495.1 Bdellovibrio sp.
CCAAAACTGAGATTTAAATTTGTAATATTTAAAACTTTGTTTGATTCAGTCGTCATTTTTCAAAAATCTCTTTTCGTCCCATTAAACCTTGCGGTCGTAAAATCATGACAAGAATTAATAAAATAGGAAATATAATCATTCGTAAATCAATGCCACCGGTCGGTAGACTACGTAAAACTTCAGGCAGCGCAGTTAAGATCATCGCAGATAATACTGATCCTGACATTGATCCTAAACCACCAAACACGGCAAATATGAGTATTTGTACAGACATCAGAAAACCAAATGTTGCAGGGCTAATGTAGCTAACATGATGGGCGTATAAAGCTCCGCCAACACCTGCAAAAAAACTAGAAATCATAAATGCTGATCTTTTGTTTTTAGCTATGGGTGTTCCCATGACTTCAGCGGCGATTTCATTTTCATTAATAGCCCACAGATTTCTGCCAAACCATGAAATTTTTAAATTATAAAGAACTAAAAATGTAATAAATAAAAATAACCCCGTCATAGCAAACGAAATTGTAAAATTAGGCCAAGCCGTGATGCTGCTATAACCACGTGGACCGCCCACGTAGTTCCAATTTAAGATAACAACACGAACTATTTCCGCAAAACCAAAAGTAACAATCGCTAAATAATCACCACGTAATTTAAAAGAAGGTAATGATACAAGGTATCCCGCAAAACTAGCCACTAAGCCGCCGATTAAAGCACTTACGGGAATCATAAACCATTGGTGACCGAAAAATTCTTTTGTGATCACGGCAGACGTATAAGCCCCTAAGGCCATAAAGCCTGCATGACCTAACGAAAACTGATTCGCTACACCAGTTATAAAATTAAGACTCAAAGCCATGATAGCGTTCACTAAAAAAGAAACGACTAAGGATTGAATATATGAATTTAAAAAAAACTGACAGATTAAGCCCACAATAACAAATGAAATAAAAAATAAAATTAATTTTTTGATCATAAGTTATATTTTCTCTTTTGTTTTTAGACCAAACAAACCAGTGGGCTTTGCTAATAAAATTAAAATTAATAAAGTAAATGATAAAGCTTCTTTATATGTCGAAGCTCCGTAGCCAATGAGATAGTATTCACCAAGACCTAATAAATAGCCACCAACCACAGCGCCAGGCAAACTTCCGATGCCGCCAAATACAGCGGCTACGAATGAACTGGTTCCGATTTTTACACCCATCATAGGATCAATCTTGGGGTATTTCATAGCGACAAGAACAGCTGCGATACCAGCCAAAACAGAACCTGTGATAAATGTTGCTGAAATAATTTTATTTGTGTTAATGCCCATCAACGGCGCCATATCAGGTCTTGAGCTAACCGCCCGCATAGCCCGGCCAGTCTGTGTTTTGTTGATCAAATAGTTTAAGCCAATTAAAGACGAAAAAGTTACAGCGTAAATAATCAAATCAATTAAACGAATGCTGATGTCATTAATTCTGAAAACTTCGATATCATTTAAAAGAGTTGGAAATGATTTCGGATCAGCACCAAAAATAATTTGGCCGCCGAATTCAAAAAGAATGCTGACGCCAATTGCAGTAATCAAAACATTCATTTTCGGAGAATTGCGAAGCGGTTTATACGCAAACTTTTCAACACAGTAGCCGACAAAGCCTGCAAATATCATCGCTGCTAATAAACCAATTGCAAAATTAATCGGGCTTGGTTCACTGATGTTTAAATATTTCATCACGTAGTAAGTGCCAAAGGCGCCCATCATGTAAATATCAGAATGGGCAAAGTTGATCATGGCTAGAATTCCATACACCATTGTATAACCCAAAGCGATCAATGCATAAACGCTACCGAAGCTTAGGCCATTTAATGTGTGCTGGAAAAATTCTTGCATCATGATCCTTAATAAGAAAATTATTGAGGGCTTACACTTGTAATAAATTTGTAGTTGGTGCCATCAACTTTAACAACCACAGCGCTTTTTACAGCATCACGATTTTCGTTCATGGTTACACTGCCTGTAACACCTTTAAAGTCTTTGATTTGCGATAAGGCAATACGAATATTATCAGAAGTTATTTCAGGAGCGTTTTTCATGGCTTCAGCCATCATGTAAGTTGCGTCGTAGGCTAACGCTGCCATAACATCGGCATCTTCTTTGTATTTAGTTTTAAAGTTTTTAACAAATTCAACTGTCTTCGGATCAGTGGATTCAGTTGTGTAATGGTTAGAAAAATAGTGTCCATTGATTGCTTCTTTAGCTATTTCAAAAAGTTTTGGTGATGACCAACCATCGCCACCAAGCATAACTTGCGCCATACCTAATTCTTTAGCTTGTTTCGCAATAAGGGCAACTTCGTTGTAGTAACCCGGAACAAAAATCGCATCAGGTTTTTTAGTTTTGATAGAAGTTAACTGAGATTTAAAATCCACATCACCTTCTTGGTAAGCAATGTCATCAACGATTTCTCCACCGTTTTTGATCACTTCAGCTTTGAAAACTTCAGCTAAACCAACAGAGTAATCGCTTTTAACGTCTCTTAAGATGGCCGCTTTTTTCATTTTCAAATTGTTAATCATGAATTTCGCCATGACTTGACCTTGGAATGGATCAATAAAACAAGCTCTGAAAATAAAATTTCCGACCTTAGTTACATCTGGATTTGTCGCCGATGGAGTAATCATTGGAACTTTGTTTTCTTGGGCAATGCCGGCGCCAATTTTAGAACGGCCTGATGTGATTTCGCCGATTAAGGCCACAACGCCATCTTGATTGATGAGACGTTTAACAACAGAAAGTGTTTCGTTATCATCAGATTTGTTATCGTAATTAATATGTTTAATCATTTTACCTTTGATGCCGCCAGCTTTATTGATTTCTTCAATAGCCATTTCAATACCGCGCATTTGGTAAATACCAAAAGTTGCCGTAGCGCCAGTGTTTGAGCTGTAGCTGCCTAATAAAATTTCATTTTCATTTTTTTTCTTTGTGCAAGATACAGAAAAAGCAGCGACCAAAAATAGTGTTAATGACAGAGATAAAAATTTTTTCATATAAACCTTTCGTGAAAGTTAAGTAGGGCTATCAGAACAAATTCATTTCACTAAACAGAAAGTAATCTGGCAAGTTGAATCAGTGAGGAATCTTCGGGTTTTTCATTCTGTGTAACAAGATCTAAAGACATTTCGATGACTTTTCCGCCTTGCATTCCAACCATAATATTCGCTTTGCCTGAAAGCAGCGCTAGGACAGCTTCGCAGCCTAGCCTAGAAGCTAAAATTCGATCATGCGCAGTGGGGCTTCCGCCACGCTGTTGATGACCCAGTATGCAAACTTTAGCGTCTAATCCAGATTTTTTACGAATGGCTTCAGCTAAATCGTATGATCTGCCTGGCTTTTGGCCTTCAGCAGTGATCAAAATACTGCTTGATTTGCCTTTGGCTCTGGAATCTTTTAATTTTTCGATAATTTTATCCACAGGAACAACATTTTCTGCGGTTAAAATATCTTCCGCTCCACCTGAGATACCTACAGCTGATGCTATATGCCCAGAATTTCTACCCATGACTTCAACAATAAAAATACGATCATGACTGTCTGCTGTGTCGCGTATTTTATCAATGGCTGAAACAGCAGTATTAATCGCTGTATCAAAACCGATTGTGTCATCTGTGCCAAAAATATCATTATCGATAGTTCCAGCAATACCGATCACTGGAATTTTATGTTCAGTGTACAAAGCTTGAGCTCCACGAAACGAACCGTCTCCACCAATGCAAATAAGTCCATCAATGTTTTGATCTTTTAAAAAACTTGCAGCTTTAGTGCGAACTTCAGGCTTATGAAAATCAAGTGATCTTCCAGTTTTTAACATTGTTCCGCCACGCTGAACAATGTTGGCCATGTCTCGGGGATTTAATTTTATCATTTTTTGTTCGATCATACCCACGTAGCCATGCTGAATGCCCATGATCTCTACATTTTTACTATGGGCAACTCTGACAACGGCTCTGATTGCGGCATTCATTCCTGGTGCATCACCACCACTTGTGTAAACAGCTATCTTTTTCATCTGTAAAACCCGCTTTCATTGTTATATCCGCATCAACTTACCAATAAAGAAATAATCTTTCAATTTTTATTGCCATACCAAAAAAATATTTTGATACTTTTTATGGAGCTTATTAAGCATCATTTAATTGTAATCATTTAACAAGGCGGATCAATGTTCCAAGTAATTTTAGCTTTAATAACAAGTGCTGCGATGGCTTATTACAAACCACTTATTATTGGCGGCGACGTCGTTCAAGTTTCAGACCCAGCTGCTTATTCAACAGTGGCGATGATGTCGATTAAAGCGAATCAAAGATTAAGTCCAAGATGTACAGGAACTTTAATTTCTAAAAATCTAGTTTTGACTGCAGCTCATTGTGTTGAAGGAAAACAATCTAAAGAACTTGTTATTAGTTTTTCAACAGAAGTAACTACAATTTTTAATCCTGAAACAATGAGAAAAGTTAAAGCGATCAAAGCTCATGATCAGTATAATAACCCATCAAGTTATAATGATGTTGCACTTGTTGTAGTCGAAGATGTGGCGCCTGCTGTGGCCCACACGATTTCTATTTTAGAGCCTGAGTATAATTTAGCGGTCGGACAATCAATGCTACTTGCGGGTTTTGGTGTAACAAACGATTCAACGGGTGCGGGTCCAACAAATTTACAACAAGTTAGAGTTAAATTAGCAAAAATGTTAGATACAATTTTAGTGACGAACCAAACTGAAGGCGGCGGAGCTTGTAACGGGGATTCTGGCGGGCCAGCCTATTTAGAAAAAAACAATCAACTTTATGTCTACGGGATTACACGTGGACCACATGAGGGCGCTAATGATTGCCATCATTATGGTGAGTACACTTATGCTTCAAAATTTAAAGAATTTATCTTAAGAACAGCAGTTGAATTAAATGCGGAAAGCCCTGTTTTTGTTAATCCGTAATCTTCAATATGAATCAAAATTATAAATAAAAAAAGCCGAGATTTCTCTCGGCTTTTTTTATTAACTTTTAAAAAGTAAAATAATTACTTAACTAATGCTTTAAATTCTGCGCCAGCGCGGAATTTTGGAGCCCAAGCTGCAGGAATTTTGATTGCTTTTCCAGTTTGTGGATTGCGACCAGTGCGAGCTTTACGTTTAGCTTTAGTAAATGTACCAAAACCAACAAGTTTAACGTCATCGCCTTTTTTTACAGTTTTTTTAACATTGCTGATGAAACAGTCTACAACGTTTTCACATTGTGTTTTTGACATTTTTGTTTCAGTCGCCATTTTTTCGATTAATTGCGCTTTATTCATGAGATCTCCTTCGTGAGACTGGCTGTTAAGCCCTAAGTTGTTGTGACATCCTGTTGCGTTGCAAATCATCCGTGATGTGATCATCACAAAACAAAAAATTGATTTCGTCAATACGTAATCTGTAAATATTTTTTTTAAGTCACCTTTACGTAGTCGACAAATGGTATTTAACGCTCGTGACGATGATATTTTTTTTGTAAATCAACGATAACTTAATCAACCATGCTGTTTGGTTATGTAAAAGTTGATGATGCAATTTCGCAGTTACAAATTCTGGGAATATCACAGTGATAAACTCAGTCGGATGTTCTTTTCTGACCTGATCAATAAAGTCTAAAATAGGCTCTGATATTGAACGATACGGTGAATCCAAAACATAAAGTTGCATATCAGGAAACTTAGTGTTCCAGGCTTCCATCATTCTTTGAGCTGATGCGTCGTCAGTCTTAACAAAACACACACGCATATCCGAACTAATGCTTTTTCCGTAACGAATGGCATTCATCACACCCAGATGCAAGCCAGATATAGGAATAACAACCACGTGATCAGTTACTTTTTCACAAACAGGAACATCATAATGGGATTGTGAAAGCTCCCTTGCGAACATCACATAATGAACATGGATGCGGTGAAATGCGTAAACGATAATTGGAATTATGACGAAAACAAGCCATGCACCATGTAGAAACTTAAACGATCCAATCACAACTAAAACACAGGCTGTAGCAACCATGCCAGTCGCATTCATCATCAATGATGGGATCCAATTTTTTTCACGCAGTCGCCAATGATGCACAACCATTCCTGCTTGTGAAAGTGTGAATGATAAAAATACACCCACAGCATACAGTGGGATTAATGAATGTGTATGACCTTTAAAGAAAATAACTAATGCAATAGCTCCCATTGAAAGGCCAATGATGCCGTTTGAAAATACTAAGCGATCACCAATACCTGCAAGCTGTCTTGGCGCGTACTTATCAATAGCTAGTAGCGAAGCCAGTCGTGGAAAATCAGCATAAGCCGTCGATGCCGCCATAAACAAAATCAAGAAAATTGAAATTTGAACTAAGTAAAAAAGAACACCGTGCCCAAATACAGCTTGGGTTAAACTAGAAATTAAAGTCACGCCTTCAACTTTGGTGATGTCGTAAGAATTCACTAAATAAGTAATCCCTGCGAACATGCTTCCTAAAATAAAGATCATCAGCATCAGTGTTTTATTCGCATTTTTAGCTTGCGGATGTTTAAATAACGGTATGCCATTAGAAATAGCTTCGATGCCTGTTAAGGCCGTACAGCCCGATGAAAAAGCTTTAAGAATCATAATCAAGCCAAGCTCTGGTAAATTATCTAATAAAACGGAATGGGGATGAATTGTAACGTCTTCGGGGCCTCGGATAAAGCCAACAATCATTAACATGAAAATTGAAAAAATAAAAAAATAAGTTGGGATTGCAAATATAGTCGCTGAATCTTTAACACCGCGAAGACTTAAAACCATCAGTAGTAAAATAATCCACACCGCTGTAAAAACTTGAACAGGGGCCAAAATTGGAAATGCTGAAATTAAATTTTCAACTCCTGCAGAAACTGACACAGCCACTGTTAATGTGTAATCAATTAATAAAGCAGCGCCAGCTACAAGCCCTGCACCTGTTCCTAAGTTTTCTTTGGCGACTATGTAAGCACCACCACCGTTGGGGTAAGATACAATTGTTTGGCGATAAGACAAAGTCACAATGAACATTAAACCAAGAATAGCTAAAGCAATGGGTAGCGACCACATGGTAGCAAGCGCAACGCCGGTAAAAGATAAAGGAATAATAATTTCTTCTGTGGCGTAAGCAATTGATGAAAGGGCATCAGCAGAAAGTAAAGCTAAAGCTTTCCATTTCGGAATTAATTCATGCGATTGCTGAGAGCTATGTAGCGGATTACCGATCAAAAGACGACGAATTTTCGAAGCAAACATGAAAGCTAACCTCAGTGAAATATGATGACAAATCTGAAACTATTTTAAAGACTACTCCTGTTGTTTTCGATCCGCAACAGTGTTTGAGTTGGCGTCATTTTCAGCCTTTTCAAGCTCGGTATAAAGTTGTTCCAGTTCTTTTTCGTTATAATCCTGTTTTTGAACAGGGACTTTATAGCTTTCAGACGCCCATGCACCTAAATCAATGATTTTACATCGCTCTGAACAGAATGGTCGGTGGGGATTATCAGTTGAATAAAATATTAAAAGCCCGCATTGCGGGCATTTAACTTGTAACTTTTGGTCAGTCATTAATTTGTTTATATACCGCAATTATGAGTTCTGCAACGAGTGAATGTTCCTTGTGCAGCGGGTACATCTTGAACTTTAAAGATAAAGTTTAATGTTGAACTTTCGACTTTACCTTGAGGAACTTCAATCGTTAATTTTGTACGATTATAACCTGTGTTGTAATCGCCGTAACCGTTAGCAGAAAAACCTGTGCTGTTATTAATCGCTGATACAGCCATTTCTAAACGGAGTGGATTTCTAACTGCACCAAAATATTGTTTTGGATCTGGAATATAAACGCCAGTTGCTAAACCTAAAGCGGCCCCTAATAATCCGTAACCAGAAGGTAATTGTGCAGAGTAATTATAATATTGATTATATCTTGGTTGAGCAATAATTGTAGCTAATAAACTGTTTGCACCAGTTGGTGGAAATTGAATAATCATATCCATCGAACCACCGATATATGAATCACATGAAGCTTGTCCGTAGTTAGCAGCTGCACGATCACAAACACCCATAGCTAACTTGAAAAATTCACGCATTTTTGATCCGTTAACAACTCTTAATGAAGATGTTCCAGAATATGTATCTGCGTAAAAACCATTTGAATATTGATAATTTGCAACACCCACATAAGCGCCGCCGTTGTTGTAACAGCCGCCATTAACGTAGATCGATCCAACTGCGCAAGCTCCAACTGCTGTCGAATCGTTATTCCCTTTATTACAGCTTGATAAAAAGCCAGCTGCTAGAACTAAACCTAAAATAGATATTAAATGTTTCATAAGGGACTCCTCTATATATA
>JAYTPA010000070.1:0-6698 GCA_043747495.1 Bdellovibrio sp.
CAGATGAATCTGAAAAAAGATCTTTAGAATTTATTAACCGCTATATAAAAACTACTTCGCTGTCAGCCAAAGACGAACCGCAACGATAATTAAAAAAACCGAAAACATTTTACTTAAAGTTGCTGATTGCAAACCCGAAGCAAACTTTGCACCGAATAAAGCGCCCACAAACATTCCCGCAGCTATAATTAAACCAATCTTAATATTTTCAGGCTGAATAAATCCAGCTTTGTAATAATGAATAGCTCCTAAGATTCCCACAGGTAAAATCAAAGCAACCAGTGACGTGGCCGTAGCCATTTGTTGTGGATATTTAAAAAAATACAGCAGCAATGGAACGATAATGACTCCACCACCAATACCAAACAATCCTGAAGAAATTCCAGCCATTAAACCAATACCTAAAGAAATTAAAACCTGACTTAAAATCATAAATTACACCTTATGGTTAATATTAATTTGTCGCAATTTTTCAGCGTCTTCGAGAGCGTTAACGACAGTGTACTGATCTAACCAAGAAACAGTTACAACTTTATTCGGAATAGCCAGTAATTTTGTGGTCTGTCCGATAATTGTGTCATCATCAATGTATGAAGATTCTCTGAATGGAATATAACTGATCTTAAAAAGTTTGACGGGGACTTGGCTGCGCTTCGCGATTTCAAAAGCACCCTTTTTCCAACCCACAGCTTCATCTAGTGTCGTGGTGCCTGAAGGAAATATAACCAAGTGAGCTTTTTTTTCATTCAATTGCTCGCCGATTTTTTGACGAAGTATAGATCGGTCAGCTCGTGTTTCACGATCTACAAACAATGTTCCAACGCGGACAGCACCTTGGCCAATGATAGGCCATTTTTTAACTTCGACTTTAGAAAGAAAAACAACTTTGGGATGGGCCGCCATCAAAACAAGAATATCTAAGAAACTAAAATGATTGCCAACACAAATTGTAGCCCCATCTTTTGGGGGTTGACCATGTAGTACAAGTTTAAAACCTAAAAAATCAAGAACACTTTGAGCCCATTTTTGTTTCAGCACAGTAATATTTTTGGGTTGAAGATAACTGAGTATTAAGTATTTCAGGGTGATCACAAAAGGAATTATAGACATTAAGACGAGTTTCAATTTCATGGCATAAGATTATATCCAAAGGTGTGTTTATTCAAGGTGACAAAGCTTTTTTTTCGCGTTGAAGTAGGTACTTATGAGTCAACTAGGTCTCTATTTACAGAATATAAACATCAATGATTTAAAACTTAAATTAGACCAGCGAGATCCTGAATTGGTTCAGCTTATGATCACAGAAATCAACCCTGTGTTGTTAAAAATACTCTATACCCATCGGATAGATAAACAATCTTGCCAAGATATCATCCATCAAACCTGGCAGCGATTTTTTGAAAACTATAGGGCTTTTGAAGGCCGGTCTCAGTTATCCACATTTATTGTCGGATTAATGATTAATAAAATTCGTGAATATCGCAGAGCTCAAAAAAAATTAGTTTTTGAAGACGATTCAGAGGCTATTTATAAGCAATCTTTCACTGACGGCTGGTGGGTTAGTGAGCCCAAATCGCCAGACGCCTTTTTAGAGCAAAAAAATATTGCTTCACAAATTGCTGACTGTTTAGAAGGCCTTACAGAACAGCAACGTACAGCTTTTGTATTACGTGAAGTCGATGACGAAGAAAGTAAAGATATTTGTAATATTTTAGGTGTCAGCGTCTCTCATTTAAGAGTTCTTTTATTTCGGGCTAAAGACAAACTGAAGAAATGTCTAGAGGGACAACAATCGTGAATTATCTAACTCGTATTTATAAACGTATTGAGCGCAAAATCAGATCGATCTGGCATGATTTGTATTACAAGATGTCCGGTGATCGCGGTGCTGATTTTGCGATGACTTGTGAAGAGGCTTCCAAATACACCGATTTAGGATTTTCAAAAACAAACATTAAACAAAAAATTCGCTACCGATTACACATAAGTATTTGTCAAATTTGCAAAAACTATAGCGAATTCACTCAGATATTAAGAAATAAAATTAAGCGACTACAAAAAAATAAAAAACAAATATTTTCTATTAGGGAAATTGAAGAAATGAATAAAAGTTTATTCGTTGATCTGACATCTAAAAATCAGAAATAGGCCCTAATTTCGATCGCCTAGTTTTTTCCATAAAACAGGATCTAATTTTTCAACTTCAAGAATCGTTAGAAAATCAATACAATCAAAAGCTTTATCAAAAGCAGGTATACCAGACATTAAACAACCCATATTTAAATAAGCTTCACATAGCGGAGGTAGAATTTTTTTTGCTTCTGACTTTTCATCTTCAGTTAGCGGTCGGTTGTATTTTTCAATGTAAGTATCAATATTTTTCATTTCGTAGTCTTTAGTAGGCACCACATTAAATTTTGTATCGATTTGGTTATTCTGCTTTAAATAATGATAAAGCAATGCTGATTCATCAGGTGAATTTGTGACGACTGTGGCGCAGCCAAATAAAATCTGAGCATTAGCTTTGGTCATGTATTCAACAATGCCCCGCCAAAGCATGAGGATGACGGCCCCTTTACGGTATTCTTCGTAAATGCAAGCCCGGCCAAGTTCAAGTTTGATCACATTTTGATCTAAAATGTTTTGTATTTGAAATTCAGAAGAAGAAAAAAATTTATTTGAATGGCTAGAGCAATTCAAACGATAAGTTCCAACTATTTTTTTTGTTTTATTTTCAATAATAATGAGATGATCACAAATTTCATCGAACTGATCTGTATCTAGACCGTCCGTTTCAGTTTTACCAATTATTTCACGGTGAAAAACTTGATAACGTAATTTAAAAGCTTCATCTAATTCGGCTTGTGTTGTCACTGTCTTATAGCTAAAACTGCCGCGGCTTTGTTCAATATAAATTTTAGGATTTATTGGGGCTGTCATTGAATACTAAGCGACCACTCGAATATTTGCTGAACATGTTTAAACTGAATTTGTGGATGTGCTAAAATAAGTCTTAAAAAAGTTCCATTCTGATCATGAGAATAATTCACCATGACTTGATTTTGATCTTTCAGTTTTTGTCGAACATATGTTGACCAATTTGGATCAGGATTCATTGTCGGAGGTAAAACACGAACGCAAATATTTAAAAATTCTGGATCAGCCACAAGCTGTAAACGGGGCTGTTCCTTCACCCAACGAACAGTTTCATTTTGAACATGATATAAATGATCGATCAATTTTTTAAATCCTAAAGAGCCTTGGCTTTTCCAGAGCGTCCAAAATGCAAAAGCATCAGGATTGCGTCCACACTGCCATGACTGACGTCCCATATCGGGTTTGTCGTTTTCACTATGGAATAGATAATCACCACCAGCGACGTCATTAGCCTCGAATAGAAGGCCTTTGTGCTGAGTTAAGAAGAAACTACAAGTTAATTGAGCGCCTAGAAGTTTATGGGCATCAAATGTCATAGAATCACAGCGTTCAATTTGGGGTAGAAGCTGCTGCCGTTTTTCAGAAAACAGAATTGGTCCGCCCCAAGCGCCATCGACATGAAACCAGATTTTATATTTTTCACAAAGATCTGCTATTTCAACAGTTGGATCGAAAGCCCCTAAAACTGTTGTTCCTGCAGTGGCGCTAATTAATAATGGGACTTCGCCTTGGGCGATTGAGTGTTTAATTTCTTTTTCTAATTCTTGCACGTCAATACGTCCGTCATTTTGACTTTTCACTGTGACTAATGCATTCAGGCCAAAACCTAAAGCCACGCAGGCTTTTTTAAATGAATAATGTGATTCCTGAGAAGCAAATATTTTATATTTATGTCCAGACATTCCAATCGTTTTGTAATGAGGATTATGCTTTTGTCTGGCACAGTGTAAGGCCATGAAATTTGCAGCACTTCCACCTGAAACAGTAATGCCATCTTGTCGGTCTTTATCCCAACCGATCAAATCACACAGTTT
Source organism: Bdellovibrio sp. (assembly GCA_043747495.1). Classification (GTDB taxonomy): domain Bacteria; phylum Bdellovibrionota; class Bdellovibrionia; order Bdellovibrionales; family Bdellovibrionaceae; genus Pseudobdellovibrio. Next base: position 3,972 of record JAYTPA010000070.1, read on the forward strand.
TTGAATAGTTTCTATTTCGATGGTTGTGAAAACAGGGCTGGCTTCAAATGTGGCTGCAGTTGTTCGTGATTTAGTAATTACATCTTGAGCCAATAAATTTTCAGGTGGCACAGATGAAAACAATTGATTCATAAAAAAAACAGAGTGGGTTTGTACATTTTGTTTTTGAACTTCGGATAAAAGTTTTTTCAATTCCTCGAAAGGTAATCCAAATTCTGAAAGTTCAACATCAATAAGTTCCTTAATTTTTTGAGGCGTAATCGATGCAAATTGATTTTGAGTCTCTGTTTGAACAGGCAACTGAGGAGTGTAAATGTGAAAAGTTTTCCCATTTTCAGTTAAACACTGAATTTGGTGTTGAGCTCCTGCTGGCGTAGAAATCACATCACCCACTGAATAAATAAAAGTTTCCTGTTTAGTGCCTAACAAGTGAGTATTTTTAAATTCCCCAGATTGAATCAGAACGTGGCATTGGCTCCAGCCGTGGGAATGGATTTCCGAGAGTGCGCCGCTTGACCAATCACAACTGACCACTTCAAATTCACTATTTTTATGAAGAACAGTACGTGTATAATTCAATGGGCTTTTGGTATTATTATTTTTAGAATCTTTTTCTAAGTTGGACATAGTTTTCCAGTAATAAAGATCTGTTAAAATAGACAATAATAAAAGAACACAGAAAAACAGTCACTGCAAGAAAGAACAGGGTGCCGTCGTCATTTTGAACTTGTATACCAAGTATTAAAAAGTGGCTCATAATTGCTCCACCCATAACGCCTAAACTCATTAATGCGCCTATGGCTGATGTTGCTGGAATTAACAGCAAAACACTGACGACAAGCTCTATAAAACCAGTCAAAAAACGCCCCCAAGGTTCGACACCTAATTGACTAAAAATGTAAATTGATTCTGGTGCGCCAGTGAACTTAAAGAACAATGTTTGCAGTAAAATACCAGCTGCTATAATTCGTAAAATAAGTAATAGTTTTTTCATTAAAATTACTCTTTATCTTTCAAAGTCATCCAATTTGAATCAGCTTTTTTAGTGTTCTCTGGTTCACCGTTTTCCCAGATTTTTTTAGTATCACCGTAAACCCATTTAGCAACACCTTCAGTTCTATAAAATAAAAATAATCGACCATTAGTGATTTTGTAATTAAGGGGATCGATTTCAACTTTGTCATTTTTAAGAACAGCTGTTGCGCACCAACCTTGATAGGCCGGGGTATATTTCTCTGGTGATTTTTTAAATGCTTCTAAATTTTCAGCAGTGGTAAACAAATATTTAGCTCCGTTTTGTTCAAAACTAAATTCTGTGCGACCTTTTGTAGGGCTAGTGCCATTAAAATAACTAACGGGATCGTAGCCTTCTAAAATAACACCATCTTTATTTAAGTTAGCTATGGATTTAGCAAACGAGAAATGAGAACTAAGTGCAATTAACACGACCATTATAAACTGTTTCAAACTGAACTCCTTTAAAAAGTATGCCTGCTTGTCAGAGTAATCTAACAGTTAAATGTTACATTAATAATGTCATTAAAAATAAATTTAAGCTTTGCTAAAATAATGTTTAAAACGATTGAAACGACTTTTGGCGTTAATAAACATGATTGTAATATCATTAAACTTCAGTCATCTTGCCAGCTGATGAGTTCTTATTTTTTCTATCTCTTTTTTGGCACTTTTGTTCTTGAAGATTTAGCTTTAGCCACTGCATTGACCTTGGTCGCTGAAGGCAAACTGTCTCAATCTGTTGCGTTCTGGGCGTGTTTTGCTGGAATAGCTGTTGGTGATGTCGGTATTTATTTAATTGGTTTCGCTGCTCAAAAAATCACTTGGTTTAAGCGGTTTGAAATTTATCAAAAGGCTTTAGAAAAAATAAATGAATTTGGACAAAAAGCATCCGTTTCAGAATTGATTGTGATTTCAAGGTTTGTCCCTGGGACTCGGGTCATCAGCTATTTATTAGCAGGAATTACGCGTTATTCTTTTTGGAAATTTAATTTTTTAACAGTCATCAGTGTGGGTGTTTGGGTAGGCCTTGTTTTCTGGGGTGGTCTAGCACTCATCCAAAAACTTCAACAAAACTGGTGGGTTTCTTTAGGGGTTTTATTTTTTGTGTTCTGGCTGATTAAAAAAATAATAATCCCTTTTTTAAATAAATGGGATCGATTAGTTTTTTTAAATTCCTGGAGAAAATGGACACATTTTGAATTTTGGCCTGCTTGGTTTTTTTATATTCCGTTTTATTTTTATTATGCTTATTTATCTTTGAAAACACGAAGTTTTTTTACTCCATTTTATGTCAATCCGAATGTGTTTAACGGAGGAATCTTAGGGGAAAGTAAATGGGATTTTCTGCAGTATTTAGATTCACAAAACCCAGCCACATTAAAAAGTGTTAAAATTAACAAAAATGATTCATTAGATATAATTTTTGAAAAATTTAAACAAGGGTCCTTTCAGTATCCAGTTATTTTAAAACCTGATGTCGGACAACGTGGATTTGCTGTTCGTATTATTCGCAGTGATGAAGATTTAAAATCCTACAGATCTGAAGCCCAGTTTGACCTCATTTTACAAAGTTTAAGCCAATACCCCTGTGAAGCAGGTTTATTTTATATCCGTAAACCCAGTGAAAAAAAAGGAATTATTTATTCAGTCACTGATAAAAAATTTCCGTATGTTGTCGGTGATGGCAAAACCCAATTAGGGGATTTGATA
>JAYTPA010000071.1:0-3266 GCA_043747495.1 Bdellovibrio sp.
CCATTCCATAAAAGATTTCATGTGACTGTCAAAAAATAATTTAAAATAAAGTGCAAATACTAAAATAAGAACAGTAAAAATAACGATCGCATTCCAACGTATAGGACCTTGGTTCTTAGGTTTTTTACTGCTTTCTGTTTTTGATTCTTTTGCTATCATTATATCTCCAAAAAATTAAAGTTAAAAATAGATTTACTGTTGTCCGTATAAATCTTGATACTTGCTGTACCAAACATAGAACTGCGTGCTTTTAAAAGCTTTCCATGCTTTTGAAGATTCAAATCTTTGAACAATCGTTGAACGGTATTTTTCGATAAGTTTAATAAATCCAAAATAAAAAACTGGCGAAAGTAAAACGGCAAACAAAAAACTTCCCATGATAATACTGTTATTGAATCGCGTATAGGGGATGATAGGCATATTGTATAATGTTGTCCAAGCAGGGCGCATAGATTGATTTTCAAGTGCCCACCGACCCAAGACATGAGCCACTGGATCAATTAAATAGGCTATGAATTTAAAAACAAATGCCGACAAAAAAGCAGCGCCTATTTGAACACGAAAAGCAAAAAGAATCAAAAAAACTAAAAAAGTTTGTAGGGAAAAAAACGGTGAAAATCCTAAGACCACTCCTAATGTTAGCCCCCAAGCAATTTGTTTTGTTCCATTTTCGGAATGAAGTAGTTTTATGAAGTTGATAAATTGTTTTAATATAAGAGTCATAGAGTCTCCTTGATAATCGTATTAATAGCTTTTTTGTTCATTATGAAAAAATAGCCACCGGGTAAGCTAATCACAAGTTGGAAAAACTGAATAAGACTAATTGCAACGGTCGCTGCCTGGGCGACAGGGATGTTAATAAAAGAAAATATAAAATAAAAAGCTGCCTGGCCAACACCTATACCTGCAGGTGTCAATGGCACGGCAGAGGACATAAAGGCAAAGCAAGCTAACGGTATAAACTGAAGTAATGAGAGTTCTTGTCCAGTTTGCAAACTGGTTACGAAATAGATAAAACTGATTGATAAAATCTGGGCTAAAAAACTGATGCTTAGAATTTTAAAGAAGATTTTATTTTGCAAACAGAGACACATGTTTAAATGAGTGTGTTCTAAAAAATGAATGAAGACTTTGACTAACCTGTGACTGGCAACTGGTTTAAGTTTTTTAATAACCCGGTCTGATTTATAAATAATAATCAGACCAGCACAGGCTAAAGTTAAAAGTGCCAGTGATATATGTAAAAAATAGGTTAAATTATCTGGCATCCCTTTCAGATATTCAGCAAACAGAAATAGTGTTGAAAATAAAATTAACGAAAACAAACCAAGAACTCGGTCGACAGTGACTAAGGAAAAAGAATTGTGTTTAGTTATATTTTCTTCTTTAGAAACAATATAGGCTTTAACAAGATCTCCACCAACACCGCTGGGTATGAAAAAATTGAAAAACTGACCAATTAAATTATGCTTGATTGCTGTTTGTACACCATAAAAGTGCTTGTTAGATGACGATGAATTAAGATGTGCACTGATAACAGTTTTCCAACGAATCGCGAATACAAAAGTTTGAATAATCAAACAAACCAAGCCAGAAATGACAATGGCTGGATTTTTTAAAGATAAAATAATGTCGTCAAATTTAACAAGTCCCATTTTGAGGACTATTGAAATCAGAATAAAACTTATTAAAATACGAAAATATTTTTTTAAAAAATTCATCAATTAATTCGTTTTATGTGTTTCAAATAAAGCTTTTAAATTCTTAAGGACTGTTTCTAAATTTTTAAGCGGTAATGATGTCGGTCCGTCACACAGTGCTTTTTCAGGATTAGGATGAGTTTCAAGAAAAATTCCATCAACACCGATTGCGATTGCAGCACGACCTAATGGCCAAACCATATCGCCACGGCCACCACTCGATTCACCAGTAGCGCCTGGTAATTGTGTTGAATGTGTACAGTCCATGATCACAGGAAAACCAAGTCTGCGCATTTCAACCAAGCCAGTCATGTCGTTTATTAATCTGTTGTAACCAAAAGTCGTTCCACGTTCACAAAGTAATAATTTACTATTGCCACTTTGAACTGCTTTTTGTGCGATAGCTTTCATATCCCAAGGTGCTAGAAATTGTCCTTTTTTAATGTGGATCACACGCTGAGTTTTAGCGACTTCGACTAATAAATCAGTTTGGCGAGATAGGAATGCAGGAATTTGCAAAACTTCAGCGTACTGAGCTGTTTCAGCAACCTGTATCGTTTCATGAACATCAGTTAGGAAATTACAACCAACACTGACTTTGATTTTTTCAAGAGATTTTAGAGCTTGGTTCATGCCGGGCCCGCGAAAACTTTTTAAACTTTGGCGGTTAGCCTTATCAAAAGAGCATTTTAAAATCCAGGGAATTCCTAAGGCCGTCGTGACACGCTTAATTTCTTGGGCTGTTTCAATAACCATGGCATCGTCTTCAATAATATCTGGGCCTGCAAAAAGTACGAAGCTTTTGCCATCTCCCCAAGTGATATTTCCATATTTAGATTCAAGAGTGACTGTTTGTGGAAGAGGTTTAAATTCTGTCATTGATTATGCCTTTATTGAAAATTCAACAGCTACTTTTACAGCGTCAATAATTTTTTGTTGGGTTTCAGTGTTCATATCTGGGAACATAGGTAAGCTGACCACATGCTGAGCCGCCCATCTTGAGTGAGTAATATCATGACGCTGCGGAGTGTTTTTTGAATACCAAGGTTGATCTGCCATTGTCATCGGGTAATGAACAGTTGTTGGAATGCCAAGCTCTTGCATTTTTTTCTGGAAAGCTTCGCGGTTCGTGATTGTGAGTGTGTATTGGGCCCAAACGCTTTGATTGCCGTCTTTAATCAATGGAGTTGAAAATAGAGGATCAACATTTTCTAAACCTTTAAATGATTTTGAAAAGTTATCTGCAATTTTATTTCTTTGTTCAACTTCCCAATCATATCTTTCTAATTTTGAAAGCAGAATAGCACATTGAATAGTATCTAAACGACCATTAATACCTAAGCGAGTATGGTAGTATCTTTTTTCAGATCCATGTTCGCGAATTTCTTTCATGGCAATGTGTAAATTTGAGTCATCAGTAAAAACAGCTCCGCCATCACCGTAACAACCTAATGGTTTTGCAGGATAAAAAGAAGTTCCAGCAGCTGTAGTGCAGGCTCCACTTTTTTTATTTTTATATTTCGCACCGTAAGATTGCGCTGTGTCTTCGATGACGAATAGATTATG
>JAYTPA010000072.1:0-12901 GCA_043747495.1 Bdellovibrio sp.
TGTCGTTCATGATGAAGTGCCATCGACATTAGAATCCTATTTTCAAGAGATCGGCCGTGCTGGTCGTGATGGCAAACGGGCAGAAGCTCATTTATTTTATGACGAAGATGATATTTCTATTCAAATGCAATTTTTAGATTGGGCTTACCCTGATCGTCAGTTTATTGAAAAAGTTTATGATCTCATTTTTGAAAGATATGATATTGTTCAGCAATCAGGTTTTGATTATTTACGCGAACAAATGGTTTTTAAAAATAAAAAAGACTACCGGGTCAATGCGGCTGTGGGCATTTTAAATCGCTGGGGTTGCCTGGAAGAAGTGGATAATTTATTTGGGTATAAAGCTGTTGAAAAACCCACGGAAGATCATTTTAAAGTTGAAAATCAAAATCTACTGAAAAAAGAACATCTTAAAAAATTATTAAGTCTTATTCAGTGGGTCAAGAATACGAACACTTGCCGAATGGTGCAGATCTACCAATATTTTGGTCATGACAATATGAACGACTGTGGTCAGTGTGATGTCTGTGTTGAATGATTTTCCAAACCCGCGCACAGCTGAAATTGAAGACGACATTATTGCCATCGGTGGGCACCTTGACGCTGAAAATTTAAAAAAATCTTACGCCATGGGGATTTTTCCTTGGCCGCACGAAGGTTATCCGCTTTTATGGTTTTGCCCCGATAAAAGGGGCGTTTTAGATTTTAAAGATCTACATATTCCACGAAGCCTTGAAAAATGGATTAAAAAAAATCAATCAGAAATTGAAATCACGATCAATAAAAAATTTAATGATGTGATGAAAGAATGCCAAAAACAAAAACGTAAAGGTCAAAAGGGCAGTTGGATCAATAAAGAAATGATTACAGCCTATTCCGAATTGCAAAAAAAAGGCGGAGCTTTAAGTTTAGAATGCTGGATTGGTGATGAACTAATTTCTGGTATTTACGGGGTGATGTCTAAAAAGTATTTCAGTTGTGAAAGCATGTTTTTTAAAAAGCCGAATGCTTCAAAGTACGCTTTTATTCAATTAGTTGAATATTTAAAAAAACAAAATATGAACTGGATGGATCTACAAATGGTGACTGATGTATCTGAATCGTTTGGGGCTAAATATATTTCAAGAAAAAAATTTTTAGATCGAATTGTCTAAAACAGATTTGATCCAGTCTGTGTGTAAATTTAAATCAAGAAATACACTTTGACCGTAGCAAGCATTCATTTTTTGTGGAGCATTTTTAAATCTTTCAACAGATATAGCAATTCCTACTAATTTCAGTTGATTATTTTTGTCTTGTGTAAAAAGCGGCCCGCCAGAATCGCCAGTGCAAAGACCGGTTTTTTCTATCTGCCCGATACGAATAAGCCCTTCTTCTGAGACGATATTAAAATCAGTGTAGTCTGCTTTTTTTAACTCCAAAGCTTTAAAATCAAATTGATTTAAACTGACTCTGCCGTAGCCAGCGATGACTAGTAATTCATCTGCTGAATGATCGATCGAAAATAATGTTTTAGAAAATCCGACAAGAGGTCTTTTTAATTCTAAGATTGCGATATCTAAATTGTTAGTCTCTGATTCAGTTGTTTTTTTATAATCAGGTTGAAAGTAAGTTTTTTTAATTTCATAAATAGTGGTTTCATCTTTTAAAGACTTCTTAGTATCTTGGCCTGTAACGATGCGACTTTTTTCAAAATTTTCAGCGCAGTGGGCCGCCGTTAAAATTTTATCTGCAGCGATAACGACACCTGTGCAATGGGCAAAAAACTGGGGTTCACCATTAGAAATATGAAAGTTTCTAACAATAGCCACAACTGATTTTGCTAAGGGGTCATTATTTTCTAAAGACTTACCATTGATAATACTGAATTCAAGTCGATCCGTTTTATAAGCTTCCTGTGAATACTGCGATTCACCGCAACCTGTGGCCAATGCTAAAAACAATAAAATAAAACGAACTGATAATGATTTCAATGAATTCTCCAAAAAATTATTTTTTCAAATTACAGCTGTAAACACTGACTGTGTTATTTTCTGTTAAATACGCAGATAAAGTTCCAGCTTTTCCAGCAATTTGTTGCATCAAAACAAGACTGACTGATTCTGTGTAGAATGAATACGACGACATGATTTCAGAATGATCCGTGGTTCCGATCATAACGATAGGTTCTTTAAGAAGTGACTGGCCAAGTTGTGCTACAATGCCTTTTTCAACTTGGGCCGTATACAAACGCAGATCTTTCTCGTTATCAGTCGTTAAAATTGTGGCCACAGTTGTACCGCTATCAAGCATGATCGTTAAATCAGAATGCTTGGCTGTTGGAAGATCACAGCGATATTGGATTGTGGCAGCCAGGGCTGAATTAAGACCGATAAAAGTAGTTAGGATTAGGATTAGTTTTTTCAAGGGGCCTCACTTTGGTTAATTAATTCAAGAGCTCTACTTGCATCTTTGCGGACACGTTCAGATTTATCGTTTTTCTTAGTTTCAGCGATCATCAGTTGAATAGTTTCGTTTGGTTCAATTTCGCCAAGCAATCTTGCTGCTGCGGAGCGGACATTTTCATTGTTACCTTTCATCATAGTTTCAGCGATCATCATGTGAATAGTTTCACTTGTTGGTTTGATTATCTCTAGTGTCAAAGCTGCTGCGTGACGAACAGCTTCATTTTTATCATTTTGCATAATTTCAGTAATCATCAAATGAATGTATTGATTTTTTGTGCCGATGTCTGCAAGTGAATAAGTAGCTTGCTGGCGAACAGAATCCAACTTATCATATTTCATAGATTCTGCGATTAGCATGTGAATTGTTTCACTTGTTGGTTTAATTCGTCCCAATGCCAGAGCTGCTCCGGAACGAATCATTGGATTTTCATCATTTTTCAATAAGTCAGCGATCATGAGCTGAAAATTTTCATTTTTGGGTTTCAAACATTCAACAATGGATAAAAAACTTCTATTTTTTAGATTTTCCTGTGACACCTTTTGAGGGTCAATATCCAACTGTATTTCTAGGGAACAAATTTGATCCCTTTTTTCAATTGTTATTTTTTGGCTAAAATCGACGATATTAGAAATAAACTTCTGGTATTCAGCATTTGTAACCAAACTTAAATCTTGCATTAATTTGAAAGTATTAATTTTTATACCTAAATAAACATCGCCTTCTAAATTAGTAATCTTAGTAAAATCTGCTTTTACTTGCTCGCTTGATGATATTTGTTGTAACAATAATTTTTCTTCAGCTGAGATATCGTTTTTCTCGACAAGGGCGTGTATAAAATCTTTTATATAAGGAATCATCGTTAGCGACCGGCCAGACAACAAAACTTCAGTGATATACTTTAATTTATTATATCTGCTGACATCTTTATTTTCTAAATAACAATAGGGTCTATCGACGTTTTTTAAGCTTGGATTAGATACTGTTAGCCCCGCAGTTTGGGCTATAGCGGAATCTTTAAGGGCTGTGAAAAGTTTTTTGTTAGTTTCAGATTTAATAGTATGATTAAATTTATCAAAATTTTGATATTCTGCTTTAGTTGATTGAAGATATTTATTTAATAAAGGTTCAACTGTTTTACCGCTTGGCCCGATGGATGAAAATCCATAAATGCGTGGTGTGTTTTGAAATACTTGTGACATGCGTGAAGAAAACGAATTGCCTAAAGCACTATATCTGAAGGCCACAACTTGTTCAGCTTGTTGTCTTGTAAAACCATCATCCATTAAAACTAGTAAATATTCTTCTGGTGATCTTTGGTCTTTTTCTTTGCCCGCTAAAGTATTGCAGCCAAATAAGAAAACTTCTTTAGGTTGATCGATGATCCCATCGCAGCTTGTGTTACATGTGTTTTTTTCAAGTTCTTCAAGAGGTAATTTAAATGCTGATTCCCCGAAAAAAGTTCCACCGAAATGACCAGAAATAATTAAAATATCACATGAAACCTTGGCGTTACATGAATTTAAAAACCACGAATTGGGGGCACTATTTTTAGTGTCTTTGTCAGCGTAGTCGGTCAGTTCGACAAAATTCCATTGTTCCTTGGAAAGAGATTTTTTAAATAGGTTAATTTCATGATTTGAATTGATCGTAATGGCGCAAACGTTTTTCTTTGCCCACGCAGAAATAGATAGAAATGATATAATCAAAACCAGAAATGACTTTTTCATATAAATAAGTAGTGCAGGATATATTCCAGCTTAAAGACTAAATAATTGATTTGAGTGTCCTAATTTGAGACATGGGAGGTATTCTAACGTTTTTTGTTAGACATTGATGCGCAATTGCTTGAAAACTTCATAATTTAAGTGTACATATAAATTATGAAGTTTGAATGGGATCTTAAAAAAGAAAAGCTCAATATCAAGAAGCATAAAATTAGCTTTACAGAAGCAGCTAGCATTTTCTTTGATGACTATGCCATAGCTGAATTTGATCGATCGCATTCTGATGTTGAGGATCGAGTAAAGATTATTGGGTACTCAGAAAATTTAAATTTACTTTTTGTTGTTTTTGCAGAAAGAGATCAGAATTCAATTCGAATTATCTCTGCTCGCAAGGCAACTAAAGTTGAAAGGAATAAATATGAAGAAAAAAGAAGATAGCTGGAGGCATTTAACGCCAGCTGAAAAAACTAAATTCAGAAAAGCTTACACGAATACTTTTGGTAAAGTTGGACGACCAGCAATGTCCGAAGCTGTTAAGAAAAAATCTGTTCATATTAAATTGGACCCTGAAGTTATAGCAAAATTTAAAGAAAAGGCAAAAAAAACAGGTGTTCCGTATCAGACTCTGATTAATCAAGCTTTGAAGAAGGCATCTTAGTTATTAAGCTTAATCAGCAACGTATTCGCTCGTAGGTGGTGTAAAATTAGTGCTCCATCTGACTTTTTGACTGATCCTGACTTCATCTGTGGATCCGTTTAATGTATTAGTACCGTTGTAGCCAATTCGTAGTGGTGCAGTTGAGTTTGCTAATTTACTTGTACCAACTGTACCAATACTTCCAGTGCCTTTTGATACACCATTGAAATAATACTTCACAGATCCCAGATTCCAAGTCACAGCTACATGGTTAAAGCCAGTCGTTAACGAAGCCTGTTCGGCAGCTGTTAGCGCTGAGGATTTGATTTCTGTGTACGTTGTCCCGTTTAAACTGCCTCTGAAATAAATATAATATTTAGATCCTTGTTTTCTGAGTCCGTATTCGTAACTGGCTTTAGATGTCGCTGTATTTATTTTTGAAACAATAGGTGCGTAAGAACCTGGTAAAGCATTGAGTCGTACAAAGCCTTCAAGAGTTAAATAGCTTGAGATTGCATTTTGTGAAAGTGTATCAATCGTGTAAACATAATTTGCTGTAGTATTAAATCTTTGGGCTTCGCTAAATTTTCCTGCAGTGCTAGCAGACGAATTATCTGTAAGATCATTTTTCGCTCCCCCTGAATACCCAGCGGAATCAATCAGAGGCGCTGTCGAATTAAAACGATAAAGTGCAATCGCATTAAATGCTTCTTGAGTCCATGTGTACGTTGCAGGCGAATTATCGGTGTTGTTGGCCGCATCGACGGCCCGGATATTCAAAGTATGAGATCCATTGACTAAACTTGTGTAATTTAATGGAGACGTACACGTCGAATATGGAGCACTATCTAAACTACATTGAAAAACAATAGATGATTCGTTTGAAGAGAAAGTAAAACCTGAAATTATTGAATAGTTCATTAACGGGGGTTGAGTATTTATTGTGGTGCTTGGTTCGACGGTATCTTTTGTCCATGTTTTGTTGGCTGTGGCAGAATTGCTCACGCCATTGGATTGATACAACGATAAAGTGTATGTTCCATCTGGTTTTGTAATAGTGTAAGCAAAAGTTGAATCAGTGCAGACTAAGTCTAAGCTGTTAGCCGGATTAATGACATCTGTAGAATTTACTCCAGTTAAACGAACTGTTAATCCAGTTTCACAAGTTCCATTTAAATTTAACTGACTTGAATTACTAATAAAGGGTTGTGCTACAGGAGTAGTGATCACAGGTGTTGGTAACGCAAAAGAATCACGTATCCAATCTTGATTCACAGAACCAGATGTGTTCAGGGCTAAATCTGTTTGATCGATACTGTAATTATATAATCCATCAACTGTTTGTGAAACAGTAAATGAATATGACCCAGATGTGCAAATGGTTGAATTTGTATTATCACCAGTCAAATTCACAGTCGCGTTAACTTCACATTCACCAGAAATAACAAGTAATGAGCTGGTCGTTTCCGGTGATTGAATAGGGGATAGTATTGTCGGTACGGAAGGAACAACAGTGTCATAAATCCAATTAAAATCATAATGTGCAGATTCAATTAACGTCACAGAATCAACCTGATAAACATACAAACTAAAGTTGTCATTTGTGCCCTTTGCAACATTCAGACTGTAAGTTCCGCTAACGCTACATACCCCGCTGGCTAAACTAACACCAGCTTCTTCAATGTTGACAGTGTTGCCGGCTATACATGTCCCTTGGACATTAAGTGGTGAAAAGTTAGTATAGTGAGGATTATCAGTAAAATTTGTAACTGTTGGAGTAGGTGGTATCGTTGTGTCTTTAATCCATGTGAAAACAAGTGGTGCAGAAATATTTTGAGCAGCATCAGTTTGGGTGATATTAAAAGTATATGTTCCATCTGCGCCCTGATTAACGTTGTTAAAATTAAAAATACTATTCGTGCAAGTTGTTGAGTTTATATAGTCACCTGAAACATTCACAGTTGTTCCTGTTTCGCATTGACCAGAAATAGAAATAGTCGAATCACCCGAAGTGTAAGGATTAGAAAGTGGACTGGTTAAAATAATAAGTGATGGGGCATTGTTGTCTAAAGTCCAACTAACGTTAACTAATCCAGACGAGCCTGCTGCATTGGTTTGATAAATATTTAAAAAATAATTTCCGCTAGTAGACTTTGAGACTGTAAAAGAAAAAAGTGTTGATACGCACGTTGTATTTTGCGAATAATCACCAGACAGAGTTACAGTAGCCCCAGATTCGCAAGAGCCATCAATTGTTAAGTCTGAATTTGTCAGTGCATTAAGTGAAACTGGGTTTGTAACTACGGGTTTGTTTGGCAAGCTAAGCGCGGGTGATGGTGAGGTCGATGGCAGTTCCTCAGCTGCTTTTTTAGTGCAGCTTGAAACCAAAAATAGAACAACCAATAGATGTACGTACAGTATTAGTTTAACCATCTCATTAGATTTTAACGTAAATTCAGACGGGTTTAAAGATTGATTTATGTATTGTCACAAAAAAAGACTAGATCGTATCGAACCAATACAGCTTCATAAGTATCAGCCAAATTGCGACTGAAAAAGTCATCATAATTAGACTAGGTATACTTCCCCAATAGCTAGGCTTAGGTTTGGGGTTAGCTTTAAGATCACCATCTATTTTTTGGGCGAGACCCTGAACAAGATTTATCCTTTGTAAGCGATCTAACTTGTAAAAATGCACAGATATCTCGTTCATACCGCTTTCATCGATGGATTGAATGCGAATGACAACGGCATAGCAAGCCATGGTTTCTGCGAGAGGAACTTGAAATTGAATTTTGATAATTTCACCAAGCTGCGGCGAAAGATCACGTGCCGAAGTAAACGAAAGTCCAGTCAGTGACACATTTTTAAGTTCAGTTTTTTCTTCCCAAGATAAACGCTCTGCGCCTGAATAGCGAATCAGATTGTTATCCTGAGTATCTAAAATATACCGAGGACTTCTTGCGTGATAACGAGCTAAAGATCCAGTCATATGTGATCTTATCGGTCTGTATTGGTGTGATCTTGACTTGTTTGGCTATCGGCAAATGTTTTAAAATGAAACAGTATGAATACAACAGCTAAGTCCGTGAAAAAAGTTAGAAAAAAAAGAAAAATAGCGCCTATCGAGCATTCTAGGTCCTCGATGGAACTATTCAATAACCGAGAAATCGGATGGCTGAATTTTAATTTGCGGGTTTTACAAGAAGCTGAAAATGCTAAAAATCCTTTGCTAGAAAGAATTAAGTTTTTAGCGATTTCCAGTTCCAATTTAGATGAATTTTTTATGAAACGTGTCGGTGGGTTGAAACGACAGATCGCTTACGGGCTGACGCCAAAATCTTCTGATGGTCAAACTCCTAAAAAGCAATTGCAGATGATTGCAAATGCATTAGCACCGATGTTGATTCAACAAAATGGACTTTATCAATATTTTCAAAAAGAACTATTCAGAAAAGGTTGTGAAATCGTTCAATTTAAAGATTTAAAGCCACAAGAAAAAAAGCATCTTAAAAAATATTTTTTAGAACAAATTTTTCCTATTTTAACTCCATTGTCCGTAGATCCGGGGCATCCATTTCCTTTTATTTCAAATCTATCCATTTCTTTGGGTGTATCTTTACAAATGACCCAAGCCGCTGATGATGAAAAAATATTTGCCCGTGTTAAAATCCCCAAACTTGTTGATCAGTGGATTAATATCGAGGACACACAAAAATTTATTCATGTGATTCATGTGGTTGAAGCCTTTATCGATGAACTTTTTCCGCAAATGAAAGTCAAAGGCACAGTTATTTTTAAAGTTACTCGGAATGCTGATTCAGATCGCGAAGATGAAGACACAGAAGATTTATTAGCCATGATTGAAGAAGAACTCAGACAAAGGCGTTTTGCAGAAATTGTTAGAATTGAGTTCGCCAATTGCACAGATGTCTGGCTTAAAAATTTTTTAATGCGTGAACTTGATTTGAAAGAAGAAGATATTTATAGTTTACCAGCTGAATTCGATTTAACAGATTTTATTTTGTTAGTCAGCCAGTTGCCTTGGTCAGAAGAAAAATTTTCTAACTGGTCTCCGGTTGTGCCGCAAGTTTTAATGGAACAAACATCCATTTTTGATCAGATTAGAAAAGCTGATATTTTAATTCATCATCCATTTGAATCTTTTTCGGCCACTGTCGAAAGATTTATTTCCGATGCGGCAAAAGATCCCGATGTATTAGCCATCAAAATGACTTTGTATCGTACGGGCGATGAAAGCCCATTTATTAAATCATTGATCGAAGCGGCTGAAAATGGCAAACAAGTAGTCTGTTTAATTGAATTAAAAGCGCGGTTTGATGAACACCGAAACATTATTTGGGCTCAAGAGCTGGAACGTGCAGGGGTGCACGTTGTGTACGGTTTAGTGGGTTTGAAAATTCATGCTAAAACCAGTCTTGTTGTGCGTAAAGAAAATAAAAAAGTTGTCACTTACGCCCATGTAGGAACGGGTAATTATAATGTTTCTACATCACGATTTTACACTGATGTGGGCCTACTTACAGCAGACACCCGAATCACGTCCGAATTATTAGAACTATTTAATTATCTAACCGGGAAATCGCTAAAAAATGATTATCAACATTTATTGTTAGCACCGATCAACATGTTTCAGAAATTTAAAGATCTGATTTCACGTGAAGCCGAGCACGCAAAAAAAAATAAACCAGCCCATATTCTTTGTAAGTTCAACAATATGGAAGAAAATGACATTTCTATTTCACTTTACGAAGCTTCACAAGCAGGTGTTAAAATTGATCTTATAGTTCGGGGATTTTGCTGTATAAAACCTAATCTTAAAAAATTGAGTGACAAAATCAGTGTGCAATCAACTTTAGGACGATTTTTAGAGCATTCACGTATTTTTTATTTTAGAAACGGCCAAGAAAATCCAGTGGATGGTGATTTTTTTATCGGGTCAGCAGATTTGATGTATCGAAATTTACACGCACGGGTTGAAGCGATTATTCCGGTTTATGATCACACTGCCAAAGAAAAGCTTTGGGAAATTTTAAATCTGTACTGGAATGACCAGGTTCAAACTTGGACAATGAAATCTGATGGATCTTACACCAAAAAACAACTGACTGAAACTAAAAGCAGTCATGGTGTTCAAGCTGAACTGATGACAAAAATGTTACAAAAAATTTCTATGACAGAAGATGATCTTGTCAAAGAAGATGACAGCTAATAAGCCAGTTAAAGAAGATCGTGAATAGATCCTTCTTTAAGACCTGTCATCGGGATTTTTAAATGTTGAATTTTAAATTGTTTTAAAACCATAAGAATCAGCTGCATAGCGATATGCAGAACATCAATACGATCTTCACGAAGACCCAATGCTAATTTATTTTGATGATTCAACTTTCCCCAAATTTTTTGAATTTCAAGAAGTTGCTTTACTGTCATGTGGGTTTGTGGTGCTTCTTTAAGTAGGTTCAGTTTTAATTTTGCCAATGCATCAAAATTACCACCAGTACCTACAGCAACAGAAAAATGATGTTTTCTCGCAGCTGGATTTAATCGAACAAGATACTTTTCACAGTATTTTTTAACATCTTTATTTTGCTGTTCGACATTCAGCAAGCGAACTACTCCAAGAGGATAACTTTTTGAAAAAAGAACTTTCGTTTTTAATAGACCTGTAATTTCAGCACTGCCTCCGCCTAAATCAATAAGCAGTGAATGTGAAAAATGATTTGATTTAGATTTAATAATGGCATTTCGGATAAGCCTAGCTTCTTCTTGGCCCGTGATGACTTTCAGATCAATTTTGCTGGTTTTTTTTACTAAGGAAATCACAGATTTTTTATTTTTTGCGTCTCGCATTGCGCTTGTCGCTAGAGCAATCGTCTTTTGCACTTTGTGCTTTTTATTTAATTTGGCTATTTTTTTGAAAACATTTACAAGTTCAAGAATTGTTTCCGTCTGCAGTTGACGATGTTTAAACACGTCTGTGCCCAGCCTCAAAGGCGCTCTAAATTTTTTAATTTGCTCCCATTGGCCATTAGGTTTGATTTCAACAATGACTAAGCGAATGGCATTTGATCCAACATCGACTGAACTTACACGCATAACAGCAGTATGATCTTTTTTTTGCCATATCGCAAGAAACAGGATTAAATAACTAAATATGGAAAGAACAATAGACCTTCAGTTAGAAGAACTTAAAAAAACAATTTTAGAAATGGGTGGATACGTCGAAAAAGCCCTCAAAATAGCTATAGACGGACTGCTAAAGCAAGATCTGAAATTATTGAACTCAGTTCACGAGATTGAAAAAAATGTGAATGATCTGCAAATTAAAATCGATAATTTATGTTTAAGTCTTTTAGCCAAGCAGGGTCCCGTTGCTAAGGATTTACGACTAATTCTGTCTGTGATTAAAATTAATACAGATCTAGAAAGAATGGGTGATCAGTGTGTGAATATTTCTTATTTAGGAAAAGATTTGGCACTTAGATCAGGTCCGAGCATTCCGATGAATGAAATTGACCGTATGTCAGGACTTGTCAGCGAAATGGTGAAAGGGTCTTTAGATTCTTTTGTGCGAATGGACGCTGATGCTGCGACTCAAATCTTAAAAATGGATGATGAAGTTGATGCATTAAAAAATGCGATTACAGCAGCTAAAGTTAAAATGATTAAAGCTGATGCAAGTTTAACAGAATCTTGTCTGGACATCATTCAGGTAGCACGTAATTTGGAGCGATTAGGTGATCACTCCACAAATATTGCTGAGGATGTGATCTTTGCCTTCACAGGGAAAGATATCAGACATGGTGCCAACTAAGATTTTAATTATTGAAGACGAACAAACAATCGCTGACCTCATTGAAATGAGCCTTAAAAACTTAGACGCTGAAACTGATAAAGTCACATCAGCTGAACAAGCCCAGTTTCTCATTCAAAATAAAAAATATGACTTAGCCATTGTCGATTGGATGCTGCCACAAGAACAAGGCCCAGATCTGATTCAACGTCTTAAAAAAGATCATCCCAATTTATTATTTCTCATGGTTACAGCCAAAGCTGACACTGAATCAATCGTTGAAGGCCTATCGCGCGGGGCAGATGATTATCTGACAAAGCCTTTTGATAACCGTATATTATTAGCCCGAGTAAAAAATCTTTTACGACGTGTGCAATACAATCAACACGTGTCGACCCAAAAATCTGAGGATGTGATCGAATTCAACGGATTAAAAATTGATTTTTTGCGTGTGCAAGTAGCCGTACGCGGTGAAAGTATTCACTTAACGCCATCAGAATTTAAATTATTAGGACATTTATTAAAATCACAGGGCCGGGTTTTAAGTCGTGATCAGTTAGTGAATTTGATTCAAGGTGAAGATGTCACAGTGACTGGTCGAACAATTGACACCCATGTTTTTGCTCTTCGAAAAAAAATGGGTGACTGGGCTGACACTATCGAAACTATTCGTGGTGTAGGTTATAGGGTTAATTACACGCTGTGATGGAAATAGGATTAGTTTCTTTTTTAGCAATGGCCTTAGTTATTGGTTTAATTATTTGGTTTATTTCATTTCTTTATTTTTCACGACAAATTAGAAAACAAACGCAAAAAATGGTTCAGCTGATGAAAGCTGATGAAGACAAATTGGCTAGGCCTGATGATGTCTTTAATAGTGAAAGTGATTTATTTTCTGACTTAGAACGGGCCTCCTACACATTAAGACGTAAATATTTGCGTCTTAAAAAGAATTCACAAGATGAAAAATCAGTTTTTGAAACTGTGTTTTCAGGTCTTGAAGAAGCCATTGTCACTGTTGATCCGCAACTAAAAATTATTTCTTTTAATACAGCTTTCATGAAAATGTTTAAATGGTCGCCAGATCCACAATTAGTTATGGGTCAACATTACTATTTGCATGATGTTGTCAGAGCCCCAGAAGTTTTAGAGAGTTTTAAAAAAACTTTTAGCCAGCAAGAAACATTAAAAAATGAATACAAAGGCTATCGTTTATTTATCAGCTTACTGCCAACAGTTGAAGATCATGAAAAATGGGCCTTGGGTGTTTTTTATGAT